>NZ_DASQMZ010000001.1:0-13599 GCF_035645235.1 Paenibacillus sp.
TATGTTCGGCATCTGGAACGATTTTATCAATCCCTTAATTTATTTGCAGGATACGAACAAGATGACGGCCATCACGTACATCTATAATTTTAAACAAAAATATTCTACGGATTGGGGAGCCGTGTTCGCCGTTTGTACGCTTATTTCCGTACCGCTGCTTATCGTTTTCGGGGTCGTGCAGAAGCGCTTGTTCCAATCCGTCGCCGCCGGCGCTTTGAAAGGATGACGGATACGGGGAGCTTGGCGAGGATGCCGTCGCTGCCGGCAAGCGGCTTCGTGCTCGGAGACGTTCGCAGGACATCGACGGGAAGAAAATGAACCGAGAGCCGGCTTTGCCTGTCCCCAGCCCCTTCCTGATGTGATATGGTAAGAGGAAGGGTTCATTTTCCTAGAGGGGGCATACGATCCATATGGCATCACCATCACCTGACATTATTACGTTCGGCGAGACGATGGCGCTTCTGCTGCCGAATCAAGGGAAGGGCATCGAACACGCGAAGACGTTCGAAAGCTCCTTCGGCGGCGCGGAGAGCAATCTGGCGATCGGATTGGCGCGGCTCGGCGTCGGCGCGGGTTGGTTCGGCCGGCTCGGCGACGATCCGCTCGGAAGAACGATTCTCAAAGGAATTCGCGGGGAAGGCGTGGACGTCTCGCGCGCGGCGCTCGTCGACGGCGAGCCGACGGGATTGATGCTTCGCGATATGGCGTGGGGGAAATCCTCGGTTTATTATTACCGAAAGCTCTCCGCCGCAAGCAAGATGACGCCCGCCGATCTGGACGAAGCCTACATAAAACAAGCTAAAATCTTACATATTACCGGCATTACGCCGGCGCTGAGCGAATCGTGCCGGGAGACGGTCTTCGCGGCCGTAGACATCGCTCGGCGACACGGCGTGAAGGTCAGCTTCGATCCGAATCTTCGGCTAAAGCTGTGGTCGCTCGAGGAGGCGAAGCCCGTCCTGCAACGGCTGGCGGAGCAGGCGGATTATTATTTGCCGGGTTACGACGAGCTTCAGCTGTTGTACGGCACGGATGATTTCGAAAGCATCGTCGCGGAGCTGCGAATGCTGAAGGCGGTGTCCGTCGTGAAGGGCGCGGGCCAGGAAACCTTGGTCGTGGGAAAGGATCGCATCGAGCGGGTGCCTTTCTTTCCGGTCAAGCAGGTCGTCGACACGGTCGGAGCCGGGGACGGATTTTGCGCGGGCTTCCTGTCCGGCGTCGTCCGAGGGGAGAGCCTCGTCGAGGCGGTCCGGATCGGCAGCTTGGTCGGCTCCCTCGTCGTGCAGGGCGTCGGCGATTGGGAAAGCATTCCGCCGCGATCGATCGTGGAGGCCGAGCTGGGGCTCCGAAAGCATGTCGAACGGTAATGGGCAGATTGCCGTTTGCATTTTCCGCTTCGATGTGGTAAGATAAGTTTATCGTATATGAGACGGTTGAAGTCACATATTGGGAAAGAGTTGCGATGCTGACCTCTTTTTCAAGATGTGACTTTTTTTATCGGACCATGTAACAATTTACTTTTTGGAGGAATTACAAGATGCAAACAGGTACAGTGAAATGGTTTAACGCAGAGAAAGGTTTCGGCTTCATCGAAGTACAAGGCGGAGACGACGTATTCGTACATTTCAGCGCCATCCAAGGCGACGGCTACAAGTCCTTGGACGAAGGCCAGCGCGTTGAGTTCAACGTCGTACAAGGCAACCGCGGCAAGCAAGCCGAAAACGTCGTAAAATTGTAATCGCCCGCTGCCCTGCTTCCGAAGTAGGGCAGCTTCTTTTTTTTCGCCAGATTAAAAAAGGAGGGGTTCGCATGTATTATTCGCGGAAACGACCGATGGAGGACTACCCGACTGAATCGACGGCCGTCTGGACGTGTACGAAGGAAGGGTGCAAGGGGTGGATGCGCAACGAGTATTCGTTCGCGGACGTACCGGCTTGCGCGCAATGTCGCTCCCCGATGACGCTCGGCATGCGAAATCTCCCCGTCTTGATGGATTCTACGTACGACCGGAAGCCGGCGGCGAGCAAGAAGCCCGCCGTCGCGGAAGTGGCTTTCGGGCCCGCCGGCTCGTAAACGTCGTCTTGATTTACGTCAGCCGCCCTTACGGGCGGCTTTTTTTCGTTGGTGCATCATGCATAAGCACAACAAGGCGACGGGCAGGGCGAGCTGGAAGACGATCGAAAGCGGCATCCAGAACTGATCGAACGTAAAGATTTGGAGCGCATGCTCGAACGCGAGGATCGCGACCGCGACGGCCGCGGCGCCGAGCACGACCGAGATCGCGGACAGGCGGAGCTTGGGAAAGATGCGGGCGACGCCGTTCGAGGCGATGTATAGGCTGAAGCTCGTCTTTACGATCATCGCAGGCAGCCAGATGCCGACCATCGGCAGGTCAAGGCGATCGAGGAAATCCGTCAAGCGAATCTTTCGGATCATCTCGTAGTTCGGGTAAAGCGTTCGTGCCGGAATTTCCACGCCCAGCGACAGGACAAGACAAACGGTTAGAATCGTAAGCAACGTCCATCCGAGCAAGACCGAATAGATGCCATAGCGGAACGTCCACGTGCGGCTCGTCGCGATGAACGCGATGCCGGTGGCTTCGCCGGCGTATGCCACAATGTGAGAAGCGCCATAAAACACGTCCGGAAACGGGTGCTGAAACGCCGGCAGCAAATTACCGAGGACGAGCGTGCTTGCGAGAAATATCGGGATGCCGAGCACGAGCAGCACGAGCATCGGCTGCCATAGCTGGCTCATGCGGCCGACGGACGTCTTGCCGTGTCGCGCGATGGCGATAATGCAGAGACCTAGGCAAACGGCGACCGCCGTAAGCGGCGTAATCGTTAATAAACTGACCTTCACGAAGTCGGTGGTCGAACGGACGTCCCGAACCAGGATGCCGAAGAAAAACAGGACGTACCCCGCGACGATCGCGCGCCCGAGGATCGGGTAGGACGAGACGAGTCCGTCCATGAGGTCTTTGCGCGGGAAACGAGACGCCAGCAACCCGACCGCGACGATCGCGGCGAGGCCGTACGCCAGCGCGATCAAGTAAGCGAGCCAAAAGTCGCTTCGCAGGTCGCGGATCACGAGGCTCGGCTTGCTGACGAGCGTACCGTCCAAAACGAAGGCGCAGCCGATCATTAACACTTGGGAACGGGACAATCGCGGGCTCATTGACGTACCTCCTCTTTCGGGACGCCCAGCGGATGCTTGATCGTACCGGGATGCTGGAAGCGGAGCTCGGCGCGAACCTGAATGTCGGCTCTTCCGTAGATGTTCCGCCAACGTTCCTTGATTTTCCGCCATTCGGAGGGGTGATAGCGATATAAGTGGAGACCGAAGCCGATCGGATCGACGCGGTGCTCCTTCGTAACGTCGATCGCTTCGCGGATCGTCGCCTCCAAATATTCGTTCACGGTTTCCTCCAACTTAGCTACCGGCTCGCCGTCTTCCGCAAATCGGTAGGTCGAATTGTTTTCCGAGGCGATCATCTCGCCTTTCACGCGAATCGTAAACCGGGGAACGGCTCCGCCCGGCTGGGCATCGATATGTACGTTGGATTTCGTTACGCGCATGGTGATGTACCCTTTCCCCTCCGGGGCGGATACCGTGACGACCGGCTGACTCGCCTGGTTTAACGCGAACATAAGCCCTCTCGCCGCGTCCCCTTCCAAAGTCGTCGCTAATCGATCGCCTCGAAATAAGGCAATCCCTTTCAACACAGCCTCCCGTTCCGCCCGATCCGTCTTGCCTCCATGGGTCGTGCCGACGAGGGGGATATACGGATCGGTCCCTTCCATAAGCAAGGCGTTCACGGTCGCCTCGATCGTCACAGGGCGTTTATAAGATAACCCGGCGATCTCTCTCAGCATCTCCGCAGGCGACTGCTCCAGCGACGAGTCTACCTCGAACAGCTTCTCTGCATCGCCTTCGCTCATTAGCAAATACGCCGTCATCCGGTTTTGCGGAACGCGACCCAGGATGTCCATCAGCTCCGCGATGCCCAACTTCGCGAGTCCTTCGCCGATCAGCAGCACCCTTCTGTGGGAGAAATTGACGTATCGTGACAGCGAAGCCTGCTGCTTCGCAACCGCTTCGCGTCCGGTGCGTCCGGTCGCCGTCTCGGTATGCCACGCCTGAGCGCCGCGGGTGCCGCCGCCGCCGCCCGTCGAGCCGGCGCCCCCCAACTGGCTCGGGAGCGGAAATTGGATAGTCACCTTATAAAGTTCGTCCACCTTGTCCACCGCAGTAGCGGAAATAAAGACGATATCGTTAATTTCCCGCCGGTCCCAGCAGCCCGTTAACGGAACGAGCGCAAGGAGCGTTAAGAGCAGCGCGAACGATCGACGCATGGCGAGCTTCCTCCTCGTGACGGAAAACTAAGATTAGAATCGGCGTCTCCGGCTCGGCGCCGCGACGGTCGGCCTGCGTTTCATGCGGTACCATGGCGCCCGCATAAGAATATCCTTCAGCTCGGAAAGACGTAATGGGGCGATACCGGTCATATACGGCACGCCGAAGGACGTCAAGTTACATAAGTGCGCAGCCAGCAAGACGGTGCCGATGATCATGCCGTACAAGCCGAAGGCGCCTGCCAGCAGCATAAGCGGGAAGCGCAGCATGCGGACCGCGATGCCGAAGTTGAAACGCGGAATCGTGAACGAGGCGATCCCGGTCATGGAGACGACGATGACCATCGGCGCGGAGACGATGCCGGCCTGCACGGCAGCTTGACCGATGACCAGCGCTCCTAAGATGCTGACCGCTTGCCCGACCGTCTTCGGCAGACGGACGCCGGCTTCGCGAAGCGCTTCGAAGGCGAGCTCCATAATTAACGCTTCGATCAGCGCCGGGAACGGGATCGACTCCCGGGCGGCCGCGATGCTGAGCAGCAGGCTCGTCGGCAGCAGGTCGTGATGGAACGTAATCGTCGCGACGTAGATACCAGGCAAAAACAACGCCAAAAACAATAACACGTAGCGAAGCAATAGGATGAAGGTGGCGAACGAAAATTTTTCGTAATAGTCCTCGGCTGCATGCAGCATTTGCCAGAACGTAATAGGCGCGGTCAAGACGAAGGGCGTACCGTCGACGAAGACGGCGAAACGGCCTTCCATAATTTGGGCGGCGACGACATCCGGGCGTTCGGAATAAATCATCTGCGGGAAGGGCGACCGCGGCCGCTCCTCCAGCATCTCCTCGATATAGCCGCTCTCCAGCACGGCGTCGATCTCGATGGCTTTCAGCCGCCGGCGTACGTTCTCCAGCACGGGCTTGCGAATCAACCCCTCGTGATATGCAAGGACGACGCGCGTTTGCGAATCGGAGCCGACGCGGTAGGATTCAAACTTTAGCTGCGGCGTACGTATTTTATTGCGCAATAACGCGAGATTCGGATCGATGCGTTCGATGAAGCCTTCCCGCGGACCGCGGATGACCGCCTCGGTGGCGGGTTCTTTAATTCCCCGGGCGAGCATGTTCGGCAGGCTGAAGAGATAAGCGCGCGCCTCGCCTTCGACGAATAAAGCGGCGAAGCCCATATACACTTGTCGCAGCGCATCCTCGAGACGGTCCGCGAAGGATGCGTTCATCGCATGCAGGGCGACCGTCTCGTACGATGCGCCGCGCAGCGGCTCAAGCAGCTGCTCCTCGAGACGCAGCTCGTCGATGGAGCCTTCGAGATAGACCAATAATCCGTCGACGCCGGAAACATCCTGCGTTCGGCGAAGCTTCGCGTCGGACGCGGGCTCTATGGCCGAGCGGATCGTTCGTTCTAATTGATCGATCGGCTGCGGAAGCGTCGATCCGCTGATCATGGCGATCTCCTCCTCAAGCCATAGGTTTCCAAGGTTAGCGCGATTTCATGCGAAACGGGAAACATTTTCGAAATAATTAGACTAACGGTCTAAAAATGCATATAATGGGGAGAGATCATTCGTTAGGAAGGCGGGCGGGGGCTATGGCGGCGTTCATGCGGGCGGCGACGCGAAAGAAGCGGCAGCGCGTCGTCGAGACGGCGGTTCGCTTGTTCGTGGAGCGCGGGTACGAGCAAGTATCGGTCGACGAAATTATTCAGGCGGCGAATATATCAAAGGGGACGTTTTATCACTATTTCGAAAGTAAGGAAGACCTGCTCGGGGAGCTGACGTCGGTGCAAGCCGACATCGTCGAACGATGGCTGCAAACGCCGCCGGCGTTAGTTCCTTCGCTGGAGGGACACATTAATCGACTGTTCCTAGACTTGGGGTCTAATATTGCCGAGATACCGCGGCTCATCCGCAGCCTGGCGTCGCTTGCGATGAGCAACGAGAACGTTCGCCGCCGGCAGGCGGAGCAGCTGGCCGCGCTCGAGGCCGCCGTGATGAAGTGGCTGCCGGATCGCAGGAAAGCGGAGCTGCTCGTGGCGACGTATTTCGGCACGCTCACGGTGTGGGCCTACCGGGAACGACCCGGCTTGCTCGCGGATTTGCAATCGAATTTATCGGCGGCGTGGGCGGGGCTGCGCGCGGCGGAGCTTCCTGCGCCCGTCGCCTTGCCTGCGAAGGAGAAAGAGGGGGTTCGCATGAAAGTAGCCATTATCGGCGGAGGCTTGGCGGGGCTGACCGCAGCGGCCTATTTATCCGAGCATTCGGGCATCGAGGGCGTCCTGTTCGAACGAAGCCCGCAGCTGGGCGGACGCGCGTTCACGTACGAGAAGTCGGGTTTTACTTTGAATTACGGCGCGCATGCGATCTATGCGTTGGACCGGCACGAATTGACGAATTTGGAAAACGAACTCGGGCTTTCCTTCGGCAGCAAGCAGGTCGATAAACGCAAGGTCGTCTATGCGAAGGACGAATTGATCACCCCGGCGCCGCTCGACGCGATGAATTTGATGAAGACCGAGCTGCTGCCGTCGGCGCAGAAGGTGCGCTTCGTCGCGGAAATCGCGGCGATTATCGCGAACATCCACCATATGAAAAACTACCGGACGCTCGGCGATTATTTGGCGGAGGCGGAGAGCGGGGAGGACCTGAAGGAGCTTTGGGAGCATCTGGTTTGCTCGAACTTCTTTATCGCGCCGTCGGACGCCCGCAAAGTGCCCGGGGCCGTCATCGAGGAATACTACCATAACCTGTTCTTATCCAGCCGCCCGGTAAACTATGTGCTCGGCAGCTGGGCGGTCATTACGAATCAGCTGAAGCAAAAGGTCGAGAGCTCCGGTCGTTGGGCGATCAAGCTGCAGGAGGCGGCCGAGGAGATTCGGTACGAAAATCGGAAATATCGGCTGCGATCGAAGAACGGCGAGGACGAGTTCGATCGGATCGTGTTCGCGATGCCGGTCCAACAAGTCGTCAAGCTGCTGCGCGGGACGCCGTGGGAGCCGTTCCTCGCGGATTACGAGGGAGCGACGCCGACCGAAGTCATGGTGTACGACGTAGGCCTCTCGGAGGTCGTCGCCCGGCCGTTCTCGTACATTAGCGATATGAATCGGAAGCTGTTCATCTCCGACGTGTCGGCGACCGATCATACGGTCGTGCCGGAGGGCGGCCAGCTGCTGCAGGGCATCGCTTATCTCGAGGACGCCTTCGATAGCGAAGAGGAGCGGAAGGCGTACCTCGACGAGAAGACGGCGCAGATGGAAGCGACGTTCGATGCCCATTATCCGGGATGGCGGGAGAAGGTCGTCGTCAAGCGCGTGTCGAAGAAGGCGATGGTCGCCAGCGTGAAAAACATCGTGACGAATCGGCTGCTGCCGGTACGGCTCGAGCATGTGCCGTTTTATTTTTGCGGGGACGGCTGCGAGGGAAAAGGCGAACTCGCGGAGCGGGCGTTCTCGAGCGCTCGCGCGGCGGCGAGGCAGCTGCTCGCGGAGGCGAAGAAGGAAGCGTTGCAGCGGGCGTAAACGGGAGGCGAGGCTTCTCCGGGAAGCATCTGATCCAATAAAAGAAAGACGCCGATCCGGCGTCTTTCTTTTATTGGAAGAAGAGCGAAAACGCCCACCCCCCGGCCCAGATGCCAAGGCCCGCCAGCACATTCAGCCACCCCAAGAAGAAGGCGTATTTCCCTTCCCTGCGCATGTCCTGTTCTTTGTAGTTCCGTGCGTCGGACAGCAAAATCGCTGCGCCCGAGACAAGGAACAGCAAGATGACGTACAAGAGGTAACCCGAATTCGATTGGTACAAGGCTCGCGTCCCCCTTTCGTTACTGCGCCTTCTGTCCGACGCGGCGAATGTCGAACGTCGCCTTCACGGACACGTCGAGATCCTCGAAGGCGCGCTGCCAGCCTTCCTTCGACTTCACCCGGCGGTTCCAGTACGACGGAAGGTGCGCCCGAACGTATTCGCCGTACCCGAAGATGTCCGAATGCTCTTCCTGCATGAGGGCGATAAACCGTTCGTACCGTTCGCTGAAGCGGGAGGACAGCTCCTCCCGAATGCGCGCAAGATCCGCCGGCGTATCGATGTTCCCTTCGGCTTGATCCGAAGCCTCGGTAATATTGCCCTCCAGGTCGACTTGGATTTCGATCGCGGGCCGGCCGTTCCGGAGGACGGCGCGCGTGGACGATCTCCGGTTCGAAACCCGGAACATCGCCGTCTCGTCGGAATCCGGGATGTGCACGAAGGAGGAATAGCCGCCCTGCTCCTCGCCGGCCAGCCCCATGTAAAGGCCGATCTCCAGCGTATCCGTCGACCCGATCATTTTCTCGCCTTTGAAGTACGCCATACCGGACAGCTTGACGTTATCTTTGTTTTGAATTTCCAAATAAGGCAGGATCGCTTCCTGCCCCAGGCTGGACATCTTGATCCAGAAGCTGCCGATCGGCTCCATCGGATATTTCCCCATCTCTACCGCATGGTCCATCGTCGACAACAAGTAAAGCGCAGGCACGCGCTCGAGCTGCGGCGCGGTCTTCATATATTCGTGCGCATGTTCTTTCGACACTACCAGCCAAGCGAGTCGGCGCACTTCCGGGTTGCGCCGCAAGAAGTCGTTCAAGTTCCCGGTGCCTCGGCGGGCGTATTCCTCCGACACGACGATCACCCGCAGATGACCGAAGAAGAGCCGGTCGGCGACCTCCTGCTGCAACGTTTGCACCGCTTCGTCGATTGTGTGGCCGAGCGATTCCAGCACCCACACGGGGCTCTCTCCTTCGCCTCCGCCCCCGCCTCCGCCCGTTCCCCCGCCTCCGCCCGGGCCGAGCGGAATCCGGCCCGGGACGGCGATCTGCGCCGTCAGCCGGACGGTCTTGCCTTCGGGCAGCGGCGTGTCGTTCCCGTATTTCCGCGCCGTGCGTTCTACACTCGAGAAGCGGTCGACCTCCTCGGAATCGGCGACGTCGATGGCGATCGCGAGCACGACCGCGCGTTCTTCGATCTCGAGCCGGTCCCAGCACCCGGTCAATACCGGGAGAAGCAGCGCCAAGGCCAGTCCGGTCGCGAGCTTTCTCATGCGCGCTCCCCCCTCTGCCCGCGCAGCAGGGCGACGAGCAGCAGCAGCCCGGGGTATCCGATCGTGAGCAGCAATCCGATGCCTCCGACGATCTCGATGATGCGGTACAGTTCAAAGACGTTGGCCGGCAGCATGGCGATCGTAAAGACGATAGGAAGCAGAGCGAAGGTGAACAGGCGATGGTCGCCCAGCCGCAGCAGCTCCCGCAGCGTGAAGACCGTCAGGAAGTAGCTCGAGAGCAATGTCGTAAAGACGGCGGTGACCCATACGGACAAGAACGCCGCGTCCAACCGCTCCAGCACGTTAGCCGGCAACGCGGTCGTCTTCGCGAGCTCCAGCGTCGGCCAAAGCAAATTTTTCGTCTCCATCGGACCGAACACCGCGACGACCGCCACGACGGTGAGCAGGTACAAGCCTCCCGCGATCGCCATGCCGAACGCGCCGGCGATCATCGCCTTTTCCGGGCGGCGCATCGCCGGAATGACGATCGTCATGACGAAGAAGCCTTGGAATAAGGCCGCGATCGTCAGCACCCCTTCGATAAAATGGGGGCGGTGGTTGCCCATGACCGGCAAGAGGTAGAGCATATTAGAGTTCTTTAAGCTCAGCACGACGATAATCAGCGCCGGGAACAGCACGATCGGCAAGTAGAACATGTGCATGTACGAGAAGGAGCGCATGTCGCTGCGCGCGGACAACGTCGCCAGCAGCAGCATAACGATGACCGTCACTTCGATCGGCGTGTTCTTTAGCACGGACGTCACGACGACGGTGCCGAATTCGCGCGCGGCCAGCGCCGTCAGCAGCGCGAAGAAGACGACGATGGCTGCGCTGCCGAGGACGGAAGGCCACCGTCCGACGACGCTCTCGCTCATGCGAACGAACGACATGCCGGGAAAGCGCATGCCGAGCAGCGTCGTCAGGAACAATCCGACGGATGCCACCCCGATGGCGGTCAGCGTCGCGAGCGGAGCGCCCGTCTCCGCCGCCTCGACCGCGAACAGCGGCAAGGGCAGGACGCCGACGCCGATAATCGTGCTAACGAGAATCGCCGTCGCTTGGATGACGGTAACCGTCTTTTCCGGCTCGGCCATCGTTCCCCGCCTCCTTCCCGTCGATCGCGTTCGGATCGAGCACATTTTCGTTTTGCGACCCTTGATTCGCGACCGTCTCTTGGCCGACGCGTTCGGCGTCGCCCGTCTGAAGCAGGGCGGGGCGCGACTTCATCCACCAAAGCGGACTGCGGATCAACAGGTCCTTCAAGCCCTGCCAGTTGCCCGGCACCGCCGGCGTCAAATACGGCACGCCGAACGAGCGCAAGGAGAGCGCGTGGTTGCCGATTAAAATTAAGCCGACGACGATGCCGTACAGGCCGAACATGCCGGCGAGAAAAATCAGCGGAAACCGCAGCATCCGCAGCGCGAACGCGGCGTTGTAGGCCGGCGTGGCGAACGAGCCGATCGTGGTGAGCGCGATGACGACCACCGTGATCGGGCTGGCGAAGCCCGCGGACACGGCGGCTTGCCCGATGACCAAGACGCCTACGATAGACAAGGCGCCGCCGACCTGCTGAGGGAGCCGGATCGTCGCCTCGCGCAGCACCTCCATGGAAATTTCCATCACCAACACCTCGACGACGGACGGGAACGGAACGCCGGCTCGTCCGCCTGCGACGGCGATCGCGAATTCCGTCGGAATGAGCTCCGGGTTGAAGGAGATGATCGCGACGTACAACGATGGCGTAATCAGCGAGAACAGCAGGGCGATGACGCGCGCCAGCCGGGAGAACGAGCCCTGCAGGAAGCGGGAGGAGTAATCCTCCGACGATTGATAAAACTGAACGAACACCGTCGGCGCGATCAGCGCGAAGGGCGAGCCGTCGACCAGGATGATGACCCTGCCTTCGATCATCTGGCCGACGGCGCGGTCGGGCTTTTCGGTGTTTTGGATTTGCGGGAACGGCGACCAATGGTTATCCTCGATCAGCTGCTCCAAATACCCGGAATCCAATATGCCGTCGATGTCGACGCTTTGCAGCCGCTTCTTTACTTCGCGCACGAGCTCCGGATTGGCGATGCCCTCCAAGTAGCAGACCGCGACCTTCGACTTCGTGATCCGGCCGACCCGCATAATATGGATTCGCAAATCCGGCGTCGGCAGTCGGTAGCGGATCAACCCGAGGTTGAAGATCAGCGGCTCGATGAAGCCCTCCCGAGGGCCTTGGATCGTCTGCTCCGTCGGCGGCTGCGCGATCGAGCGCTTCGGCACGGCGGGCGAGCCGATAATGAACGCCTCGTCCAGGCCGTCGACCGCGACCACGACTTGTCCTTGCAGAATCGCGTCTAACAGTTGGTACACGTTGCTCTCAAGCGTGCACTCGCCGTGAATGAGCGCCTCCTCGGCGATAACGCGCTTGAGCCGATCCGGCTCGACGCTTTTCCCTTTCAAGTGGCGGGGGCCCTGCATCAACGGCTGAAGGATGTCTTGGTTCATCATCGATTGATTCGATAAATCCGTGAAATAAAACAGCGCGGCGGGCGTGCGTCCGAACACTTGAAATCGGCGGCAGAGGAAGTCGTCGGCGTCGCCGAGCAGGTCGCGGACGAGTTGAATCGTTTGCTCCAATTCCGGCGTCAGCCGCGCTTGCGCGTATTCCTCCAACGTGCGGTGGGGCGGGGAGGTTCGTCCGGCCATGACGTCCATCCTTTCACTTGCTTATATGTATAAGAATAGATGCATTCGTATTTACTATTCTCATGATACAGCCGCTTCATGCAGGGCCGATTTCTTAAGAAGATCGCGCGACGCGGCGAACGGGTTTATAATAGAGGTACTCGCACGACAGGGAAGGAGGCCGCGTCTATGTTATCGGAAGTGCCGGGAGCCGTCTTGGCGGCCGCCGCGTCGATTCTTGGCGCGATCGTGTTTTTGGTCATCTGGGCTACCAATAAGGGGTACTCGAAGCGATGGGACGAGGAGTGACGGCGTCGAAGGCGACCTTCTTGCACGGCGCGATCGCGAATATGCGCGTCGACGTCTTGCATGCCGCTTATACGAAGGTGCCGCCGACTTGGGCGGAGCACGATTACGTACCGGAATTCAATAAATTATATTTTATTATGGAAGGCACCGGGTATCTCAAGATCGGAGGGGTCGAATACGACCCGAAACCGGGAGAGCTGTATTGGATGCCGGAGGGCGTGCGCCAATCCTATGCGACGAAGGGCGAGGACACGTTCGGCAAACATTGGTGCCACTTCGCGGCGACAGTCGGCGACGAACCACTATACCGCGTGCTGGACGCGCCGGTGCGGGTACGAATCGTCGAGGCGGAGCGGGGCAAGCTGGCGGACGCGTTCGAACGGCTCTCATTTTGGCGGACGCAGGGGGAGCTCGGGGCCGCGCTGCGGGCGCGCGCGGAGCTGCTCACCATTCTTGCGACGTTCCTGGAGCATGGCGAAGGCGCGAAGGTGCGGATGGCGTCTTCCGGTTCGATGGAGCGGATGAACCGCGTGCTGCAGCATGTCGAAGCGCATCTGCACGAACCGCTGACGGTGGAGGAGCTGGCGGCGCTCGCGCATTATCATCCGAACTATTTCATTCGCCAGTTCAAGCGCACCACGGGATATTCGCCGATCCGCTACATCAACGGGCGGCGCATCGAGCGGGCGAAGTCGCTGTTCGCGACGACGGCGCTGAACGTGTCGGAGGTCGCCGACCGGTTCGGGATGGAAGTGTCTTATTTCTCGCGGCTGTTCAAGGAGACGACCGGATTTACGCCGTCGCAATACCGCGAGATGTTCACGTAAAGCAGAAGCAGCCGGGACCGAAGGTCATGATGCCTTCGCCCGGCTGCCGTTCGTATTCGGGGGAATCCGCTGCGGTATCGCAGCGTGTTACGGGTAAAACGTGTTATCCTTCGTCGTCGTCGGGCACCAGCGGACGTACGTCAGCTCTTGCAGCAGCGCGTCCCGCGCTTCCGGCGTGCCGATGTAGCGAAGGGCCTCGGCCGCATGGGCGCGCACGTAGCGGTTCTCGTCGTCGAGCGCGGCGGTGAGCGCCGGCACGGCGGCCGCGGCGGCCGCGCCGAAGCGGCACAGCGCGAGGCCGGCGGTGAAACGCGTCTGCGCGTCTCGGGCGTCGCCGAGGGCGCGGGCGAGCGCG
>NZ_DASQMZ010000002.1:0-11962 GCF_035645235.1 Paenibacillus sp.
GGAGTTCTCCGGTAACTCTGCCTCTTTTGGCCTTTTGGGCCCAGTTACCGGAGTTCTCCGGTAACTCTGCCTCTTCGGGCCCGTTTTGGCCCCAGTTACCGGAGTTCTCCGGTAACTCTGCCTCTTTGGGCCCGTTTTGGCCCCAGTTACCGGAGTTCTCCGGTAACTCTGCCTCTTTTGGCCCTTTGGAGCCCTAATTGCTCTCTAAGCCGGGGGAACCCCGACCCTACGAACGCTGTTCCGACATTCCGCACACGCCCCATCCGCTCGACCGTCCCCACGCCCACCGCCGAACACATCCCCGCGCCAACCGCCGAACTTTCCAAGGTCGGGGGAACCCCGACCTTCGATGCGCTGTTCCGACATTCCGCACATACCCCATTCGCTCGACGATCCCCGCGCAACCGCCAAACACACGAGTTACTTTCCAAGGTCGGGGGAACCCCCGACCTTGCGTTGCGATGTTTCGACGTTTCGGCACATTCCCCGTACGATCGACCGTTCCGCCGCCGCTCTACAGCTCGACGAGGGGAGCGGCAGGCCGACGACGCGATCGTCAGCTCCACGCGAACCGGCTGCGGCGGCGCGGAAAGCAAACAGGGCTGCCCCGGGGGCAACCCTGTTCCGTGGTCGGCGACCTTCGACAGAAGACCGACGCAAAGCTAACGGCTATCGATACCAATGCGCCTGCGCGTTAAACAGTTCCGCGTATCGGCCGCCCGCGCGCATAAGCTCCTCGTGCGTGCCGATTTCGGCCAACCGGCCTTCGTGCACGACGAAGATGCGGTCGGCGAGGCGCGCCGCGCCGAGGCGGTGCGAGATGAAGAAGCCGATCTTGCCCGCCGACACTTGCTTAAAGCGCTCGAACACCTCGAGCTCCGCCCGCGGGTCGAGCGCCGCCGTCGGCTCGTCGAGCACGAGCACGTCGGCGTCCCGCATATAGCCGCGCGCGATGGACAGCTTCTGCCACTGTCCGCCGGAGAGGTCCGTGCCGTTCTCCCACTCGCGGCCGAGGACCGTGTCGTAGCCTTGCGGCAGCGCCTCGATAAAGCCGGCGGCGCCGGCGTCTTCGGCCGCCGCCCGCACGCGGGCGCGCTCCTCCGTCGCCGCGCCCTCCCCCGCTAAGTCGGCCTCTGCGCCGGCGACGGCGCCGACGGCGATATTGTCCGAAACGGAGATCGAATAACGTAAATACTCCTGAAACACCGGCGCCATGCGACGCCGCACGAACGCGCCGGCGTCCCCGTACGGCTCGAAGCCGAACGCCGTCACGCGCCCTTCGGTCGGCGGGTACAGCCCGAGCAGCAGCTTCGTCAGCGTGCTCTTGCCGGCCCCGTTCTCGCCGACGATCGCGATCGTCTCCCCCGGCGCGACGCGGAACGATACCGGATGCAGCGCATAAGAAGCCGCCCCAGGGTACCGGAACGACGCGCCTTCGAACACGATCCCTTCCTCCGGGTTCGCGGACCGAGACGTCGCAGAGGCCTCCCTTAAGGCGAGCGCCGCGCGCGCCTTCGCGTTCGCCCGCAGCTCGTCGGAGAAATCCAAATAGTCGGCCGCGAAGCCGCCCGAAACGTAAATGCCGCTCAGCTGCCAGGCGAAATGCGTCAAGCTCGTCTGCAGCTGCTGCGTCGTGCGGACCGCCGCGGCGAAACCGCCGACCGACAGCGCGCCTTCGACCGCCGAACGCAGCATAAGCGCGAGCGCGGCGCCGAACGACGTCACGCCGAGCACGGCCGCGACGATCTGCGCCTTGCCGGTCTTGTCGACGGTGGCGATGTTCTCCTTCATGACGCTGTGCACGTACGCGCGCCAACGGTCGAGCAGCGTGCCGGCGAGGCCGAACAGCCGCACCTCCTGCGCCGCCCGGCGCATCGACAGCAGCTCTTTCAAATATTCCGCCCACCGCCGGCGCTCCACCTGCGCGTAATAGTTCCTAATGAGCGCGTTCGCCACGTCGAATTGCAGCTTCCACGCCGGCATGCCAAACACGAACAGCAGAAGCGACGCCCACGGATTCGCGAACGCGAGCGCCCCGAGCGCCGAGACGACCTGGATGAACAGCATCGTCATGCGCTGCGTCCCTTCGATAGCGATGAAAATATTCGACTTTACCCCTTGGCGCGCCCGGGAGAACCGATCGTAAAACGACGACGTTTCCATCGCGAGCAGCGGCGCGGCGCCGGCGGCTTCGAGGAGCTCGTGTTCGATCGCCTTTTCCGCGTCTTGACGAATGCGCTCATAGAGGTAAGGGAACACCCCTTCCATCATCTGCGACAGCAGCACCGTCCCCGCGAACAAACCGAGCCACATGCCGAAAACGGACCACTCGACGCCGCCCGCGCTCGCGATGACGGCGTCGATCACTTGCTGCAGCAAATAATACTGCACGGCCGGCTGCACGCCGACGAAGAGCGTCAGCAGCGCGATCAGCGCGGAAGCGCCCGGGGTCGATCGGACGACCGCCCACATGAAGCGAACCCAGTTGCGGAAAAACATTAGCGGATCTCCCCTTCGGCTGCGGCGGCCTTTTCCTGATACCACTTGGCTTGCATCTCGAAAAACTCGGCGTACAGCCCGCCCGCGCGCAGCAGCTCGTCATGCGTGCCGTCCTCCGCGATGCGGCCGTCCTGCACGACGAGGATGCGATCGGCGAGCCGCGCCGAGCCGAGACGGTGCGAGATGAGCACCGACGTCTTGCCGCGCACGAGCTCCGCGAACTTCGTGAACACGTTCAGCTCCGCGACCGGGTCGAGCGCCGCCGTCGGTTCGTCGAGCACGATGACCTGCGCGCCGCGGATGAACGATCGCGCGAGCGCGACGCGTTGCCACTCCCCGCCGGAGAGCTCCATGCCGTCGCGGAACGACTTGCCCATCTGCGTGTCGTAGCCGGAGGGGAGCGCCTCCGCGATCGACCCGAGGCCGGAGGCCTCGCCCGCCGCCGCCACCTCCGCGTCGGTCGCGCCGAGCCGGCCGAACGCGACGTTATCGCGCAGCGGCATCTCGTACCGGACGAAATCCTGAAACACACAGCTGACTTGGCTGCGCAGCGACGGCAGCGCGATCGACTCGACGGGCACGCCGTCGTACGTAATGCGGCCGGACGAAGGCCGATACAGCCCGAGCATCAGCTTGATGAGCGTGCTCTTGCCCGCGCCGTTCGGGCCGACGAGGGCGACGCTCTCGCCGGCCGCGATGCGGAAGCTGACGTTCTCGAGGACCGCCTTCTCGGCGCCGGGGTACCGGAACGTCACATTCTCGAACGCGATGCCGCGGACGAGCGGCTGCGGGAACGGGCGGTCGCCCGGATGGGACGCCTCCTCGCCCGGCAGCGCCAGGAACGCTCGCAGCTCGGTCAGCGGCAGGGCGCCCTCCCAGAGGAAGCCGACGTTTTGGGCGAGGTACGTCATCTGCTCTTGCAGCAGCCGAACCGCGCCGATGATCAGCACGACCTGCCCGACGCCGACGCGGCCGGTCGCCGTCAAATACGCGACGAACGCGAACGCGGAGACGAAGAAGGCGGTCGAGACGACGTCCGCCGCCCAGCCCTCCAGCACGCCGCGCCACCGTACGTCCAGATGGTCCGCGCGACGCTGGACGAACGCGACGCTCCAGCGGCGGAGGAAATACGGAATGATTTGATACGCGCGAAGCTCCGTCGCGGATTCGCGCTTGCTGAGCAGGTTGCCGATGTACATCGTGAATCGGCGGCTCGGGCTCTGGCGTTTCGTCAGCTGGTGCAGCCGCTTGCCTTGCCGGATGCCGGCCCATTGGATCGGCACCGACGCGAGCAGGACGAGCAGCGCGAGCGTCGGCGACGACGACGCGAGGATCGCGAACGTCGAGACGATGCCCGCCGCCGCCGCCGCGCATTGCGCCGCGAGCATGTACACGCGGCCGACGCGATGGCCCGTGTCGCGCGCGGACTGCTCGATCAAATCATGCGTCGCGGGCGACTCCATCTGCTGCAGGCTGAGCGACGCCGCCTTGCGCAGCACCGTCTCGTCCGTCGCGGCTTGCATCCGGTGGCGCTGCCGCTGCACGACCGGATCGAGCAGCGCCGCGAACAGCTCGGACACCGCCAGCACGCCGACGAACAGCGCCAGCGTGCGCAGCGCGTCCTGCATCGTCCCGCCGCCGCCCACCGTGTCGACGAGCCGCTCGAGAAAGAGCAGCGAGATCGGCCCGCCGAGCCGCTGCACCAAGACGACGACGAGCAGCGAGATCGCTTCCGCCCGCGTCTCGGCGAACGACATGCGCACGGCCATTGCGATATTTTTCCACATATTCTTTAGACCCCTCGTTCTCCCGAAAAAGACCTGTTACAACAGTTATCTGTTGATCATACCACTTTCTTCCATGAGGTCAAGACGTTTTTTCTGCGCCTTCGGGCGCAGCGCCGGCGCGCGCTGCTCGAGCCATACGCGCCAAGCCGCGGGCGTCGCCGGCGCCGAGGCGCCCTCCGCCTCGGCAACGTCCGCCAGCTCGCGGGCCGCTTGCTTCCGCAGCAGCGACCGGGCGTCGTCCAAGTAATCGATCAATATGTCATAGCCTTCCCTTGCCCCGCAGCGCGCCAGCGCCCCGCCGATCGCGAGCTCGAGCATCGCGCGCCGCTCGAGGAAGTAGTCCGGCTGCACGATGCTCTTCGTCGCGAGGCCCCGCAGGCTCGGATGCGCATGGAGCCCCCGCAGCGCCGGAACGGCGGCCGCGTCCCCGAGACGCGCGGCGCCCTTGGCGACCGCGTCGACGTAATAAAACAACGCCAGCATCATGTCTTTGAAATCCTCGTCGCCGTAGCGGCGCAACAGCGCCGCCACGCGCTCCCACACCGCCGCGTTGCCGGCGTCCGGCACGAGCGCCAGCGCGTACAGCAAGTAGGCGGCATCCGACATCGCGCCGTGATCCGGCGGCAGCTGCACGTACATCATGTCGGCCGTCCGGCGCGGCAGTTCGTTCCCGGCGAAGGCGCGAGACAGCTCGCCGCGAAGGTACGGAAGCGCCGAGGCGCTGCCGTACATCGCGAGCGCGAGCGCGAGATGACGGCGCCGGAGTCCGTCCGGGGCGTCGGCGAGCGCGCGCTCGAGATACGGCACGACGCGCGGGCCGACGGAGCAAATTTCCGCGAACGGCAGCCGTTCCCGATACACCTCGTTCATCCGCATCTCGGCGTATTCGTAGAGCGGACGATCCTCGATGCGGTCCACGAGCGCGGCGAGCGCGGCGTCGTCGTAGACGACCGGCGCGAGGCGCCGCGTCAGCACGTCCTCCGGCAGCAGCCCGCGCGCGACGAGCCGCGCCTGCAGCGCCTTGACGTCGATCGCCGACGGCGCGGCGCCGGCCTTCGCGGCGGTCGCCGCCGCCCAAGCGGCGACCGCGCCCAAATTTTCGAGATCCGACTGCATCCGGATCGCCGGCAGCGCGTCGTGCGTAGCGGAGATCGCCTTCCCGACGACGAGCAGCCCTTCGACGCCGCGGGGCAGCAGCATCCGATACGGAATCTCGATCTCGAGATTCGGCGGAATGAGGCCGATATGCACCCAGTCGGCGCCGCTCAGCCCTTTCACGTCGTGGTTGCTGAAGTGGATGTTGACGACGTCGTCCCACCGCCGCTGCAGCAGCTGATCCGCGAGCGTCATCGTGACGCCGCCGACGATGTGCCGGCTCTCGCGCGTCGCCACATAGATGCCGTGGTCGTGCACGCTCTCGCCGCGCCGGCGGCCGGTGACGATCGCGCGGGTCGCGTCTCCCGGGTCCCGCAGGTCGACCATGCTGGTGAAGTTGTTTTTGGTGCGGCCCGGCTCGCGGAACTGAGCGAGCGAGTACCACATCACGGTGCCGTCCGTCGCGGAGCCGTACACCGAATCCGCCCCGGCGAAGACGGCGACGTCGCCGTCGCCGGTCGCGTCGACGACCGCATCGGCGACCAGCGCGACGGGGCCCCACCGCGTCGCGGCGACGACGCCGCGCACGACGTTCCCTTCCGTCGCCGCCGCGAACGTGATCGCGTTGAAGAGCGGCTCCGTCCCGCTGCGGTACGCCTCTTGCTCGAGCGCGTACGTCTTCGCTTCGACGTTCCACTTATGCCCTTTGTACCGGAGCGACTCGTGCACCCGGTCGACGCAAGCCGTAATATGAGCGGCGAAGCCGACCCGGCGGCCGAACCAATAGCTGTCTACGCCGCCGTACGTGCCCGTGCCCCCCATGCCCGGATTGCCTTCGACGAGCGCGGTCGAGACGCCCTCCTGCGCGGCGAAGATCGAGGCTGACGCGCCGCTCGAGCCGCCGCCGACGACGGCGACGGCGACGCGCCGCCAGACGGGGTAAGACGACAGCGCCGTCCGGACGCGGCGGCGCGGGCGAGCGGCCTCGTCCCGCGCGTCCCGCGGAATGGATCGCGCCTCGACGCCTTCGGCGCAAGGACGCGCAGCGAGCGCCTCCGCGACGCCGGCCGAACCGGCCTCGGCGGCCGCGATCGCAGCCGCCGCGGATGCGCCGAAGCGGGCCGCGGCGACCGGCGAACCGAACGCGGGCAAGCCGCCCCCCGCGAGCCGCCAGACGCCCGCGAGCGACGTGCGGAACGGCTCCGCCGAAACAGCATCGACCTCAACGGCGGCGCCCGGCAACGGCAGCGGACCGGCCAGCTCGTGCGAAGACGCGGCAAAATTCGCCTTCGCGAACGCCGGCGTCTCTCGTATTAAATAAGAAGCGATCGCCATCCCCGCTTCGCGCGCGGCGCGTTCCCTCGCGCGGCTCGCCTCGAGCGTATTGTCCGCCGGGAGGCGCAGCGCGAATTCGACGTATGCGTGCCCCTCCCCGCGGCAGCCGACGCGCACCCGCGCCGCGCCGCCCTCGACGCCGAGCGGCGCCGGCAGCGGCAGCTCGCGAGGAACGTCCGCGGCGACGCCGTCGAACTCCAGCGTCCGCGCGTATACCGCTTCCTCGGGCCCGCTCGGAAGCGGCTCGCCGAGGAGCGCCGAGACGACGCCCGTCTCCGAGGCGTCGACGAGCATATGGCACGAGACGACGTACCGCCCCGACTTCGCCGCCAGCACGACGCCCTCGACGGCGCCGCCCGACGGCGCGACCGCCACCCCGACGGGCAGGCAGCCGTACAGGAAGCGAACGCCGGCGCGCAGCAGCGCGTCCTCGAGCGCCGCCTTCAGCCGATCCGGCTGCAGCGGCAGCTCGTCGCCGGCCGCCTCCGTCGCGATGACGGCGCTCCGAATCGCCCCGGCCGCCCAGTCCGGCAATCCGGCGCCTTCCAAGTCGCGGGCGATCCAAGGCCGCAGCGTCGCGGTCGCCTCCGCGCCCAAATATGTCCGCGGCTCGGCGACGAGCACGCGCCTTCCTTTGGCCGCGAGCGCGAACGCCGCCGCGAGCCCTGCGAAGGAGCCCCCGACGACCGCGGCGTCGACCTCCGCGAGCAGCGGCAGCGCCTCGTCGGCCTGCCGGATGTGTTCCCCGAAATCGTTCATTCCCGCACCCTCCCCTAGGACGACGGCGGTTCGCCGAAGTCCATAATGTCCAACGTCGCGCCCCTGCGCGGGAAGCCCCGCATCCGATGCCGGCAGCCGCTCGATTCGTGTGCGCCGAAGCGGCCCGAACGACGGATGCGCGCCTGCGCTTCCCGCAATCACGTCCATGACATCTTCCAGTGCAACGCCGTCCACCGCTTCTCGAACACTTATTCGAGCGCCACGCGTACGCTCGGCGTATTCCAGCCGCCGGCGGCGATACGGCGCGCGTCCTTCGCGACGCCGCGCCACTCCGCCCGCAGCTCCGCCGTCTCGCCAGGCAGCAAGAAGATATCGTTCTCCTCGAACAAGACGCCCCCTTCGGCGCCGAGCTCCCGCTCGTCCTCGAGCCGCACGGCGATCGCCGCGGCGTCGCCAACGTTCGCGAGCGTCACGCGCCACGCGTCGCCGTCCGCGACGGCCGTCGCGCGCAGCGTCGTCGGCTTCGCGTCGAGCAGCGGGCGAAGATTGTCCGTCTTGCTGAAGACGTACCGGTTGGCCGCCAACGTTCGGCCGGAGGCGTCCCGCAGCGCGAGGTCGAGGAAAAACCAGTCCGTCGCGACCGCCGCGAGCGGGGCGCGGAAGTCGACGAGCGGCGTCGAGCCGTTCGCCGCGGCGACGACCGGCGCCGACATCGTCTCGGCGACGCCCCCCGCGGCGTCGATCAGCCGCGCCGTCAACGTTCCTTCAGCCGGGACCGTTCGGTCGTTCGCCGCCCAGAGGGACGCCTCGAACGTCTCGCGTCCCGCCAACGCCTGCGCGGCGAACGCCGCCGACAACGCCAGCGGCGCATACGCCCGGGCGACCGCATAATACGCCGATTTCGGCTCACCGTAGTAATCCAAAGCCGACGTGCAATACGCGTTCGGGAACGGCTCGTTGAATTGCCAAGGCAGCGTGCCGCTGCTCCGGTACTGGCGCCGCAAATTCGACTCGACGGCATATCGCAGCCCCTCCGCCTGCAGCAGCTGGCTCGCGCGCACGAGCGTCTCGACGTCGTCGATGCCGCCGCCGAACGACCGCTGCACGAGCGGCTCGTTGTTCCACCAAGAGCCGCGGTGGAAGTACACCGGATTGTCCCGCGTCGCCGGCAGCCGATGCTCGGGCGCGATCGTGCGATAGAGCGCCTTGACGTTCGTCATGCCCTCGACGCCGAATTCGCTGCTCAGCAGCGACGTGCCTCGATTGTAGAGCTCGTAGTGCGCGGTCAAGCCTTGATGCTCCCAAGGGCCGTGAACGTCGTGGAGGCCGTCGGGGTCCTTTACGATATTTTCCAGCGTATTGTTAAACAGCCGTCCCGTCGGCGACGTCGCCAGCCAGCGCCGGTCCGGATCGAGCCGCGCGACGACCCGCTTCAACGCCGCGAGCACCGGCTCGTCATCGTCGAGCGGCCGCCCGTCGTCGTCCTGCAGCTCGTTGCCGCCGCACCACAGCGCGAGCGACGGATGGTTGCGCCGGCGGGGAACGATGCGCTCCGCCTCCCGCACCATCATCTCGATGAACGCCGGATCGTCCGACGGCTGATTGCCGATGCCCGAGCTCGACTGGATGAATTCCTGCCAGACGAGAATGCCGAGCCGGTCGCACGCGTCGTAAAATGCCTTCTTCTCGATCAGCCCGCCGCCCCATACGCGCAGCATGTTGACGTGGGCGCGCTGCGCAAGCGTCAGCAGCCGCTCCAGCTTCTCCGGCCGTTCCACGCCGTACATCGCGTCGATCGGCACCCAGTTCCACCCCTTGATGTACAGGCGGCGCCCGTTCACGACGAGCGTGTACGGCAGCGCCGTTTCGTCCGGCGTTTCGTTGCGCATCCATTCGATGCGCCGCACGCCGAACGGCACGAGGCGTTCGTCGGAGACGGCGCTCGCCGCGCCCCCGCCGGCCGACCCGCGCGTCCGCACGGTGGCCGTCGCCTCGTACATCGGCTGCGCCCCCGCGCCGTTCGGCCACCACAGCTCCGGCCGCTCCAGCCGCAGCGTCGTCTCGAACGTCGTCTCGCCCGCATCGACCGAGCGGGTTTCCGACGCGCGCGCGACGACGCGGCCTTCGCGCGTCAAGGCGACGTCCAGCTCGACCGTCTGCGGCGCCGAAGCGTGCAGCGTCGTCGTCGCGACGACGTCCGCCGCGGAAAAATCCGGCGACGGCGTCGCCCGCACGAACACGTCCTCGATGCGCGCGACGCCGGTGACGTCGAGATACACCCGATCCCAGATGCCTTGGTGAATCATACGCGGGCAGAAATCCCACCAATACGTCATGCGGCTCTTATGCGTGCGGACGTACCGCGTCTTGCTTACCTGCGGCTGTTCGTCGGGCGCGCGCTCGATGACGACGGCCAGCAGGTTGTCGCCCTCGAAATCGACGGCGTCGGATACGTCGAAAGCGGCCGGCACGAACATGCCGACGTGATCGCCCAGCTTCGCGCCGTTCAGAAACACCTGCGCCGCGTAATCGATGCCGTCGAAGCATAACCGGATCCGCCGTCCCCGATGCTCCGCCGGTACGCGGAACCGCTTACGGTACAGCCATGTCCGCTCCGGCACCCATTCGACCAGAAGCGAATTTCGCTCGTAATGCGGATCCGGCACCTCGCCGAGCGCGAGCAAGTCGTGCAGTACGGAGCCCGGCACCGTGGCGCGGCGCCACCAACGGACGTCTTTCGTATCCGGCTTCTCGCTGTTTCGCCAAATCCAATCCTCGCCGACAAAATCTTTAAACTCCCAATCGTCCCCATCGAGCGACAGGATCGTCCCCATGCATGAAAGCCCCCTTTGAAAATGGAGAAAACGTACGCAGCCCTCCGGCCGCGTACGTCTCTTTTCGCGAGCGCCGTTGCCGCGCCGGAGCCGCGGCGAACCGCCCGGCTAGATCGACGGCAGGACGAACGCGTCGCCCGTCTTCTCGATCCATTGCCGCAGCAGCTCGTGCAGCCGCCGGCGCTCCGCCGCGTACATCGAATTGAACGCCAAATTCGCCTGCTCGTACGGATCCTCGTTCAAGTTGAACAGCAGCCACGGCGCGCCTTCGAAGCAGACGTATTTCCAGTTGTCCTTCGTCACGACGCCGCGCCACGGCCGGTCGACGCTGTTGTGATGCCCCGTCGGCACGACGGACTGCAGGTACGCCGACTCCGGCTCCTCCCGCTTCGGGCGCCCTTCGAGCCGGTAGCCCGAATAGTCGGTGCCTTCCATCCACGCGGGCGGCTCGATGCCGCACAGCCCGAGCGACGTCGGCGCGAGATCGACGTGGTTGACCGGCACGTCCGTCCAGAAGCCGTTGCGATAGCCTTCATAATAAGGCTGCGCCCCGCTGATAATGACCGGCACGCGAATCGATTCCTCGTACGCCGTCGTCTTGCGGAATTGGCCGTGCGAGCCGTGCATGTCGCCATGGTCGCTGAAAAACACGAGATGCGTCTCGTCCGCGAGCCCCGTCGCCGCGAGCGCTTCGCGAAGGCGTCCGACGTTCCAATCGAGGTTTTCGATCATCGCGTAATAGCCGGCCAGCTCCCGCCGCGCGCGCGACTCCACTCGCGGAATCGCGGGCACGTTCGGTCGCAGCGCGAGCGTCGCCGGGTTGTGCCGCCCCATGAACGGCGCGGGAGCGGCGTAAGGGTCGTGCGGCGGCTGCACCGAGAGCACCGCGAAGAACGGCGCGTCGTCCGTTCCGTTCGCCCGCCCTTCCGCTTTCTCCCGCACATAGTCGATCAGCAAATCCGTCAGCGCGTCGGTTTCGAAGCCGGGCAGCCGGTACTGGAACGCCTCGTCGCCTTCCCCGCCGTGCACCCAACAATCCCAGGGGCTGTTGTTGTTTTCGTAGCCGACCCACCGGCGGAACCCGCCGCGGCGCTCCGGCGGCACGATATGCTTGCCCGCCCGCCGGCCTTCGCCTTCCTTGAAGCCGTCGAGATGCCACTTTCCGAAATAAGCGGTGTCGTAGCCGTGCTCGTTGAACGCATGCGCGACCGTCGGCTGCTCCGGGGGCAGCCGGTATTCGTGGCCGGGCACGCCGTTATGGTGCGGGTACCTTCCCGAAAGCAGCGCGCCGCGGAACGGGCAGCAGATCGGCGACCCGGCCACCGCCCGCGTGAAGTTGACGCCGGTCGCCGCGAGAATGTCCAAATTCGGCGTATGGACGTTCGGATCCCCCGCATGGCTCATCGCCTGCGCGCGATGCTGGTCGCCGAACACCCAAATCACATTCGGCCGTCTGGTCATCGAGCCATCGCCCCTTCCGAACGACTATGCAGAAACTCGAAAACGATCTCCGGCGGCGGCGCGTCCGCCCCCGGCTCCGGTTGATCGACGACAAGAAAGCCGCCGCCCCGCTTTATCGTGCATCGCACGGCCACCTGCGCCGTCTCCCCCGGCATCAGGGTCAAGTACGCGCGGTCCGCCTCCGTCCAGTACGCGTTCGTTGTCTCGACCGGATGCACGAACAGCGCCGGG
>NZ_DASQMZ010000003.1:0-2994 GCF_035645235.1 Paenibacillus sp.
GTCCTTCCTGGCCGATTCTCGGATGGAACTTGATTTGCGCGACGCGCTTCTCGTTGCCGGCGCCAAGGTCGATGCCGGTATGGCCGCCGTCCGGATACATGTAATCGAAATAAGTCGTCGGGTCTTTATCGAACGCCTTCTCGTATCCTGTGTCCGCCGTCCAAGACGGCGTGAGACCGAACGGAGCGCCTTCGATTTCCGTCAACTCCGAATCCGGAGGCGCAATGACCGGCGGCGCCGTCGGAGGACCCGGCTGCACCGGCGGCGGCGTCGGCGACCGATCCGTCGGGGAAAGCCCGTTGCCGACGATGTCGTAATTCTGCGTGCCGAGGTTATAAAGCCAGTCGTTCGGATCGATGTTGTAAAACGCATTGTTTCGCAAGGTAAGGCCATAGGCCTTCAGCAATCCTTGGAACAGGTACTTCTTGGATTCCACATAGTTGTTTTCGTAAATCGTATTCGTCGAATCGCCGCTCGGGGTGACGATGCCGTTGGCCGGGTCGTCGTCGTTATACCCGATGTGCGCGGCGGACAAATAGAGGCCCGCGTCATACGTCGGCGATTCGTTCCCGTGCGGGTAATTCGTAGGCGGCGTCTGCCCGTTCCCGTAGATTTCGTTGTCCTTGAATTCGTTCGCGAAGGACTGAATGCCGAAATACGGTCCTTTGGTCGGATGGGACGAGACGTTCGGGTCGTCGACGAATCGTTCGGACACGATCCCGATATGCGCGTTCGCGCTTAGCGGGGAGACGCCGGTCAAGATATTGCCCTCCACGCGGTTATAATAATTCGGCGAAAATGCCGCGAGGCGGATGTCGTTCGTCTTTTGTTTCGTAACCGGGTCGACCTGGTACGCGAAATTGTTCACGCTCCAGATGAACACCCCCTCCGAATTCGTACTCCAGTTATCGGACACGACGCTGTCGTAGGCGTTGCCGAACAACCAGATGCCTTTGTCGTTATCCGTAATTGCATTCTTGTACACCGTCACGTTGTCGTTGGGCGTAATCATCGTCCATTTGCTCGTCTGGTCCGGCTCGACGTCCCAGTTCGGCGTAACCCCGATCGTATTTCCCGTGATACCGGTGATTTTCCGAAGTTGCCCGACTCCTTTCCCTTCCACGATCAGGACGGCCGGGTAGCTGTACATCGGGATAATCGCTTTCGAGGCATCCGCCGGGAACGGCTTCACCGGCGCGACGGTCATCGCGTTGCTCGGGCTCTGCCCGGTGACGGTGCCGTAATTGAAATACCCGCCCGGCGCTTCGGACATGATCGCTTCGCCGTCGTTCGCGCTATCCTGGTCGCCCGCCACGAGGGTCGAATCGCGCACGGAACGCATGCCCGAAATAAAGTTCCCCGTCACGTAAGCGTTCGTTCGGATGGACAAGCCGTGCTTTTCCGAATTCAGCCGCTGGTCGCCGACCAACGTATTGCCTTTCGCCACGGTGTATTCGGCCGAGTCGATGAATACGCCGTGGGCGTATTGGAAATAGTTGTCCGTGATCATGGAATATTGATTCACGTAGTTATGGTTGTATCCGGAGAACGCGTCGAAGTAACTATTCTGGACCAAAAGACGTTCCTTCCCGATCGTCATCATCGGATAGCCTCTTCGATCGGTGTCGTAGACACGCTTCCATTCCTTCACGCCGGGTTGACCTTCCACGTCGACCCACTTCATGACTTCCGGCACTTGGTAGTCGTAATCGAGCTTGACGTTCTTGACGAACATCTGCTCGGCGGTCCGCTTCGTCGTGTCGCAGCACACGATGTCGTCCCAAGGCTGCCCGAGTCGAATGAACGTATCCGGACGATAGAAGACGTCGATCCCGTCCTTGTTGTTCTTGTCGGCCGTGATGCGGAGGTTCGCAATGCCGACCTTCCCTTGGTACTCGCCGTTGACCGCTCTGCTTTCGATCATGGATACTTTCGTATCGGATCTGCCGATATACATCAAGGTCGTCTTATCCCAGTCGCCGCCGTCCAGCACGACCTTCGGCGGCAGCTGCAGCGTCGTCACCTTGTAGAAACCTCTCAAGACGAGCCGACCGCCGTTCGGGCCCAGGTCGTCGATCGCCTGCTGCAGCGCGGAGGTGTCGTCCCCGCCGCTCGGCGTAGGCCCCTTCACTTCCGTCCAGTTGAAATTTCGCGCCCAGGCGACGCCTAAATCCAGCGGGTCGTCGGTCGCATCGTTGCCGGAGACGATCGTGAGCTGCTGCCCGCTGATCGGCTTCGCCCAATGCCCGCCGTTATCGTTGGACACCTCGACATCATATGTCCCCAGGGGAACGGCGGCGGCGCTTCCCGCTTGATCGATCGTAAACTCGACCGCATAGGCATTGGAAGACGTCACCGTCAGTTCGACCACGGCCGGGCCGTTCAATCGGACCTTCGTCTGATTCGGCGCGCCGAACTCGTCCCCTTGCAGGTTACGACCGACCAAGGTTAGGCGCTGCCCTTCCCACGCTTCTTTCTCGGAGATCCATTGCGGCCTTGCCATGTTCAGCTTCTTGGGCTCGCTCCACGGTCCCTCCGGGGCGGTTTTCACCCAGACATTGTAGATGCCTGCCGGGGCCTCGTCCGGCAAAATCGCGACCGCGTAATTGGATTTGGCATCGGTTTGCAGAACTTCCGGGTAGTACGCTCCCGACGTAGGACCGGCAAGAGACGGACTGTTGGACGCCAATTGGACGGCCACCGACAAGTTCGTCTCCGTCAAGTCCCAACCGGTAATGGTAAACGACTCCCCCGGCTCGACCGCGTCCGATACGAAGTTGATTTTCGGCACGGCGTTCGCGCGCGCGTCCGGAGCGGTGCTTGCCGATAGCAAGGCGCCAAGCAGCAAAGCGAAAGAGGACAAGATATGCAAGCCTCTTCTTAACATCAGTCATTACCTCCATTCGTTTTCGATTCGTTGGATACGTCTAAGGCGTTGCGGCGAAAATCGAAATGAGATTCGGTTGATTCACCTCCTGAATGACTTGATCCATC
>NZ_DASQMZ010000004.1:0-11947 GCF_035645235.1 Paenibacillus sp.
TTGCCCTAAAATTTCTTCAGCGATTGGCGGTACTGCGACGGCGACTGGCCGTACGCGCGCTTGAACTGCTTCGAGAAGTACAGCGCGTCCGCGAAGCCGACGGACGAGGCGACCTGCTCGACGGTCAGCTCGAGCCGCTCGCGCAGCAGCCGGCGCGCCCGGTCGAGACGGAGCCGCACGAGGAACGCGACGGGCGTCACGCCGGTGCGCTCCCGGAAGACGCGCGACAAGTACGCGCGGTTGTAGCCGAGGCTCTCGGCCATCAGCTCGATCGTGATCGGCTCCGCGTATTGCGCGGTCATATAATGGATCGCCTGCCGCGTGAGCGCCGCCCCCGGCCCGTCGCCGCCGGCATCCCCCGCGCCGGTCCCCGGCGCGGCTTCCGCCGCCCGGCGGGCGTCCGCGTACGCGGCGAGCAGCTGCAGCAGGCAGCCGTTGGCGCGCAGGTTCGCGCCGGCGTCCTTGTCGCGGAACGTCTTCATGACGCGCTCGAACCATCGCCCGGCGCGCGCGGCGTCGCCGGCGACCGCCGTCGGCGCCTCCGGCGCGACGCCGGCCGCGCGGACGAGCCGCCCCGCGTCCTCCCCCTTGAACGCGATCCACCGGTATTGCCACGGCTCGCGCTCGTCCGCGGCGTACGACACCAGCGCCCCCGGAAAGATGAAAAAGCTGTCCCCTGCTCCTAGCGCGTACTCATGTCCTTCCGTCGCGTATGTCCCGCGGCCGCTCTCGACATAATGGATGAGGTAATGGTCGAACACCTTCGGCCCGAGGCGATGCCCGGGCTTCGTTTGGCTGCGGCCGGAAAACAGGACGGCGAGCGAGACGCCGGCGCCGTCGGGGTCCGGGTTGGACACGACGGCGTAAGTCGGCTTCGGCGGCTGCGGCCGCGCGGCCGTCCGATCGGAATTCGAAGAGGTCATAGGCGAGCGTCCTCCGATGCCTTTTCCCCCCACTATATCACAAATCTCCATATCGCGATAACATCGCTCCATAGCGGGCGGCGATCGAACGCACTATACTGAACCTATCAAGCACCTATATTCCATGCAAAGGACGGATCACCCGATGGCGGACCTGCAACGGTTGAAAGAAGAGTTCGTAAAGCTGTATGGCGGCTCGGCGGAGACGGTCGAAGCGTTCCACGCGCCCGGACGCGTCAATCTGATCGGCGAGCATACCGACTATAACGGCGGGTATGTGTTCCCGGCGGCGCTGACGTTCGGCACGACGATGCTGGCGCGTCCCCGTGAGGATCGGCAGCTCGGCCTCGCCTCGCTGAACTTTCCGGGTCAGGTAAAACATTTCTCCATAGAGGACCTGCAGTACGACGAAGCGGACGACTGGATGAACTACCCGAAGGGCGTAGCCGCGTTCCTGCAGCAGGAAGGCCTCGCGTTCCAGCGCGGCTACGACGTGCTGTTCTCCGGCGAAATTCCGAACGGCGCGGGCCTCTCGTCGTCGGCATCGATAGAGGTCGTGACCGGCTACGGGCTGCTGGCGCTCGAAGGGCAGAACCCGATCGACACCGTGAAGCTGGCGCTGCTCGCCCAACGCGTCGAAAACAAATTCGTCGGCGTCAACTGCGGCATCATGGATCAGTTCGCGGTGGCGAACGGCAAGAAGGATCACGCGATCCTGCTCATGTGCGACACGCTCGAGTACGACCTCGTGCCGTTCAACAGCGGCGCCTATAAGCTTGTCATCGCGAATACGAACAAGCGGCGCGGCCTCGTCGACTCCGAGTACAACGCGCGCCGCTCCCAATGCGAGCAGGCGGTGCAGGCGCTTCAGGCGCGCATCCCGGGCCTGACGCTGCTCGGCGAGCTGACGCTCGAGCAGTTCGAGGCGAACGAGGATGCGATCCAAGACGAAGTCGTTCGCAAGCGCGCGCGGCACGTCGTGGAGGAGATCGACCGGGTGAAGCGGGCGGTGGCGGCGCTGAAGGAAGACGATCTGCGGGCTTTCGGGTCGCTCATGAACGGCTCGCACGAGAGCCTGCGCGACCTGTACGAGGTGAGCTGCAAGGAGCTCGACGTGCTGGTCGAAGAGGCGCGCGCGATCGACGGGACGATCGGCTCCCGCATGACGGGCGCGGGCTTCGGCGGCTGCACGGTGTCGCTCGTGCACGAGGACGCGATCGACGCGTTCAAGGCGCAGGTCGGCGCGAAATATAAAGAACGGACCGGCCTCGAGGCGGCGTTCTACGTCGCGGACATCGGGGACGGCGTGAAGCGGGCGGAGTAGCATTTTCCAGATCGGGAGAGGGGTTGGGACCATGGCGGTACTAGTAACGGGAGGCGCGGGCTATATCGGTTCGCATACGGTAGCGGAGCTGCTGGCGCAAGGCGAGGACGTCGTCGTCGTCGACAGCCTGGAGACGGGACACAAGGAAGCGGTACTCGGCGGGAAGCTGTACGTCTGCGACCTGCGGGACGAGGCGGAGATGAAGAAGGTATTCGCGGAAAACGACATCGACGCCGTCATCCATTTCGCCGCGAATTCGCTCGTCGGCGAGAGCATGACGAATCCGGGAAAATATTATCACAATAACGTCTATGGGACGTTGTGCTTGCTGGAGCGGATGCAGGAGGCCGGCGTGAAGCGCATCGTATTCTCGTCGACGGCGGCGACGTACGGCAACCCCGAGCGGGTGCCGATCGAGGAGAGCGATCGAACCGAGCCGACGAACGCGTACGGCGAGACGAAGCTCGCCATGGAGCGTATGATGCGCTGGTTCGATACGGCGCACGGCATCAAGTACGTGTCGCTGCGGTATTTCAACGCGGCCGGCGCGCACGAGAGCGGCAAGATCGGCGAGGACCACAACCCGGAGACGCATCTCATTCCGGTCGTGCTGCAGGTCGCGCTTGGGGCACGCGAAGCGATCGCGATGTTCGGCGACGATTACCCGACGCCGGACGGCACGTGCGTTCGCGACTACATCCACGTGCAGGATCTGGCCGACGCGCATATTCTCGCGGTAAAGAAGCTGCGAGACGGCGGCGAGAGCGCCGTGTATAACCTCGGCAACGGCCGGGGCTACACCGTGCGCGAGGTGATCGAGGCGGCGCGCCGCGTGACGGGTCATCCGATCCCGGCGAAGGTCGAGCCGCGCCGCGCGGGCGACCCGGCGGTGCTCGTCGCGTCGTCGGCGCGCACGACGGCCGAGCTCGGCTGGCAGCCGAAGCGGGCGTCGCTGGAGGCGATCATCGCGAGCGCGTGGAGCTGGCATCAGGCGCATCCGAACGGCTACGCCGACAGGAGCGAGCGGCCATGACGGCGGCGGCGGGCAACGGCGGCTTCGCGGCCGGCGTCGACGCGGCGTACGAGGTCGAGCGGCTGCTCCAGTATGCGGCGCGCAAGGGGCTGATCGAGCCGCTCGACGTCGCCTTCTCGCGCAACGCGCTGCTCGAGCTGCTGCGGCTCCCCGAGCCGCACGCCGGCGCAGCGCCGGAGGAGACGCTCGACTCGCCCGTCGAGCCGCTCGAACGGCTGCTCGACTACGCGGCCGAGGCGGGCATTCTCGAGGAAAACACGCTGACGCACCGCGATTTGTTCGACACGCGGCTGATGGGCGCGCTCATGCCGCGGCCGTCCGAGGTCGTGAAGGAATTTCGGAGCATCGCCGGCAGCGCCGGCGTGCAGGCGGCGACGGATCGCTTCTACGCGCTGTCGATCGACTCCGCTTATATCCGCATGGACCGGGTCGCGCGGAACTTGTACTGGCGGACGCCGACCGACTTCGGCGAGCTGGAGATCACGGTCAACCTGTCCAAGCCGGAAAAGGACCCCCGTGAAATCGCCCTGCTGAAATCGGCGCCGTCGGTTGCGTACCCGAAATGTCTGCTATGCGCCGACAACGTCGGCTATGCGGGCCGGCTCAACCATCCGGCTCGTCAAAATTTACGCGTCATTCCGCTGAAGCTCGACGGAGAGGACTGGTTTTTCCAATATTCGCCGTACGTGTATTACAACGAGCATAGCATCATTTTCCATAGCGGCCATGTCCCGATGCAAATTTCGGATCGCACGTTCGATCGGCTGCTCGACTTCCTCGAGCAGTTCCCGCATTACTTTATCGGGTCGAACGCGGACTTGCCGATCGTCGGCGGGTCGATCTTGAACCATGACCACTTCCAAGGCGGGCGCCACGTCTTCCCGGAGGAGAAGGCGCCGATCGCGCGGACGTTCGCGCATCCCGACTTCCCGGACGTGCGGGCGGGCATCGTGCAATGGCCGATGTCGGTCGTGCGGCTCGTCTCGCGCTCGCGCGCGCAGCTGCGCCGGGCCGCATCGGCGATGCTCGCCGGATGGCGGGCGTACAGCGACGAGTCGGTCGACGTGCGCGCCTTCACCGGCGACACGCCGCACAACACGATTACGCCGATCGCGCGCATGACGCCGAACGGCGAATACGAGCTCGATCTCGTGCTCCGCAACAACCGCACGAGCGAGGAGCATCCGGACGGCATATTCCATCCGCACCGGGAGCTGCACCACGTCAAGAAGGAAAATATAGGGCTGATCGAGGTCATGGGGCTCGCGGTACTGCCGGGCCGGCTCAAAGACGAGCTCGAGGGCATCGCGGCGCTGCTGACGGGACGCTCGGCGGATTTCGGCTGGCGCGACGACGCGGGGCATCCGCTCGGAAAGCATGCCGAGTGGATCGACCGGCTGCTCGCGGCGCACGGGACCGGCCTGCAAGAGGCGGAGGCAGAAGCGCTCCTGCAGCGCGAGGTCGGCGGCATCTTCCTTCGCGTGCTCTCGGACGCCGGCGTGTTCAAGCAAGATGCGCAGGGACAGTCGGCGTTCGCGGCTTTCCTGCAGTCGATGGGATATCAATAGTTTCTGATGTGTACCGAAGGGGCCCCTGCGACCGAAGCGACAGCGACGGCGGAAGGGGTCCCTCTTTCGCGTTCGGGCGCGCATTCCGCACGGTTCGGCCTGCGCTTTCGCCCGCATGCGCCGAATCGTCCAAATTTCTAATGCCAAATCACCCGAATCCTACTATAATTGGAACATTCATAAGATTAGCAACTAGGGAGAGAATTCATCGATGACGAGAGGGCTACGAGCGGCGGGAACAGTGTTGTTGTGCGCGTTGTTGGCGGTCCCGGGGCTGACGCCGGCGCCTGCGGAGGCAGCCGAGGTACCGGCGCTGACGCAAATTTCGCTGGGGCGCTATCATGCGGTAGCGGTCGACGCGGCCGGCCAGGCGTGGGCGTGGGGGATGAACAACGGCGTCGATCCGACCGAGGAAGACGGGTTGGTTGAGGAGGATTTCACCGATTACGGCGCGCTCGGGAACGGGCATCTGGAGTATGGCGGGTTGTATCCGAACCGCGTGCTGTCCGAGGACGGTTCCGGGAACGTCGCCGCGTTGACGGGCATCCTGAAGGTCGCTGCGAGCCGCGGTTTCAGCGTCGCGCTGGACGATTCCGGGCAAGTGTGGACTTGGGGGCGGGACGACGCCGGACAATTAGGCGACGGCGACATCTCGACCGATCCGAGCCCCTACGCCAGGCAGGTAAGCTTGCCGGAAGGGATCGCCGATATCGCGGCCGGCGAACGCCATATTCTCGCCGTCGGCGCCGTCACCGGCAAGGTGTACGCTTGGGGCGATAACGACTGGGGACAACTCGGCAACGGAGCGTCGGGCGCGGCCGTCGTCGAGCCGGCGGAGGTGTTGACGGCGCCGGGCGTCCCGTTGACCGGCGTCGAGCGCGCGTTCGCAGGCGACGTGTTTTCCTTCGCGTTGACCGGCGACGGACAGCTATACGCTTGGGGCAGCGACCAATACGGCGAGACCGGCTTGGGCGACGTCGGCGCGGTCGTCGCGTATGCCGTCGAAGTGACGAGCTTGACGAACGTGCAAGCCGTCTATACCGGTTGGGCGGCCCAGAGCGTCTATGCGGCGGTCGGCGAGGGGGACTCCGTCACGGACGCAGTGTACGGCTGGGGCAACGAGCCTGCGTATTTGCTGGACGGCTCCGGCGACACGCCGCAATATATCGAAGCGCTGACAGCGCTGCAGCCTGAGAGCATCGCGGTAGGCTTCCACTATATGCTGGTTGCGGCCGCGAACGGCGACGTATACGGCGGGGGACAAAACTACGAATATCAACTGACGTTCGACTTCGACGGGCCGGGCTTCGGACCGATCCCGAAGCTGTCCGGCACGGCGGGCAAAGGGGTCGACCGCGTCGTCGCGGGGTATCGCAGCTCGCTCGCTCGTACGTCGGACGGCGGCTGGCTCGGCTGGGGGTATAATGACGACGCCCAGCTCGGTACGGAAAACTGGGGCTGGAATCTGCTGATGGATCCGACCGCCGTTCGCGAAATGACGTTCGAGACGTTCGACTGGACGGTGTATTTGAGTACGAGCGACGGCACGGCACTTGCGGAACAAGAGGTGCGCCTCTCCGATTATGCCGGCTACGGAGCCCAGAGCGGATACACAGATTCAGATGGGCGCATCACGTTCACGAGCGTCATGCCGATGGAACACGAATTGTTAGTTCTGCATGAGGCCGGATTGTACAATTACGCTGATGTCGTGCCGTCGGCGGGCGAGGATGAGACGTATCTTACGGTCGTCCAATCATGGGAACCTTACGAGCTTAAGCTCTACGATGACGGCGATACGGAAAATCATATCGTCGGATCGCTGAGCTGGTCGGGGCCGGAAGGCGACGTCCCGGCGGATCAGCGCTACGAGGCGTACTTCGTCGACGCCGAAGGGGATAAACTCGAGGAGGATGCTTGGATCCTATCCTATCAGGAGTCGATCTCGCAAACCGATACGACGTTTGACGTCGCCGTACCTGCGGAAGCGGCGGGCATTCGCCTGTTCGTCACGCGGCCGAGCGATCCAAGTTGGGGGGAGCGGCCCTCCGCGGCTTGGGCGCTCATTCCCGATTATCCGACCCGCGCGATCGGCAACCCGAGGTTTTACGACGCGAACGCTGCGGCGAACGTCGTGGACGGGCGGGTTCGGTGGGACGCGATGGATAACGAGACCGGAATCGCCTTTTACGATATCTTCCTATTCGAATACGAATCCGAAACGCAGCAATTAGTAGCCAGACAGCCGGCGGGCGAGGGCGCGTACGCTGTAACCTTGCCTTCCATGCCTTGGAACGACGATGCAGTGCTGCACATTCGAGCTACGGACGGTAAGGGACATTACGGCAACCCCAGGGTCGTCGGCCTCTCGGACAGTCGGGTAGAACCGCCGGGCGCGCCTATTCCAAACGGATTATCCGCCCCGAGCGAAGCTTGGATTACGGACGATTCCCCCGACGCAGGCGTCAGCGGCATGCTCTATTGGCATTATTGGATTCCTAGCTACGATGAAATCGAATCGGAACGTCCTACGGGCTTTAACGTCTATTCGATGCGAGAGGTCGATGGCGAATGGGAGAAGGTCAGCCTGCTGGCGTTCGTGCCCGTTAACAGCTACCTCGGGGGAGGGGAAATGTCCTTCTCGGTATATTTCCCGAGTTCCCCGTTGGAAGGCGCGACGCATTTCGGCATCTTCGCGGCGGGCGAGGACGATACGGAAAGCGCGGAGGGAGTCATCCCCGATCTTTATCCTTACGCGTACCCGATCGATTACAACGCAATCTTCCAAGCGATCGACGCGAACAACGACGGAAGCACGAACATTATGGAAATCGGAGCGTTCCTGCGGACGGACGGCGCCGATCTCGACGGCGACGGCAGCCTGTCCATGGAAGAAGCGCTGTTTTTGTTAAAGCACTTTATAACGCCGACGGCGGTGGAGCCGTATTACGTCCATTAACGTTGCTTTGAAAACCCTCGTCTGATATGATAGGAGCACATTCTATCCCTTCGGACGGGGGTTTTTGCGTTGCGGCAAGCGATCAGGAAAACGGCGCTCGCCCTCGCCGTCTTCCTGGGCGGCGAGCCAGTTCTCGGGCCGGTTTCTTGCGGTCGGGAGCGCAGCGGCGGGAACGGCCGCGCTGCTTTACTTCGCGCTCGAACGGGACCGTTCCCTTGCCGCTACGCATTCGTAGCCGGCGGTGCTTTCGGACTCGAGGGAAGCTTCACGACGACCATCGTCGTAGGTTTCGCCTCCGCGATCCTAGCATTGAGACGTGCCTAACCGGTACTCTGTATGTCCTTCCCGCCTGTTCCGTTTTGTTCAGGCACTCCGGGCCCTTTCCCATCCGTTTCCCTCTGCGCAGGTACTCCGTGTGCTTTTCCCACCTTTTACCCTTAGCTCAGGTGCTTTGTTCGTCCTCCTTAACTTAGGAACAGCATGCGCCTTTTCCACTTGTTTCCCTTTGCTCAGGCACTCCGTGCGCCATTCCCACCTGTGCCCGGCTCAGGTATTTCGTGCGATTTCCCGCCTGTCATCTTGCTCAGTAAAGCTAGGTGGGCTAATTGCTTCGCAGATAAGCATTGTCCTATTACAAATTCTGAGTTAAGGGACACAGGTGGGAAAGGGCGAGGCGGGGGCTTGACTAGGCCTCCCCCCGGGAGGTGCGTAGCTGAGCTAAGGGACTCGGGTGGGAAAGCGCGGGGCAGGGGCTGACCCGCGCTAGGTCGCAGCTGAACTAGGATGCTGGCGGAAAAGACCGGGGCGTGATGACGCTAGGTTAGCGCCCGCCGAGCCCGAATGCGTCGGCTAGCAGCTCGTAAGAGCGGATGCGGGCTGCGGGGTCGTGAATCGGGGAGACGATCATGAATTCGTCCGTTCCGAATCGTTCGCCGGCCGCGAGCAGATCCGCCTTCACCCGGTCGGGCGTACCGACGAAACGGCGCTGCCGGGCGAACCGGATGCGCTGCAGGTCGTATTCCGTGTACGGGTAGTCCTCCGCCGTCGCGACGGACGGCAGCTCGGTCAGCTCGAGCCCGAGTTCGAGTCGCAGGAAAAACAAATCCGTACTGAGCGCGAGGCGATTCGCCTCCTCCTCGGTATCGCCGCAAATCGCCAGCACCGCGATGAGCGAGCGGGGCGCGTCGTTATACGGCGAAGGCCGGAACGATTCCCGGTAGATGCGCATGGCTCGCTCGCCTTCCGCGACGCCGAAAAACTGCGCGAAGCCGTACGCGAGTCCTTGCCGGGCGGCGATGCGCGCGCTCTCGTCGCTCGAGCCGAGCAGCCAGACGTCCGGTGCGGTCGGCAGCGAAGGCGACGCCAGCAGACGGGCGAACCGATGATCGGGAGGCAGCGCGTCGTGCAGGTAGCCGAGCAAGTCCTCGACCTGCTCCGGGTACCGGTCGATCTCGACGCGCTTGTCCTCCTGCAGCGCCCGCGACGCCAGCGGCATGCCGCCGGGGGCGCGGCCGAGGCCGACGTCGATGCGGCCCGGATGGAGCGCCTCGAGGAGCCGGAAATTTTCCGCGACTTTATACGAGCTGTAATGCGGCAGCATGACGCCGCCCGAGCCGAGGCGGATGCGTTCCGTGTGCGCGCCGAGGTGCGCGAGCAGCACCTCGGGGCTCGAGTGAGCGAGCGTCCGCATGCCATGGTGCTCAGACACCCAGTAGCGCTCGTACCCGAGCCGATCGGCCGCTTGCGCGAGCCGCGTCGTTTCTGCGAGCGCGTCCGACGCCGTGCGCCCTTCCGCGATATGCGATTGATCCAATACGCTGAGTTTGGCCAATTGTTGTCAACCTCCTTCGGTTCGGAACCTAGACGCCCATCCGGCGAAGTCCCTTCGGATAGAAATTTTTAAGCGTGCCTTTCGATTCCTTGCCCCAGCCGACGGGAAAGCCGTCGTACGTGACGACCAGCCAGCCGCGGTCTTCGCCGCTCGCCAGCGTCTCGCCCCGAAAATACGCGTCCGCCGCCCGCTCTCCCCCGTCGAGGAGCTCGTACTTGTGCCGAAAACGATCGGCGGGGAGGGCGAGCGCCAGCGCGTGGTTCGGTTCGAAGCGGTCCTTCTTCAGCTCCCCCAGATGCAGTCCCGGCCGCACGGCGCGAAGGCCCGTCAGGTCGGGGCAATCCTCCGGCAATCGGTACAGCTGCGGGCCGTACGCCGCGAACGTCCCGTCGACCTGGCCGACGATCGTCTCGGCTTCGAACGCGCGGTACAACGCCAGCTGCTGCCGGGTGGGGGCCGGGGAGCCGCCCGAAGGGCGCCGCTTCCCGGCCGGCGCCGCCGCGCCGTCGCCGCCCGCCGCATCGACGGGCGCGTTCCCGCCGTCCGCCTTGCGGAGCTTCGCCGCGAAGTGGCCCTCGCCGCGCACCCGATGCGGCCACAGCCGCGCCGCGCCGGCGAGCCGCTCGTTGCCGCCCGCCGTCCACGCCGGCACGCCCGGCGATACGCCGCCGACGAGCGGCAGCGGCTCGAGCTCGAGCGCCGGATGGCGCGCGAGCAGCGCCTCGATCGCGCGCTCGTTCTCCTCGGGCGAAAACGTGCACGTCGAGTACACGAGCGTGCCGCCGCCGCGCAGCATCGCGACCGCCGCGTCCAGCAGCTCCGTCTGGAGCCGCGCGCAAGCCTCGACATGCGATTCGCTCCAATACGCCGCCGCCTCGGGGTCCTTGCGGAACATGCCTTCCCCGGAGCAAGGCGCGTCGACGAGGATGCGGTCGAAGTAGCCGGGGAACCTCGCCGCGAGCCGCTCCGGCGTCTCGTTCAGCACGAGGCAATTCGCGAGTCCGAGCCGTTCGACGTTTTCGGATAACGCCTTCGCCCGCTTCGCTTCGTACTCGTTCGCGATAAGGAGCCCGCGACCCGCCAGGGCGCCGCCGATGTGCGTCGTCTTGCCTCCCGGCGCCGCGCACAGGTCGAGCACGCGCTCGCCCGGCTGTACGCCGAGCTGGGCCGCCGGGTACATCGCGCTCGGCTCCTGCATGTAATACAGCCCTGCCGCGTGGTACGGATGCTTTCCCGGGGCGGACGCGCCTGGCTCGTCGACCACCGCGAAGCCCGTCTCGCACCACGGGACGGGGGCGACGCCGAACGGAAGCTTCCGCGCGAGCGCGGAGGCGTCGAGCTTCAGCGGGTTCGCGCGCAGGCCGATCGCCCGCGGGGCGTCGTAGCTCGCGAACCATGCCTCGGCCTCGGGGCCGAGGAGACGTTGCATTTTCTCAAGGAACGCTTTCGGCAGCTGCGCCGTCGTCGTCACGGGTCGAACACCTCGTTTTTCCAATGTTGCTTCCCATGATATGATGATTTTGTCCAAAAAACAAAGTCCGGTTCCGGCCGGCGGGAGGCGAGAAGCGAATGGAAACCGTCATCGTGACCGGCGCGGCCGGGTTTATCGGGTACCATACGGCGCGGCGGCTGCTTGACGAAGGCGTCCGGGTCGTCGGCGCCGACGACATGAACGATTATTACGATCCCCGGTTGAAGCGGGACCGCCTCGCGCTGCTGCAAGCCGCGGACGGCTTCGCGTTCGTCGAAGGGACGATTGCGGAGCAAGCGACGGTCGACGCGGCGTTCGAGGCGGCCGGCGGCGCGCCCTATGTCGTCCACCTCGGCGCGCAGGCGGGCGTGCGGTACAGCCTTACGCATCCGGAGAAGTACGCGGCTTCGAACCTCGTCGGCTTCGTGCAGGTGCTCGAGGCGTGCCGGCATGCGGGGGCGAAGCACCTCGTTTACGCGTCGTCGAGCTCGGTCTACGGCGCCAACGTGACGATGCCGTTCCGGACGAGCGATCCGGTCGATCATCCGATCAGCCTGTATGCCGCGACGAAGAAATCGAACGAGCTGATGGCGCATACGTACAGCCACTTGTTCGGCTTGCCGACGACGGGGCTCCGGTTCTTCACCGTGTACGGCCCGTGGGGGCGCCCGGACATGGCTTATTTTTCGTTCACCCGCGACATCCTCGCCGGCCGGACGATTCGGCTGTTTAACAACGGCGATATGCGCCGCGACTTCACTTACGTCGACGACATCGTCGAAGGCGTCGTTCGCGTCATGCGACGCCCGCCCGGGCCGAACCCGGCGTGGGATCGCGC
>NZ_DASQMZ010000005.1:0-12129 GCF_035645235.1 Paenibacillus sp.
TTCCGCCTATCGCCCCCGCCGACATGCCCGCAGATAGCCTTTCGCACCAACTGGGAACACCCTTCCCTCTTTCGCGGTAAGGCGTTCCCACTTTCCGGGTACACCTTTCCCACTTGGCTACGTTCCACTTCCATCCGTTGCTGGCCGACACCTCGCCGATCGCTTACCGACTGCAGTTCTGCTACCCGCCGACATGCCCGCCGACAACCTTCCGCACCAAACTGGGAACACCCTTCCCTCTTTCGCGGTAAGGCGTTCCCACTTTCCGGGTACACCCTTCCCACTTGGCTGCGTTCCGCCTACGTCCGCTGCCCGGTCGAACCGCCACGCTCGCATACAACCTCAGTTCTGCCTATCGCCGACACCCCGCCACCCGCATCCCGGTCGCAGTTCTGCTACCCGCCGACGGCCTTTCGCACCAATTGGGAACACCCTTCCCTCTTTCGCGGTAAGGCGTTCCCTCTTTCCGGGTACACCCTTCCCACTTGGCTGCTTCTGCCTACGCCGCTGCCTGCCGCCCCCCGCCGCTCGCTTACCACATCAGTTCTGCCTGCCGCAGACTCCTCTCCGCTCGCTTACCGACCGCAGTTCCGCCTGTTGCCGGACACCTCGCCGCACATGCGCTGCTGTAGTTTCGTGCAAATCCAATCGAACTTCCCTTCTTCCGATGGACGACAGACCGGGCTTGGTATGGCACACGAAAAACACTAGACATGCCGGCCACACTTGGAGTAACATGGAAATACCGTGAAGCACACGTGGATCCGAAGACGGAATCCGCGTGTGCTTTTATTATTTTCCGAGAGGAGACCCACGCCAATGAATCCGGAGGTTCGAAAATTCGTGCAAGCATTCGAAGCAAAGATGAAAAAAGCGGGGAGAGACGTACGATTAAACGAAAATGAAATCCGTTTCCTACAGGAAGTGTTCGGTCCGGAGTTCTCCTTTAATTTCCAAGGGCTCACGGCACAGATGCCTTTTACGGACTATAGCGGTAAGGGGCGTTATATCGACTTTGTTTACGAGAGTCCGCCGATCCGAATTATGATCGAAATCGACAGTCTTCATTTCCACGTCACCGGCATCACGGCTCAACAATACGACGATCACCTAGAACGTCAAAACGATATGATCATAAGCGGGCGGTGGATCGTGATCCGTTTCACGGCCAACATGATCCGAAGGCGGCCCATGGTTTGCAGGCGTCAGCTCGTACAAGCCGTAGGAAAATGCTTGATCTCGGCGCAACACGACCAAATCATGACGGAGGCGCAGCTTTGGCGAAAGCGCGAAACCGAAATACTGCTGTTGGCCGCAGAAACTCAACTGCTCAAGCCGCTGACGGTTGCAGTGCGGTTCGGCGTTACGCCAAAGACAGCAAGAAAATGGCTGCAAAAGCTGGCCGCCGAGAAGGCGCTCGTTCCCGTTAGGAACAAGAAGCTAATCGTAGGCTATTCGTTGCCGGCCAACGAAAATACCGCCATCGCCCAAAGGACGACGGCGGCCGGAAGGGGGAGCGCCTAATGCATCGGATCATCGCTGCCGAAGTAGGGGGACGGTCGGACGCCTTCCCGAATGCCAGTAATTACGCAGCAGCCGAATGAGCAATGAAGGAAAAGCGGCTGAATGCCATAACGATATGGCTCCGCGCAAAAACCCAATTGACCCTTGGGGCGAAAAAGGTACTCAGCGCGCAGTGATTAACTGCCCGCCCTGACGGGATAGCGGCGCCTAATGCGCGCCGGCGCCGACGGCGAGCGGCAGCGCGTAGATGTCCGCGCGGCGGTCGGCGTCGCCGGAGAAGCGCGCGATGAGCAGCGACTCGGCGCCCGGGCCGATGCGGACGACCCCCTCCGCCAAGTAGACCGCCAGATCGAAGGGCACGCGGTCGAGCATGACCTGCTTGTGCAGCTCGCGCTCCGACAGCCGCAGCGCCGCGAAGGCGTCGCCGACATCCTCCGGACGCTCGGCGAGCCGACGCATCCAGTAAGCATGCTCCTCCGGCGTGAGCGCCATGTCCCACCACAGCTTGCGAGGACGGTATTTGTGCTGGCGGAAATAGTCGAGCTTCATGAGCCCGTCGACGACGTCGAGGTCGATCGCGCGAAGAGCCGGCGCCGGGGACGCAGTCCGTGCATCGTCCGGCGCGGCCGCTGTATCGCCGGCTGCGCCAGACGCTTCGCGCGCCGCGTCCGCCGCGTCGCCGGCCGCGCTAGGCAAGTCGAGCGCGAACGCGCCCGTCGAGACGTCCGCCAGGAACTCGCGCAGGCGGACGAACAAATCCTCGAGCTGATGGCCGATGCGCTCCCAGCCGCGGGACTCCCAGTAGGCGCCGAAGCCCTGGAAGAAGTCCCATGCCGACGGAAACACGCGCTCGATCAAATACCGCACCGTCGCGTCCGCGCGATGGGCGTTCCAATACTTCTCTAGCACGTCTTCCGCCTGCTTGATGCGCACAATGTCGGCGAACGGGAGCACGTCGTTGCCCAGAATTTCATAAGGCGCATGATCCATATACACGTACCCGTGCTCGGCCGCCCGCGCCCGAACGCCGGTGCCGCGGAGCATTTTCAAGAAACCAAGTTGGAGCTCTTCCGGTCGCAGCGCGAACACGTCGTTGAACGTCTTGCGGAACGACGCGTAGTCCTCCTCCGGCAGCCCGGCGATCAGATCGAGATGCTGGTCGATCTTCCCGCTTTCGCGGATCATCGTCACCGTACGCGACAGCTTTGCGAAATTTTGCCGCCGCTGAATAATTTCGTTCGTCGCGTCGTTCGTCGACTGCACCCCGATCTCGAACCGGAACACGCCCGGCGGCGCATGCTCGGACAGGAACGCGATGACCTCCGGCCGCATAATGTCCGCCGTAATCTCGAATTGAAACACGCAGGAGCCGCCGTGGTGGTCGATCAGGAACTGAAAAATTTCCAGCGCGTAATCCCGCTTAATATTAAACGTCCGGTCGACGAACTTGATCAAACGCGCCCCCGACCGGATCAGATGCAGCAGGTCCCGCTTCGTCCGCTCGATGTCGAAATACCGGACGCCGACCTCGATCGACGACAGGCAAAATTGGCACGAGAACGGGCAGCCGCGCGACGTCTCGAAGTAGACGACCCGCGTCGGCAGCTGCGGAACGTCGTCCGCGAAGTAATGCGGCGACGGCAGCGCATCCAGCTCCGCCTTCGGCCGCCCGGGGTTCAACACGACCGAGCCGTCCCGCCCGCGGTACGCGAGGCCGAACACGAAGTGAAACTTCTCCGTGCCGTCCCGCAGCTCGCCGAGCAGCTGGTGCAGCGTCTCTTCGCCTTCGCCCATCACGACGAAGTCGACCTCCGGCACGCGTTCGAGCCAATACTGCGTATCGTAGGATACCTCCGGTCCGCCGAGGACGACGCGCACGCGGGGGAGCACCTTTTTCAACATGCGAATAATGCCGATCGTCTCTTCGATATTCCAGATATAACACGAAAACCCGACCACGTCGGGCGCGTGCCGAAACAAATCGGACACCACGTTCATCGCCGGATCCTTAATCGTATATTCCGCAAGCTCGATGTCGAAATCGCGCTCGCTGTAAGCTTTCAGATAACGCAACGCCAAAGACATATGGATGTACTTTGCGTTGAGGGTGGCGAGGACCGTTTTCATTCGGAAAATGATTCTACCTTTCGCAATAAGACTTCTGCTCCCATTGTACCAGACCGCCGCCGCCCCGCAAAACTGGCGTAGGTTCGGCCCGCGCCCGCCGGTCCGCGTCAGCAACGAAAACGGCCGCCCCGTGGGACGGCCGCCGCGCTTCATCCCGCGGGACTCAGCAGCTTCTTCAATTCGGCATACAGCGTATCCGGATCGGCTTTGCACAGGAACGCGCCTTTGCCGATCTCGGCGATCGCGCCCTTCTTGCATGCGCCGCAGCGGCCGAGGCAATCTTTCTTCTTCCATTTCACGTCGGGGAACTCGCCCTTGAGCGCCTTCACCGCGGATTTGCCGTCGCAGCGCTTCAAGTTTTTGCAGCACACCTTGACCTTCATGCGCTCACCTTCACGGATGGAGTGGACTGCGAGTCGGCGGCGACGCTAACCTTCTTGCGCTGCCGGAGCAACATCGCGAATACTGCGAAGTAGTATCCCCAATACGCGAGAAATTCTTCCACCGACGGATCTTGCGTATAGCCGAGGAACGCTTTAAAGAAGATGCCGACCTGCCCGCTGATCAACGGATGAACGCCGAAATCGCGAACGTAATGCGCATAATCCTGCGGATGCTCCGGCATAAGCCACGTCAAGTCGTACAGCGCTCCGATTTGGCCGCCCGGCGTCGTATACAGCGTCCCGAGCAGGCCGATGTCCTGCATAATGCCGACGCCCTGCACGAACAAGCCGGCGGCGATCATGACGAGGAATACCCCGGTAATTTTGAAAAAGGTCCCGAGCGGCACCCGCCGCGTTCCGCGGAAGAACGTCCACGCGACGACGATCGCGACGATCAACCCGCCGAGCGCGCCCCAGCTGCGGATCGCCTGCTCGATATCGCCGCCCGAAATCGCCGCGAAGAAAAATACCGTTTCGATGCCTTCGCGCAGCGTGATCAGGTAGGCGTGCACGAGCATGTTGATGACGCTGCCCGTCGTCAGGATCGCCGCGACCTTCGACTGCACCTCGCCCTTCATATCGCGCCCCTGCTTCGCCATAAACAAGATCATGTGCGTCAGCAGCACGGTCGAGACGAGCAGGATGCCGATCTTAAGGTAGATGTGGCTCGCCATCGCGGCGAAGCCGGTCAGCACGACCTGGAACGCGAGCGCCACGCCATAGCTGGAAACAATCGCGAGGAACACGCCGAGCCATACCCACTTGTTCCACCGCTTCTCGCCGATCCGCGTCAGGTAGGTGACGATCACGCCGATGATCAGCAGCGCCTCCAGCGCTTCGCGGAACGTAATGAGGAACGCTTGAAAATCCATGGACCGTCACCCCTTCCCAAAACTAGAAAATGTTTTTTATTCCGTAATGACGACTTCGCCCTTCGAATAGAACACGTTGTTGCCGAACAGCTCGGCGACCGCGCGGAGCGGGATAAAGCTGCGTCCCTCGGCGTTCGCGACGACCGTCTGCTCGAGCTTCGTCTCTTGCGCGACGCCGTCCTTGACGACGACGTCCGAGCCGAGCTTCAGCTCGATCGTCTGGCCGGCTTTCACGATCGTGACCGTCTGCGTCTCCGCCGCGTAATCAACCGCCGCGCCGATCGCCTCGGCGATAAACCGCGTCGGCACGAGCGTGCGGTTCGTCTGCGGGTTGACATAGGACGCTGCGTCGACCGTCACCGTCTTGCCGTCGACCGTCAACTCGTTCGAGCCGATCGCGAACACGACGCCGTCGAGCTGCGCGACGATTTTCAAATACGCCACGACGTGCTCGTTGGCCGCCGCTAGGTCCTTCTTGAGGACCGCCTGCAAATATTGCTCCGCGTGGGAGACTGCAGTGGCGTATACCTTTTCCCCGAGCTTCTCTTTAATCAGCACTTCCATCGCCGCGAGGAACATGTTGCCTTCCATCGCATGCTCGACCGCAGCCGCGTACTTCGCCTCGACCGGCAGCTCGTCTTTCAGCACGCGCGTCGCGTAGCCGCCGATCTTGCCGTTAAACATCGCCGCGTAATGCTGCTTGACCGCCGCCTCGTTCAGCTTCGTCTTGTCGCCGCTGCCGAACGCCTCGAGCACCGCGTCCGCGTCCGCTTTGCTGCCGCCGCTGAGCGAGCCGTAGATCGGCTTGAAGAAGAAGAAGCCTTCGGTCATCTCGACCTTCGCCTTCGCCTCGGCCGCCGCCGGCGCCGTCTTCGCGTACTTGAGCGTCGCGAGGTGGAACACTTTGATCAGCGTCTTGTCGAACATTTGGCGATAGATGCTGTACTGGAGCAAATCGCCGTCCGCCGCCGCTTTGCGCAGCCCTTCGACCGCCGTCGCGAGCGTATCTTCCGTCATAACCGGCGTTGCGGTATCCTTGTAGTAATCGTCGCGCTTCATCGCCGTCGGGGCGAGCACGCTCGCGTACAGCTCGATGCCCTTCTCGAGCGCCGCCGTCGCGCCGGCTTTGTCGCCCTTCTCCAGCAGCGGAATCGCTTCGTAGCGGACATGGTTCGTGATTTTATTGTAGAAGTACCACTGCAAGCCCTTGTCGATCGCCTGCTTCGCTTGTCCGGCGCTCAGGTCGCCCGCGATCGCGAGCTCGAGCGATTGGGAAATCAGCGCGTCGATTTCTTCGTTCACGAGCTTGACGTCGGCTTGAAAGTCGGCCTCGTACGCGGCCTTCACCGCTGCGAGATCGACGGCGCCCTCGGAAGGGAACAAGGCGACAATGCTCGAATATTTGTCGGCGAGCGCCGTCTGTGCGGACACGTCCGTCGTCAGCGTGAACTTCGTCTGCGCGGCGAGCGCCGCGGGCGCGGTACCGAAAGCAAGAGATGCGGATAAGAGCAGTGCGATACTTTTCTTCATTACGGATAATCTCCTTTAATCATATATGGTATGAATCATTCCTGCCGGTAAGGGGTTAAAACAGGTTGCGCTTCTTCGCGTAGAAAATGCCGCCCGCCGCCGCGAGCGCGACCGCGCCGATGACGACGATGCTGACGATCGGATTCGTGCGGCTTTGCCGTTCCATCGGCGCGTGAGCCGCCGCTTCGGAGGAGACGTCCGCGGACGTCACGGCTACGGGCTCGGCTTCGGCCTCGGTCTCCTCGGCCGCAGGCGCCTCGGTCGGCGACGGCTCCGGCTCGACGACCTCTGCCTCTGCCGGGGCCTCCGCCGCCGGCGCCTCAGGCTCCGGCGCCTCGGCTGCCGGCTCCGCTGCCGCCGGCGCTTGCGCCTCGGGCTCCGCCGGCTTCGCCGGCTCCTCGCTCTTCGTCTCGACGGCCGCAGGCACCTTCGGTTCCGTCTTCGCCGGCTCCGCCGCCTTCGCAGGCTCCGTCGCGGCCGGCTGCGGCTTCGGCGCCGGCTCGGCCGCGGCGGGCTTCTCGGCCGGTGCGGCTCGGAACGGGAACAGCGGCTTCATCTTGCCGAGGATGAAATCCGTCTTCGTCCGGAACGTCTCGGGATCGACCGGCTTCTCGCCGACGCCGAACAGGCCGGGGTTGCCGAGCGCGGTCAACGCTTCCTCGAACGCGGCGAGCACGGCCGCGTTCGTCGCATCGTCGCCGACGTACGGCTGAAGCACGTCGTATGTACCCTTCGCCTTGGCGAGCAGCAGCTTCGCCTGCGCGTAGTCGTTGACGTCTTTGTTCGCGTATTGGAACCGTCGATCGAGATTGAGCACCAGCAGCGCTTTATAGTTCGAAAGAAAACGCTCCCGGTCCTTCGCCGCGATGTCCGCGTCCAGCGTCGCCGCGACGGACGCGCCGAAATGCGACTCGATCTCGGGTCGATGCACTTTATATATTTCGCCGACGGCCGCCCAATCCGGCGCGCTTTCCGGCAGTTTCGCGATCATTTCGTTCATCGCTTCGGCGATGATTTCCTTGCTTGGATCCCCGTACGAATAGGCGCCGACCTGTTGAGGCGCGAGCAGCAGCAGGATCGTCAACGCCAAGGGCCATAGTCGTGCGAACTTCTTCATGGTTGCATCCACGTCCTTCTCTAGTAGGAATGAGCGGTTATGATAGAATCCTGAGAATGATTTTCACTCTCTACCCATGTGTAATGATAATCAGTTTCAATAGGACTGTCAACGGAAAAAATGCATCTTTTCCTCCGGAAATTCATCCCTTTCCTAGATCTCCGCCAGGGAGCTTGAAGGTAGCAAATTCCCATCGGCCCGTCGGAAGGGCATATTGTCCAAAACTGTCCAAAAAAAGCTGGACGCGCTCGCGCCTAAAAAAAAGAGACCGCGCGAATCCGACTCCGCGCGGTCACCTCCACTCATATATCGTAATCTCATGGTACACGGGTTCGACGATGCGGCTCGAACGGAACGTCGCCAGCGGAACGAATCGCCGCTCCGACACATCGACGCCTTGGGCCGCGAAGCCTTCCAGCACGCTGCCGGTGACATACGCGCGGCGATCCGGGCGGGCTCGACGCTCTTCGTCCGCGAGCCCGTACGTGTACACGCGTTTATGCGGATAGTCGGCCCCTAGGTACTGAAGCGGACGCGTCTCCTCCCATGTATAGAGAATGAACGGCGTCTCGAGCCGGGCTTCGGCGTAGCGGTGCAGCTGGACGACGGCCGGCGTCTCTTCGCGAACCGTTCGCAGCAAGCCCGCGCCGGCGACGAGCTGGGCCGTAAGCGCCGCGGACAGGGCGGCGGCGAGGAGCGCCCGCCTCCGGCCGAACGCCCGGCCGAGCCACGCCGCGAGCAGCCACAGCGCCGGCCCGACGAGCGGCAGGATATGCCGGGGCTTGTCGACATTTTGGGCGAAGAGCGCCCAGAGAAAATAAGCCGCGCAGGCGGCCGCGAGCCAGCGCAGCGCGGCGGCGGACGCGGCCTGGCTCGCGGGAGGCGCAGGGGCGTCGGACGACGCGGAGGCGCCGGGCGCGGCGCCGCGGCGGCCGCGCACCGCCGCGGCCAGTCCCGCGAGAACGGCGGCGCCGAGCGCCGCGGCGTTGAGCGGGCTGCCGCCGCAGAGGCCCACCCATAGCCAGTTGTAAAACAGTAACGCCGCGAGCCGCTCGGGGAGCGGATCGGCGGACGCCGCCGTCGCCGCGCCGCCCCAGCCCGTAAAGTGGCCGCGGGCGAATTCGAGCGCCAGCTGCCAGAAGCCGCCAAGGCTGCCTTCGGTCGCGGCGAGCCCGCCGATCCAAGCGAGTTGCGCCAGCGCCGCGGCGAGCAGGAAGGCGCCCGCCCGCAGGCGGCTTGCGCGCAGCTCGCGCAGCAGCAGGGGCGCCAGCAGCAGCCCGAACGCGACGTAGGAGAGCCGCACGCCCAGCAAGACGCCGTACAGCGAAGCCGTCCATAGCAAGGGGCCGAGCCTAGGCGTCCGGAGGGCGGCGAATGCCGCGTACAGGTACCACCAAAGGACGCCGACCGCCATCGCCTCGGACATCGGGAGCGCGGCGGCGAGGCCGACGTAGGCGGCGCCCTGCAGCAGCGCGGCCGTCAGCGCGGCGGGGGCGGCCGGCATCGTCGCGCGGGCGAGCGCGTACATCGGCCAGACGGCGGAGGCGTACGCGAGCGCGCCGGCGCCGGCGAGGGCGGCGACCGCGTCGCCGCCGAACAGCGGCCGCAGCGCCATGCCCGCGAGCACGAAGAACGGGTACCCCGGGAAGTGCGGCTGCATCGCGAGCAGGTCGAACCGGTCGAGCGCGAGCGCGAAGTCGACCGCGTCCCACGACGCCGCGTACGGCGACGCGGATGCGATGCGCATCGCGCAAAGCAGCGCGGCCAGCGCCGCCGCGGCGAGGAACGGCCCCGCCGCCCGAAGCCGGGACCGTTCGCCGGCGCCGCCGCGCGCGGAGGACGATGCGTTCCCGCCCGCCGTCATCGCGGCTTCACCGGCCGGCGCATCTCGCGGTAGATCGCCGGCAGCACCTTCCGCGCATACGCGCGGAATTTGATGAACGACTCGCCCTTCGTCCGCACGCGGTACGGGATCGGCACCTCGGCGAGCCGAAAGCCTTGCCGCACGAGGTTCAGCGTAATGACCTGGGCGTAATTGTAGTCGTGTATAATGTCCGCCCGCTCCATCGCCTCCCGCGAGAAGGCGCGCATGCCCGACTGCCCGTCCGTGATACGCGTCGGCCGGCCGACGGCCGCCAGCAGCAGCCGCTGCAGCCAAGTGAACGCGTAGTTGCCGAGCCGGCGGTGCAGCTTCATGCCGAAGATCGTGCCGGCGAACCGGGAGCCTAGCACGTAGTCGGCTTCGCCCCGAAGGATCGGCGCGACGAGCGCCGGGATCGACTCCGGCGGGTATTCGTTGTCGGCGTCGATCATGACGCCGACGTCCGCGCCGAGCCGCACCGCCTCGGCGAGGCCCGCGCGCACGGCGGCGCCGAGCCCGCGGTTGCGCGGCAGGCGCAGCACGAGATCGGCGCCGCAGGATGTCGCGACGTCCGACGTGCCGTCCGTCGACCCGTCGTCGACGACGACGGTCGTCACGCGCGCGCCGGGGACGCCGTCTCGCGGCACGCGCGGCAGCACGTCGGGCAGCGACTCGGCTTCGTTGTAGGCCGGCAGAAACACGACGATATGCGTCATCGCGTCGGCTCCCCCTCGGCGGCCGCGGCGTCGCCGATGCCGGCGGGCGAGCTCGCCGCCGCGTCCGCGCGGAACGAGTCGACGAGCGACGGGCCGTGCGCATGGCTCGGGAACGGGCAGCCGAGCAGCTGCGTCACCGTCGCCGCGAGCGAGACGAGCGAATGCCGCGCCTCGACCCGTCGTCCGCGCGCGACGCCTTCGCCCCAGACGAAGAACGGCACGAACCGCTCTCCCTCGTCGAGATGGCCGTGGCCGCCGATGCCGTCGGCTTGGCCGTGGTCGGCGCAGACGATGAGGGTTGCCTTTTCGAGCTTGCCGCTGTCTTCCAATTCCTTCACGAACGTCTCGACGAGCCGGTCGGCCGCTTCGATCTTTTCGATATAGTCGTCATAGAACACGCCGCGGGCGTGGCCGATCTGATCCGTGCCGATGAACTGCACCGTCAGCAAATCCGGGTCCTGCTCGCGCACGACCTTCAGCGCCCGCTGCAACGTCGACGGATCCGCCTCGTCGTGCTTCATGACCGCCGTAATGCTTTCGACGTCGTCGCCGAACGCGTCGACGAGATGCGCGATGCCGAGCAGCCGGCCCTTCTTGCCCCCGCGCCGCAGCGCGTCGAACACGCTCTCGACCTTGACGCCGTACCGGATGACGAGGTTCGACGTAATGCCGTGCTCGCGCGGATACGCGCCCGTGTGCATCGACGAGAAGCAGACGACCGTGCGCGCCGGGTAAATCGTCTCCATATGGACGTATTCCGTCCCCTCGCGGCGCAGCTTGTCGAGGAACGGCGTGTTCGCCTCGTAGAAGCGCTCCTTGCGCATCCCGTCGAGCACGATGACGTACACGCGGCGAGCCAGCGGTTCGGTCGGCGCCGGGTATCGATCCTTCGTAAACCAGTCGTACATTTTCGGCTTCCAATCGAACAGGTTGCGGTGCAGAATCCATGCGTATAAGCCTACGCCCGCGATAAAGCCCCACGTCAGCAAGCCGTCGCGAAGGGGCGTCCACGCCTCGCCGAACCATCGGTATGTCCAATGCCAGAGCGAGAGAATGAGCAGAAACTTCGGAATTTGCTCTTGCGCGTTGCCGCTCGTCGAGTCGCTGTGCTTGAGCACCAGCTTCCAGAAACGAGCGTAGTTGTTCCACGGCGTGCCGATGCGCATGCGGTAGTAGAACGTGCCCCAGAAGAATACCGTGAAAAAGAAATACAGCCCCGTCGCGAACAGCGCGAGCCGGGGTTCGAACGGCGCGTAGCCCGGCGGCCACGGCAGCAGCACGTAGACGAAGAGCGGCAGCCACAAATAATTGCGCAGGAACAGCGGAAAGTCGAAGTGCATATAGAGCAGCAGCAGCGGGAGCACGATGACGAGCGCGGCGAGGCCGTGCGCCGCCAGCCACGGGTTCGCCAGCCATGTCGCGCCGTGCGAGAGCAGGATCGTCCCGACGACGAAGATGGGCAGGAACGACTTGCCCTCGTTCAGGAAGTTCCAGGCGCGGGCGGCGGTTTTTTCGAATTTCGAAACGTTTTTCATTCGGTCCATGATGGGTCGGTCTCCTTCCGGCGGGCGAACCAGTCGCGCCACTCGGGAATGCGAATCGGCAGCAGCAGCATCGTGAGCAGCCCTGCCGCGTAGCTGAAGGCGAATTTATAGCCGTGCGACAGGAGCGCGACGGCGAGGGCGTCGGCGCCGGCGAGGCCGGCGCGCGTCAGCGCGTAGCTCATGGCGCTCTCGTAGCCGCCGATGCCGCCGGGGCCGACGTACGCCGGGCCGCCGGCGATCGTGAAGGCGTTCGCCCAGACCGCCTCGAGCGGCGCGAGCGCGCCGGCGCCCGAGACGGCGGCTGCGGCGGCGGCTGCGGGCGCGACGACGGCTGGCGCCCCGGCGACGGCGGCGGCGACCGCCCAGACGACCGCGGCCTCGAGCAGCCAGCTGGC
>NZ_DASQMZ010000006.1:0-1604 GCF_035645235.1 Paenibacillus sp.
AAACGGCAAGTGCGCGCGCTCGCCCGATCGCTCGGCGTGCCGCAGCCGATCCTCGATAAGGCGCCGACGGCGGGACTGTGGGAAGGCCAGACGGACGAGGGGGAGCTGGGCATCTCGTACGAAGCCAACTCGGATTACCTCGAAGGCAAGCCGATCGACGACGCCATTCGAGCGAAGCTTGAGCGGCAATACGATAAAACCGCGCACAAACGCCTCCCGATCCCCGGCATCTAAGGGGCGGCGGGCGCATCCGGCCCGGCTCCCGTTCGCGGGGCCGGGCTTTCGCATGCGGGTCGCCGGACGCGGTTAGAACGACGCGCGGCGGGCGCGGCAGGCGCGCAGGAACGCCTGCAGCGGCTCGACGTCGAAGTGCAGCGCTTCCCGCGGCTCCGGGCGGCGATACAGCTTCAGCGCGTCGGCGACGACCTCGATGTGCAGCGGCATCGAAAGCATGCCCCAGGCGCCGGCTTCCTCCTTGGACACGACGGCGCCGTCGGCGGCGAAGCGCAGCGCGCGGAGCCAATCGAGCACGGCGTCGACCGGCCGCTTCGAGACGTCCCGGAACGGAGCGTCCGCGCCGGCGTACATCGCCGCCCGCACGACCGCGTCGGGCACCGCCGGCAGCGCCTCCTCGCGCCGCGCGCCGTGCAGCGACACGCCGCGATCGCGGGCCGCCCGCACGCGCGCCGCCAGGACGTCGTCGGTTCCGCCGGCGAACGCCTCCAGCGCCCGAAGCCGCCAGGCGGCCTCGCCGTCGGGACCGTCGGGCGTCCCCGCAATCGCGATCGCAGCCTCGAACCGTTGCCGCCACGCCTCGGCGTAATGGAAGGCGTACCGGCAGGGCTGCCGCCAAGTCCGCAGCTCCGAGGCGCCGCAGACGTATAAGTCTACGGGATGCGGCGCTCCGGAGAGCGCCAGCAGTCCGAGCGCGAGCGAACGCTTCGCCTCCTCCGACGCCGCTCCCTCCACGACCGCCAGCAGATCGAGATCGCTCCGCTCCGGTTGGAACGAGTCGGTCGAGAGCGAGCCGTGCAGGACGACGCCGAGCAACGATGCGCCGAACGCTTCGCGGAGCAGCTGCGTCAGCCGGTCGACCTGCACTTTCGTCGCCTCCGGCGCCGTGGCGATGCCGTATCCCATGATTTTCATCCTTTCTTTTAAGCCGCTATATCGCATTTTACTTTATTTTCCGGTAAACTGGTAATAACTATTCAGACGAGCGGGGCATGCAGCGATGATTATCGGAATCGGTACGGACATCGTCGGACTGGAGCGAATCGGCAAACTGCTCGAAGGGGAGCGCGGAGACGCGTTCGCGCGGCGGGTGTTGTCGGCGTCGGAGCTCGCGTACCTGGCGTCGAAGCGACTGCCGCGGGCGAGGCGCGTCGAATTTATCGCGGGGCGGTGGGCGGCGAAAGAGGCGGTGGCGAAGGCGCTTGGCTGCGGCATCGGCGGCGACCTTTCGTTCCGCGACGTAGAGGTGCTGCCGGACGAGCGCGGCAAGCCGTGCTGCCGCGTGGCGCGCCGCGTCGCGGAGGGGTTGCGACTGCACGTGTCGATCTCGCATGCGGACGGGTGGGCAAGCGCCTTTGCGGTCGCCGAAC
>NZ_DASQMZ010000007.1:0-1707 GCF_035645235.1 Paenibacillus sp.
ATACACCAAGAACCGATTGGCCGCCTTCTCCCTTTCGTACAGTCCGTAGATCCCGATAAGGAAAAACATCGGCACCAGCGTCGTCTCGAAAAACAGGAAGAACAGGAACAAATCTTGCGCCAAGAAGACGCCGAGCATCCCTGCTTCCAGCAGCAGAAACAGGATGAAATACGTCTTGAACCGCTTCTTGATATGCACCGAAGCGAAGGCCGCCATCGTCGCGACCAGCGCCGTCAAGAAGACGAGCGGCAGCGAGAGGCCGTCGGCGGCCAGCGCGTAGTCGAATTGCACGTGATAGCGGTCGAACGGTATTTGCTGCTGCGAGAAGAACGCCTCCAGCAGCTCCGAGTTCAGCGAGAAGGAAATCCATCGCGCCGTCTCCGCGAACTGGCCGCCTTCCGCCGTCAAGTCGAAGGCGGCGTACAGCCATCCGCTTAATAAGAGCGGCAAGAACGTCGTCCCGATGCCGATCCATTGAATAAGCCGGCCGTTCGTCCGCGGGACGAACAACAGCGCCAACACCCCTAGCAGCGGGGTAAACACGATGAGCGACAAAATCGGAAAGCTGTCCGGCATCTAGAGGAACCTCCTTCCGGCAAGCGCCGCGATGAAGACGAGGCACCCCAGCAGCATAATCAGACCGTAGGTTTGCATCTGGCCGTTTTGCAGCCGCATACCGACCCGGCCGACGCCGACCGCCGCAGCGGAGACGAGCTTGACCGCGCCGTCGACGACGTAATCATCGAAAAGAAGCAGCAGCTTGCCGAGCGCGCGGAACGGCGCGACGACGACGGCGCGGTACAATTCGTCGATGTAATATTTATTTCGAAGCACCCCGTAGAAGCCGGATTCCCGCTTGTACTCCGCAGGCTCCCGCGCAGGGTCGTTGGCCGGCTTCCGATACACCGCGTACCCGATGACGATGCCGGCGATCGCGGCGGCATTGGAAAGCAAAATAACGATCCAATTCGCATGCTCCGTCAGCGACACGCCCGTCAGCCAACCGGCCAGCCACGGCTCGCCGGGCAGGTTGACGAAGCCGGCGACGACCGCGAGCACGCCCAAGACGACGAGCGGCGCCGTCATCACGAAAGGCGACTCATGCGCATGCGAGGCGTCTTTTCCCCGCCATTTCCCGAGAAATACGAGCACGTAGAGACGTGTCATGTAGAACGCCGTAAAGAATGCGGCGAGCAGTCCGACCGCGAAGAGCAACGTACTCCCGTGATGCAGCGTCTCCGCCAAAATCGCGTCCTTCGACCAGAAGCCGGCGAACGGGAACAAGCCCGACAGCGCCAGCGTGCCGATCGCGAACGTGACGGCCGTGATTTTCATTTTCCCGAACAAGCCGCCCATGTCCTGAATGTCCTGCTTGTGCACGGCATGGATGACGCTGCCCGCCCCGAGGAACAAGAGCGCTTTGAAGAACGCGTGCGTGAACAGGTGGAAGATGCCGGCGGCCATGCCGAGATCGGAGCCCATGCCGAGCGCCAGCATCATGTAGCCGAGCTGGCTGACGGTCGAATACGCCAGAATGCGCTTGATATCGTTCTGCGCGACGGCGATCGTCGCCGCGAACAGCGCAGTGAAAGCGCCGACGTACGCGACCACGTCTAAGGCGACCGGGGATGCCAGGAAGACGTCGTACGTGCGCGCCACGAGATACACGCCCGCCGCGACCATCGTCGCCGCGTGGATAAGCGCCGA
>NZ_DASQMZ010000008.1:0-9879 GCF_035645235.1 Paenibacillus sp.
GAATGGGACTGCATCCACGTGTGCGATCCGGACGTGATCAAGGGCGAATTCCGGTATCGCGGCGAGACGTATTCGTGGATGATGCTGTATCTCGGCTGCGACATTCACTATTGCTACCACAACCAAGTCGGCATCGCGTTCGCGAAGGACATCGCCGGCCCGTACGTGAAATACGAGGGCAATCCGATCGTCGCCTACGACGAAGTGTTCCATTGGGGCGCGGGGCAGGCGTGCATGGTGTCGCTCGACGGCAAGGGGCGATTCCGCATGCTGTACACGCAGACGGTGCACGAATACGAGAAGCATTCGCTGCGCGGCCGTGTGTTCTGGCGCGACTTCGATTTCTCGGACGCGGACGCTCCTTGGATCGGGGAGGAGGTCGCCATGCACGAGGGCGGCATTACGGAGCGGGGCGGCGCGGCGACGGACGGGGAGCCCGTCTGCGCGAATCCGACGCTCGTCTGGGACCGCGAGAACGACTTGTATTACATGACGCGCGACGGCACGCCGTTCGACCGGACGCGCACGCCGGGGTTCATCGCGCCGTACACGCAGGTGTGCGTCATCTCGCGCGAGGCTTTCGAGCGGAACGAGGGCGGCTGGCGCACCGTGTACGAGTTCGGCGCGGAAGACACCGGCTTCGAGCGCAACCATAACGGCGGCGTGTTTAAGGACGCGTACGGCTGGCTGTACGCGCCGGGCGTGCTGCCGGTCGCCGTCACGGTATCGGAGCTGAAGGAGCAGGACTTCTTATGGACATACCGGCTGTACTATAAGGAGCTGGCGATCGGACGGGAGGCGGTGCGGGATGTCTAGAACGTTCGTATTGGGCGCGCCGCTCCTCGCGGTCGCGGCCGCCCGAATGAAGGCGGACGTCAACTATATCGGCGTCGCGGACGGGGGCGCGTCGTCGTGGATGACGGCGAATCATGTGTTTCTGCGCGACGTGTGGGAGGACGGCGAGCTGACGACGCGGCGGCTGCAGCGGCTGTACCATCGCTTGTATCCGGGCTCGTCGCTGTGGACGGACGCTTCGCTCGACGAGGAGACGTTCCTTAAGGCGGCCGCGTACGCGCGGGAACGCCGCGCGCGCGTCGTGCTGTGCGTCTGCGAAGGGCAGACGGCGACGCCCGCTATGGGCGACGCGGCGGACTGGCTCGTCGCGGGGCCTGCTGGGGTCGTCGGCGCGCCGGGTCAGGCCGTTACGTTGGGGGCGGGGGAATCCGTCGCGTCGTGGGCCGGCGCGATGGCGTTGTGCCTCATGAACGGGCTCGACCTTGCTCGGATGGAGCCGTTCTGCCGCCGGGCGGCCGCGTTCGCGGACGAACCGCCCTGGTACGACGAGGTCGCGTATGGGTGATGCGGGCGCCCCCGTTCCCGTTATTCATATGACGGACCTGTACCACCCGCACATGGATCCCGACGACCATTGGGACGCAGCTCTCGTGTTCGCGTTAACCGCCGCGGGGCGGTACGACTTGCGCCTCGTCGCGCTCGACCCGCCGCCTTACGGCAAATGGATCGAGTGGGAACCCGCGCGCGGCTTCGGCGATCCGGCGATCCAGGCGGTTCATCAGCTGGGCGCGATCGCGGGCTGCGAGCCCGCCGCGGCGGTCGGCTCTCCCGAAGCGCTGCTGCGCGCGCTCGCGGCGTCGCCGGCGCCGGCGGCGATCCACGTCGTCGGCTCCTGCCGGGACGCGGCGAAGGCGGCCGCGCTCGACCCCGCGCTGTTCCGGACGAAATGCCGGGCGGTCTACTTGAACGCGGGCCTCGGCACGAACGACGCTTCGCTATATCTCGCAGAGCATAATGTATCCCTCGACCCTGCCGCTTACGCGGCGATGTTCGAGCTGCCGTGTCCCGTCTACTGGCTGCCGTGCGCGGAGACGAAGCATTGGGGGACGTCGGCCCGCGGTTCGTTCTACGCGTTCCGCCAGGGCGACGTGTTGTCGGCGTTGTCCCCGCGCCTGCAAAACTACTTCCTGTACGCGCTGACCCGCTCGAGCGACGCCGCTTGGCTGGCGTATTTGGATCGACCCGTCGACCGAGACGCGCTCGCGGCGGCTTCGGCGCAGGAGCGGGGGATGTACTGTACGGCGGGCATCCTGCATGCGGCGGGTTACGCCGTCACGGGCGACGGCCGCCTCGTCGAGGCAGGGGAACGAATCGACGAGCATGTCTACGAGTTCGCGCCGGTGTCCGTCGTCTGCGACGAGAAAGGCCGGACGCGCTGGACGCCGGCGCCCGAAGACTCGGCGATTCGCATGCTGCGCGTGAGGGATCCGCACCGATACCCGTCCGCGATGGCATCGGCGATGCGGGCCGTCCTAACGATCCTGTAAGCACCTAAGGAAGGAGACGGGAATCGAATGAACCAGGAAAGCCTCGCGACCGACGAGAAGGTCGCCTTTTACGAGAAGAACGGGTTCGTGCAAATCGACGGCGTCTTGTCGGCGAGCGAGCTCGAGGAGCTGCGAGCGTACGCGGAGGAAGTCATGGCGATGGAGACGTCGGAATCGGCGCAGCCGGACAAGGCGAACCGCGGGTATTACCGGGTGTTGAATCAACGTTTCAATACGTGGATGGATCATTCGGGGATGGCGAAATTTTCGCTGCACGAACGGTTCGCGGGAATCGCGAACCGGCTGTCGGGCGGACGGGGCATCCGTCTGTTCCACGATCATTTGCTGTTCAAGATGCCGGGGGACTCGAAGCCTACGCCGTGGCATCAGGATTTGCCGTATTGGCCGATGAACGAAACCGGCGCGCTGTCGATGTGGCTGCCGCTCGACGACGTGACGGAGGAGAACGGCTGCATGATGTTCGTGCCGGGCTCGCGCAAGGTGGGCAAGCTCGACGCGATCGACCTGGTCAACCCGCAAGACATCTACGAATTCGAGCAGAGCGAGGCCGCCCGGTCGACGCAGCCGGTCGTCGTCCGGCTGAAGGCGGGGAGCTGCACGTTCCACGACGGGCTGACGTTCCATTACGCGCACCCGAATACGACCGATCGGCCGCGTCGCGTGCTGGCCGTCATCTACATGGTGGACGGCACGACGTATAACGGCAAGCCGCATATTTTATGCGACCGCATGGAGGGCTTGAAGGCCGGCGATCCGCTGGCCGGCGCGCCGTTCCCGAAGCTCGCGTAATGGACAATCTCGATTGCCTTCGCGATTGGAAGATTTTGCGCGATACCGTCGGATTCGTTCGGAAGATTGCGGCGGGAAGGCGGTTTGAAAGCGGATTCCGGGCTTGAGCGCGCTTCGCTCGGCGTGGTACGCTAGATAGCGTATTTTACACATCCAGACGTTTCCTCGTTCATCATTCGATTAAGGAGGAATTCAGCATGAAGTGTAAACCATGTGACGGTACGGGCAAGGTTCGGTGCGAAAGCTGTTCGGGCGAAGGCGTATCCTACGGACGCAGCAAGTGCACGGCTTGCGGCGGCGACGGATTGACGCCGTGCGGCGTCTGCAAGGGGAACGGCAAAGTCGGCTTCTTTCAATGGCTGAAGAAATCCGGATGACGAACGAAGGAATTCGAACATCGGTACCCGCGCTCGGTCGGCTGGACGCCGGCTGAGGCGGGTTCTTTTTTTTACGACGAAGGGGGAGTGTTTATGATCATCCATGAAGTGGCGACGCCGCGCAAACAGCTGGCGTTCACGTTCGACGACGGTCCCGATCCGGTCCACACGGCGAGAATCGCGGCCGCCTTCGAACGGCATGGGGGGCGCGCGACGTTCTTTGTTTTAGGGGGCGCGCTGGAGCGGCATCCCGACGTCGCGCGGGCCTTGCATGCCGCAGGACATGAGCTGGGGAACCACTCGTACAGCCATCCGAGACTGACGGAGCTGGACGAGGACGCCCGCAGGGAGGAACTCGAACGCACCGATGCGCTGATTCGCGACATCGCCGGCGTGCGTCCGACGTCGTTCCGCGCGCCGTTCCTCGCGACCGACGACGCGCTCGAGGCGCTGGCGGCGAGCTACGGCTACGCGCACGCGGGCGGGCTGAACCTCGACTCGATGGATTGGGCGTCGCCCGGCGTCGAACATATCGCGGCTACCGTGCGCGCGGCGTTCCGCGCCGGCGCGGTCATCTTGCTGCACGACGGCGGCGACCGGGAGCAGACGGCCGAGGCGATCGAGCGCCTGCTGCCCGAGGCGGTCGCGGCGGGCTTCGAGCTCGTGACGTTCGCCGAGCTGCGGAGGCAGGCGGCGGAAGCCTCACCGGCATAGTAAATTTTTTTTAGAGTACCCCCCCAATTTGTCCGATGCATACGAATGTACTAGCACAGACGCGAGCATTCGCGGCGAACGGACGAAAGCGGGGCGGCGAAGATGAACGTAGACAATTGCAAGGGCTGCGGTCGATTGAAGCTGAAGAAGCCGGGGCATCTCTTTTGCGCGGATTGCATGTCGGCCCAATCCGACGATTTGCGGAAGATCAAGGAATATATATTGCGGCACCCGCTTGCGACGGTGCTCGACATTCACCGGGAGGCCGGGGTGCCGATCAAGGCGATCCACGATTTTATTCGCGACGACCGCGTGCAATACCGGTAGCGTTTCTTCGTTTCGGCAATCATAGGAATGCAAGGAGGGGCGTCGATTCGGCGCCCTTGCTTTCGTTGTGGTATACTTATGGTACTTTGCTTGTCCGGAGGCGTACCCATTGGTAATTACGTTCGAGCAATTATTGAAGCGGAATCCGGATGCGGTATTCGTTACGTCGCCCGACGGCGCCATCGTCTACGCGAATCCGGCGGCGGACGAATTGCTTGGGGAAGTTTCGGCGGGAGTCGGCCATGCGCATTTCCGGGACGTCCTTCGTTCCGAACAATTCGAGATGCTCCGATATTACTTCGGCCGCGTCGTCGAGCGCGGGGAAGCGCATGTCTTCGACATGGAGGTCCGCAGCGGCCGAACCGGCGCGCCGGTCGAGCTCCATGTGCAATTGGTGCCGCTCGGCGACGAGCGTCCGTCCTTCGTCTCGTTCTGCTTGCGGATCGCCGCGGATCGGGAAGAGCGGGCGAATCCGAAGGCGCTCGACGCGATCGGCGCTTCCTTCATCGAAAGCCACAGCGACCCGATTCTTGTGTTGGATCGGAACGCGACGATCGCGCTATCGAACGGCTCCTTCTCCAAACTGCTCGGATGGCGGAAGGATCAGCTGGAAGGGTTCCATATTCTCCAGTGCCCCTCGATCCCCCCGTATCTCGTCCCGCAGATGCAAGAGTTCGTCGCCCGCGTATTCGCCGGGGGGGGCGACGAAACCGCGACGATGGAGACGATCCGCGTCACCGACCGCGGCAAGGAGTACCAGATGCTGCTCACGTTGACGCCGGTTCGCGATCGCGCCGGGATCGTTCGGTACTGGGCCGTTCACCTCCGGGACATTACGAAGCGGAAGCTTCTGGAGGAGCGGCTGAAGCAGCTGGAATTCGAGCAAGCGCTCGAGCACGAGCTTCGGGAGCTGGAGCATCTCAAGACGGTGAGCCAGCTGGCGGCCAGCATCTCCCATGAAGTCAGGAATCCTTTGACGGTAACGCGAGGATTTATGCAAATGCTGAAGGATTCGTCGCTGGACGAAGAGAAGAAGCGCCGGTATTTCGCGCTGAGCTTGGAGGAACTGGATCGGGCGGAACGCATCATCACGGATTTCTTGACGTTCGCGAGGCCTTCGTTCGAGCAGCCGGAACGGCTCGAGCTCCAGGCGGAGCTGGAGCGCATCGTGGAAGTCATCATGCCTTATGCGAGCATGGAGAACATCGCCGTCGAGCTCGCCGCGCCTTCGGAGCAACGCCTGATCGTGTTCGGCGAAGGCAAGAAGTTGCATCAAGCTTTGATCAACATGATGAAGAACGGCATCGAAGCGACGGAGGCCGGCGGCATGCTGTCGATCCGATTGGAATCGATCAACGGTCGGCCCGTACTGAAATTGGAAGACACCGGAAGAGGGATGGACGAAGAACAGCTAAGGAAGCTCGGGACCCCGTATTATACGACCAAAGCCAAGGGGACGGGGCTCGGCACGATGGTCGCTTTCAGCATATTGAAAGCGATGCGGGCGGAGATCGAGATCGACAGCGTTCCGGGGCGCGGCACCCGGATTACGGTTACGTTCCCTCCGGTCCCGGAGCTTCCTTAATTTGGCGCGGACGGAACGCGCGCCGTCGTGTTCCGATTCCACAACCGTTCCTGTAAGATTAGAGAAACCATAACGCAGCAGGGAGTGTACGGCATGGAACGTTCCGAGGAGCTTCGGGAACATCAAAAATCGGCGGCGAACGGGGCGGACAGCTTCCGCTTGACCCATGCGCTCAGCCGCCATCTAAGCTGGCTCTTCAACGAGCCCGGGGGCTCGCGCCTCAACATATCGAAGATGTCTTTCGAGGGCTTGGAGCTGCCCAATCCGGTCTTTACGAAGGCCGTCTTTCTTCAAGTCGCCTTCCCGGACTGTCGGCTGCCCGGCGCTTCGTTCCAAGACGCTACGGTGACGGACGGATCGTTCGAAGGAGCGAATCTGGAACGCTCGAACTTCGTGAGGGCGTATCTCGTACGTACATCGTTTCGCGGGGCGAATTTGGCAGGGGCCGACTTCTCTAAAGCCGATCTGCAAGGCGTCGATTTCCGTGGGGCCAACCTGACCAAGGCGAAGTTCGCCGGAGCATCCATGCTTCATGCCGACTTCCGGGAAGCCGACCTGCGCGGAGTCGATACAAGCGCGCTTAATTTCTCCGGCGCGAAGCTGGCCGGCGCCATTCGCGACGTACCGTTGTAACGAACCGGGGCCATCGGCCGTAAACTGACTTTACGAAATAAAAACCTCCGCCTGTATTCGCCTTCAGACCCGGTTCTCCGGGCGTAACGGGCAACGCAGGGGGAGGTTTTCTCGTTTCAAGCGGGAAATTGACCCGGACAAAACGTATCCTTCATAATAACGGTATTCCGCGTATGAAGGAGAGAGCCATGGATATCAGCATCTTGCAATTGATCGAAGGCGCAAAGCGCGCGACGGGCCTTGCGGTGATCATCGACGTGTTCCGAGCGTTCTCTACGGCTTGCTATGTCATCGACCGAGGCGCGGCGGCGATCGTCCCCGTCGGGGACATCGAGACGGCGTACCGGCTGAAGCGAGAGCACCCGGATTATGTGCTCATGGGCGAGCGCGGCGGCGTCATGCAGCCGGGCTTCGACTTCGGCAATTCGCCGACGCACGCGGAGCGCGCCGACTTTACCGGCCGCACCGTTGTCCATACGACGAGCGCGGGCACGCAAGGCATCGCGAACGCGGCCGGCGCCGACGAGGTGATTACCGGCAGCTTCGTCAACGCGGGCGCGATCGTTCGATACATCCAGGCTCGCCGGCCCGAACGGGTATCGCTCGTCTGTATGGGACTTGGCGGAGCAAAGCCGGCGGACGAGGACACGTTATGCGCCGAATATTTGCGCAACGCGCTCGAAGGGAAGCCGAACGACTTCGCGGCCGTCGTCCGGTATTTGCGGGAGGAGAGCCGCACCGGCAGCTTTATGGATTTGACCGGCGAGGCGACGGAGACGTCCGCTCCGAAGTCGGACTTCGAGCGTTGCCTCGACCTCGACCGGTTTCCGTTCGTGCTGAAGGTCGTTCCGTTCGGCGACGGACTGAAGCGGCTTGAGAAGGTGATGGCGTAATTCGCGAAGCCGCGCGGGAAGGGACTGCCCCAAAAGTCATAAAATGACTAGGAGCAGTCCCTTCTTTTTACAAGCACGACGTTCCAATGCCGGCTGCCGCGCATCCTCGCAAACGCTCCTCCCGGGTTGATCGCCTTGCTGCATATGCTTGAACCCTAAGGACTCGTCGCCGGACGAGTTCTTTTCTTTACGCTTCCTTGAAGCTGCGGATCGCAGCCTTCAGCCGGCCTTGATGGCGGCGCAACAGCTCTTCGGCCTGGCTCGCGTCCGTGCCGGTTTCGATCATCATGATTGCGGTTTTCACTTGCATGTTCGCTTGCTTGAGCGCCTCGACCGCCTGCTGCTCCGGGACACCGGTTACGGTGCGGACGATGCGGATCGACCGATCGTACAGTTTTGCGTTGCTGGCTTTCAAATCGACCATGAGGTTGTTATATACTTTCCCCAGCTTGATCATGACGCCTGTCGTCAGCATATTGAGCACCAGCTTCTGGGCTGTGCCGCTCTTGAGTCTAGTGGAGCCGGCGACGACTTCGGGACCGACGTTCGGCGCGATGCAAATGTCGCACGCTTCCTCGATGCGGGAGTTTTGGTTCGTCGTGATCCCGATCGTGCCCGCCCCGATCGATTTCGCCCGGCGGATCGCGCCGAGCACGAAGGGGGTGGAGCCGCTGGCCGTAATACCGACGACGACGTCGCGGGCGGTGACGCCCTTCTCGTCGATCAAGCGCTCGCCGGCTTCCGCATCGTCCTCGCAGCCTTCGACGGCGGTGCGCAGGGCGACGTCCCCGCCGGCGATGTAGCCTTGTACCAGCTCAGGATCGGTGCCGAAGGTCGGCGGACATTCGCTGGCGTCGAGCACGCCGAGCCGGCCGGACGTTCCCGCGCCGACGTAAAACATGCGGCCGCCGTCCTTTAGGGCTTCGTACAGCCGATCCACCGCGGCGGCGATCGATTCGATTTCCTTGCCGACCGAGACGGGAACGAGCTGGTCTTCGTTATTCATTAACGTCAGCATCTCTCGTGTATCGCATTCGTCGATCGATTGCGTGGAGGGATTGATTTTCTCCGTTGTCAGTTGCGCGAAGTATGAATTCATCTCTCATCCATCCTTTTTTTACTGCTTGTATTTATCCCTTAATAGATCCTAACGTCAACCCCGCTACGAAGAAGCGCTGCAGCATAGGGTAGAGGATGATGATCGGCAGCGTCGACGTGATGATGACCGCCGACTTGATCGACATGGCGATCGTGCTGCGGTCCGCCATGCCGGCGCCGTCGCCTACCATCATTGTCCCGTTCACGATGTTACGCAGGAACAGCATGACGGGATACTGCGTAGCGTTCAGGTAAATCAACCCGTTAAACCAGTCGTTCCAAAAAAACACGGCCGTATACAATCCGATGGTGGCGATGGCCGGCGTGGAGAGCGGAACGACGATCCGGCGCAAGATGCCGAAGTAGCTTAACCCGTCGATAACGGCGGCCTCTTCGACCTCCGTTGGGAACGCCCGGAAGAAGCTGATCAGGATGATCAGGTTGAATTGATTGATCGCGAACGGAATCAGCATCGCCCATACCGTGCCCGTCAGGTGAAGATTGGAAATCAACAGATAAGTAGGGATCAGGCCGCCCGAGAAAAACATCGAAAACACGATCAGCTTCATGACGAGCTTATGCCCGTACAGGAACGGCTTGGACATGGCGTACGCGAATACGATCGAGACGACCAGCGAGATCGCGGTTCCGCCGACGGTGTAAACCAATGTGTTGCCGTAAGCCTTGAAGAAATTCGGGTACGTGAAAATTTGCTTGTACGCTTCGAAGTTGAAGCCCACCGGAAGAAGCGACACCCGATTGTTTACGATCGCCTCCGGACTCGATAAAGACAACGCCAGCATGAAAATGAAGGGTACGATGCAAATCAGGACGACCAGCACCATGACCAAGTTGACGATCACGTCGGTCATCGTGACGGAACGAAGCTTTCCTTGTTGGTTCACGTTCTCGGCTCCTTTCCAGAGGGTTAGTAGATGCTCTCGCCGGAAAATTTCTTGCTGAGCCAGTTCGTGCCGGAAACGAGGATGACGCCGATCACGCCGCTGAACAGACCGATCGCCGTGGCGTAAGAATAGTTCTGATTGGCTAAGCCCGTACGGTACACAAGCGTATCGATAATGTCGCTGACCATGGCGTTG
>NZ_DASQMZ010000009.1:0-10387 GCF_035645235.1 Paenibacillus sp.
GTTCTACACCGAGCGGGAGCGGGCCGCGCTGGAGCTGACGGAGGCGGTGACGAACATTTCGTCGAACGGGGTTCCTCAGGACGTGTACGAACGGGTGCGCGGTCAATTCGACGAGGGGGAGTACGTCGCGTTGGTTATGGCCATCAACACGATTAATGCATGGAATCGGCTTGCGCTGTCCACGGGTATGGTCCCGAAGGCGACGTCGTGAGCATCGCGGCCCCGAACGATACGCGCGAAGAAATAGCATAGCAAGACAGATCGATCGCCCTTCCACGGCCGCTCAACCGTGGGGGGCGATCTTTTTGCGAAAGGAAAAGTAATCCCCCCGGCGGATGCCGAAAATATTGAACAGTATATTAGAATTACCTAATGGGGAAGTGAAGCGTTTTCATATAAGATCGAGGTGTAAGCAAACACATAAGCGAAGGGGTACGAAGACGCATGAAACTTTGGAATCATCGAAAGACGTTCGGCCTGTCGATGCTGCTTTCCGCGAGCTTGCTCGCAACCGCGTGCAGCACCGGTGCGGCCGGCGGGGAGGCGGGGAGCGGAAGCGTCTCCGGCGAGCAGGTGACGATCAAGTACATTATGCTGACGGACTGGGTGGAGAAGCTGGAGCCGATCAATCAGGCGTTCATGAAAGAGCACCCGAATATCAAAATCGAGATGGAAAGCTACCCGTTCGACCAGCTGTTCGAGGTGATCGAGATGAAGGGCGGCGGCGGCGAGGACACGTTCGATATCGTCTCCGTCGACGTGCCGATGGTGTCCGGGTACGGCTTCCGCGACTATCTGCTCCCGCTGGACGCCTATTTCGACGAGGCCGATAAGGATAAGTACATTCCGAGCGCGGTGAACGCCGGCACGTATAAGGGCAAGTTTTTGGCGCCACCGATGAGCTCGTCCTCGCAGCTCCTCTATTATAACAAGAAGCTGCTCAGCGACGCGGGCATCCCGTTCCCGTCGGAGAACATCGAGGACCGGTTGACGTGGGAGGAGCTCGCGGCGAACGCGCAAAAGGTCGTTCAGCAGGCGGATCCGAGCCGCAACAAGAACATCTGGGGCCTCAGCTTCGATCAGATCAGCCGGCCGTACCAAATTCTCGCGCTGCCGAACGCGCTCGGCGGCAAGGGCATCGGGGACGACGGCGTGACCGTCGACGGCGTGCTGAACTCGCCGGAGTGGGTCGAGGCGATGACGTTCTACCACAAAATCCATAACGAGCTGAACATTAGCCCGAAGGCGCTGAAGCCGCAGGAGACGACGGAGCTGTTCAAGGCCGGCAACGTCGCGTACTTGGTCGGCGGCCCTTGGAACATCGGGTCGTTCCTCGAGTCCGAGACGCTCGACTTCGGCTACGCGCCGCACCCGACGTTCGAGGGGCACGACGCGGCGACGCCGACGGGAGGCTGGCATCTCGGCGTCAACAAGCATTCGAAGCACCCGGACGAAGCCGTCGAGTATATCAAATACATTACGGCGGAAGAAGGCAGCGACATGTGGTTCGAAGCGGAAAAGGGCCCCGCGACGAAAGCGCTGCTCGACGCGATCAACGACGACAAGGACGGTAAGTATTCCGCCTTCCCGGAGAGCGCATTCAAGATTATCGCGTACGAAGCGATGAACACGGCCGTGCCGCGTCCTCTGACGCCGGGCTATCGCGAGTGGGAGACGACGGCGGCCGCCGCCATGGAAGATATCCGCAACGGCGCGGATCCGAAGAAGTCGCTGGACGACGCCGTCGCGCAGCTGAAGACCGCATTAGAGAAGTATAAATAATCATTTTGGACGCGCGGCGCGCATCGCTTCCGCGGAGCCGGCGCAGCGTGTTGCCGCCGGCCCCCGTGCCGCCGGGATCGGGGATGGAAACGCGCATGGATCGTTCGACGCCTTGGAGAGTGCCCTATTCGTTCGTTTTGCCGGCCTTGCTGCTCCTGTTTGTCTTTAAGCTATACCCGATCGTCGTCTCGGCGGTCGGCAGCCTGTATCAAAGGGATGCGTTCGTCGGTTTCGGAAATTACACGTCCTTGTTCGCGGATCGCGTCTTCGGCGCGTCCCTGAAAGCGACGCTGCTCTTTAACGTCCTCGTCAATCCGATTCAGATCGCGCTTGCGCTGGCGCTCGCCGTCCTTGCGAATCGGAAGCTGAAGGGCATCGGCGTGCTGCGAAGCATCCTCTATTTGCCCGTCGTCGTCTCGATCGCCGTCACGTGCGTCGTCTGGGGCATCATGCTCAACCCGAACGGCGGCGTCGTCAACGGCATGCTGAACGCCGTCGGCATCCCGTCGCAGCCGTTCCTCACGAGCGCGGACCAAGCGCTGCTCTCGATTATTCTCATGACGACGTGGAAGGGCGTCGCCTATTGGATGATGTTCCTCCTCGCCGGACTGCAGGACATTCCGGAGAGCTTGTACGAGGCTTCTCGCATCGACGGGGCGGGGCGGTGGAACACGCTGTTCCGCATCACCGTTCCGCTGCTGAAGCGCCCGCTCGCGTTCGTAATCGTGGCCGACACGGTCGCCAACATGATGATGTTCGCGCCGAACTATGTGCTTACGAAGGGCGGACCGGAGCTGTCGAACCACTTCCTCATGTACGAAGCGTTCAGCTCCGCATACCGGTACGTGGACATGGGGCGCGCGTATTCGATTACTACGTTGCTGCTTGTCATCGTGTTCGTCATCGTCAGCCTGCAGGCGCGATTGATGCGGGCGGATCATTGACGGCGGCCGGCGGGGAAGGAGAATTCGAATGGCGAGATTCGGCTACTACGCGCTTCTTCTGCTGGTCGCGGCCATAACGCTGATTCCGATCCTCTGGGCGTTCAGCTCGTCGATCCGGGCGACGGAGGACATCTTCCGGCACGCGGCGCCGCTGACGTTCCGGACGTTCGTGCCCGCGGAGCCGACGCTTGAAGCCTACGCGAATCTGTTTACGAAATACCGCTTCTACCGTCCTTTGTTCAATACGGTGTGGATGGCCGCCTTGAACATCGCCGGCGGCTTGCTGCTGAACGCCTGGGCGGCATACGCCTTCGCGAAGTTCCGCTTCCCCGGACGCGACCTGCTGTTCGCCGCCGTGCTTGTCAGCATCCTCGTGCCGTTCGAGGCGGTAGCGATTCCGTTGTACGGGCTCGTTCGGTCCATGGGCCTGTTGGATACGCCATATGCGCTGCTGCTGCCGGCGCTCGCGAACGGCCTGGTCATCTTCTTGTTCCGCCAGTTCTTCGAGGCGTTCCCGGACAGCGTCATGGAGTCGGCTCGCATCGACGGCGCGGGCTGGCAGCAAATTTTTTATAAGCTGCTCGTGCCGAACACGGTGCCTGTCATGATCAGCGCCGGCTTGCTCATTTTCCTTACGCAATGGGAGTCGTTCTTCTGGCCGCTCATCGCGGTCAAGCAGGAATCGCTGCTGATGCTGCAGGTCGCCGTGACGCGCTTCTCGACCGAACGCAGCACGTTATGGGCCGAGGTGTACGCGGCTTCCATCGTGTCGATCGCCGTCCCTGCGCTGCTGCTGCTGCCGCTGCAGAAATATTTTATGAACACGATGACTACCTCCGGGTCCAAGGAATGACGCACGTGTGGTAAGATCGAAGAAAACGGCGAGGGATGTTTTCCGATGGAATACGGCCCGAAGGCGCGATTTCGCGCGCGGTTCTCGCTTACGTTAAAAACCAAGCTGCTGGTCTGCTTCCTGATCGTAGGTACGATCCCGGTGCTGACCAGCGGCTTCTTCTCCATCGTGCGCAGCCACGAGATCGCTTTGGAGCGGTCGCGCGAATATACGGGCGAGATGCTGAAGCAGGTCGAGAAGCATATTCAATCGAAAATCCAAACCGTCGACAACCTGGCGCTCAGTACGATGATCAATCGCTCCTTGATCGAGCTGCTGAACCAGGAGGACGACGTGGCGAAAGGCCGGAACAAACGAGAGGTGGAAAATTATTTAAAGAGCCTGCTGATCAGCTACCGGGAGCTTTCGAGCATCGTCATCGTCGATCGGGTCGGAACCGTTTACACCGGCAACGGTAAAGGGTTGTCCCGGGACTTTCGGCTGGAGGAGAGCGACCTCTTCCGTCGCGTTACCGAGGCGAAGGGGCGCCATATTTGGTTCGAGCGCCGGGAGAGCGTCATGATGGCGATCAACGAACGGCCCGCCTCCGTGTTTCCGTCCGCGGCGTTCATCAAAAGCATCTACCCGACGTACGGAGAGTACGAGGGATTTATGATGATCGACTTTCACGAGCGCGGGTTGATTTCCGTAATCGGGGAAATCTTCGCGGACACGCCGGGCAATTTGTACTTGCTGGACCGCGCGAAGCGATCGATGCTGCAAGCGAAACCGTCGGATGCGCCGTCGGCCGCCATCGAGGGCTGCGCCGCGGGCATGGACGGGGAGGCGGGCAATTACGCCTGCGACATCGAGGGGCGAGAGCACCTGGTATCGTACGTACGGAACGAGCGTACCGGTTGGTACATCGTCAGCGCCGTGCCGGTCGACTTCTTAGCGAAATCGGCGAACGACATCCGCGACGCGATTCTCTCGTTCAGCGCCATCGCGGGCGTGCTTGCGATCGTCTTTACGCTGATCATCACGCGCGGCGTCACCCTTCGCTTTACGCAGCTGCAGCGACTGATGCGCCGCGTCCAGGCGGGCGACTTCGCGGCCTCCATCCAGGCGGAGAAGCCCGACGAGATCGGGCAGCTCAGCAACGCGTTCGCGGAGATGGTCGCGCGGATCAACTCGCTCATCCGCAACAATTACGAGCAGAAAATTCGGGAGAAGAACGCGCAAATCAAGGCGTTGCAGGCGCAGATTTTGCCGCATTTTTTATATAACACGCTGGACTCGATCAACTGGATGCTCATCGAGAAGAAGGAATACCAAATCAGTCGCATGGTGACGGCGCTCGGCAACTTGTTCCGCACGAGCGTGAGCCGCGGCGACGGAATCGTTGCGCTGCGGGACGAAATTTCGCACGTCGAGGATTATTTGCTGCTGCAGAAGCTTCGCTTCGAGGACCGGTTCCGCTACGCGATCGATTGCGACGATGCGCTGCTGGAGTGCCGGATGCCGCGGTTCGTCCTGCAGCCGATCGTGGAGAACGCGCTCGTGCACGGGCTTGCGCGAACGAAGCGAGACGGGCGCATCGACGTGCTGGCGTACCGCGCGGACGATTCGCTCGTCCTCGAGGTGCGGGACAACGGCGTCGGCATGCCGGAGGAGAAGCGCGTTGCGCTGCTGCGGGACGATGCCGAAGGGGACGAACCGGGAGGACGGCTCGGCTTGCGCAACATACACGAACGAATGAGGCTGCTGTACGGCCCGGACTACGGGTTGACGCTGCTCAGCCCGCCGGGGATGGGGGCGATCGTCCGCGTCCGGCTGCCGATCGACGGGAAGGAGGAGGGCGCCGCATGAGAATCGCCATCGTGGACGACGAGCCGAAAATTCGCCGGGGGCTCCATGCCTGCATCGAGGGGATGCGGGACGAGTGGCGGGTGACGGGGACGGCCGAGGACGGGGAGAGCGCGCTGCGCCTGCTGGAGCGCGAGCCGCCGGACGTGCTGCTGCTCGATATGAACATGCCGGGCATGGACGGCCCGGCGCTGCTCGAGCGGGTGTCGGCCGACTACCCTTCCGTACGTTGCATCGTCGTGAGCGGGCACGCGGAGTTCCATTTCGCCCAGAACGCCATGCGGTACGGCGCGCTCGACTATGTGCTGAAGCCGATCCAACCGGAGAAAGTCGAAGAAGCGCTGCGGAAAGCGTACGAGTCGATTCGGCGGGAACGTTCGCGGGAGGAGGAGCAACGCTACGTCGAGGGGTCGCGCCGGGAGCTGCGGGAGAAGCTGCTTCAGGATTTATTGTTCGGCGCGGCGCCGATGCGCGAGGAAGAAGCGCGCGGGAAAGCGGAGAAGCTGGAGCTCGAGCTGCTGCCGAGGTTCGTCGTGTTCACGCTGAGGGTGGCCCTCGGGTCCTCCGAGCACGGCGCCGAAACCGCGAGCGGCCTGCTCTGCGAGCTGAAGGCGAAGGCGCAGGCCGCGCTGGAGGCGTCCGGCGGCGGGTTCGCGCTGCCGGACGGGGCCGACGGGCTGGCGCTCGTCCTGCGGCTCGGCGCGAAGCCCGCCGAGGACGAGGCGCGCATCGCCGCGGCGATGCGACAGTTCGCCTCCCTCGGGCGGGGCGGCCTCGAGCTGCGCGTCGGCGCGGGCCGGCCGTGCGAGGCGCTGACAGAGACGGCGCGCTCGTACGCCGAGGCGGCCGCGGTCCGCAACGCGCCGCGCGGCGAGGAGCCGCCCCGGGACGAGAGCGGCTATTCCTTGGTCGTCCGAGGCGCGATTCGGTATATGCGGGAGCATTATCCCCGCAACATTAAGTTGTCGGACATCGCCGACAGCGTTTACGTGCATGCGAATTATTTGTCGGAGCTGTTCAAAAAACAGACCGGCGAGAACGTCATCGACTTCTTGACCGACGTCCGGGTGGAAGCGGCCAAGCGGCTGATCGTGCGGAACGAGTATAAAATTTACATGGTCGCGGACAGCGTCGGCTTTAAAGAGCCAAGGTATTTCAGCCAAGTATTTAAGAAGAAAACCGGTCTGACGCCGGCGGAATACCGAACCAAATACGGCCCGCCGTGAGGGGGCTATATGCCGGGGGGCGCGTGCAAGTCCCGAAAATATTCGACGGAAGCCGAAGGTTACCGCCTATTCAATGAAGCGCTTACATTCTACGATGAGGAGGAGAGGGGAGGGGGATAACGCGAAACACGCACGCAACGCGAAGAATGCACGCAAGATGACCGCAACCGTATCGATCATCGCGAAAGAGGGGATTCGTTCATGTCAATCGCAAGCAGCAACATATCGTTCGGAGCAAGCAGCCTCGCTCCGGGCAAGCGGCGTTGGTGGCGCACGGCGCTCGCCGCCGTCGTCTCGCTCGCCGTCGTCGTTCCGGCCGGCGCGGGAGGGCGCGTCGCGGACGCGGCCGTGACCGCGCCGCCGGTGCCGCTGATCCTTGACACCGACATTCTGGACGACGTCGACGACGTCGGCGCCATCGCGCTCGCGCACGCGCTGCAAGACAAAGGGGAGGCCAACATTCTCGGGGTCGTGGTCGATACGAATCATCTCAAATCGGCTTACTGCGTCGACGCGCTTAACACGTATTTCGGCAACCCGAACATTCCGGTCGGCATCAAGTATCCGTCGTCCTCGGCCAACACGAACCGGTACCCCGACAATTGCGCCGGCTTCCCGCAGGACTTAAGCTCTACGACCGTACAGGAGGGCTGGAAGCTGTACCGGCAGCTGCTGGCCAATCCGAACTACGACGACGTCGTCATCGTCTCGCTCGGCTTCATGAATCAGCTGTCCGCGCTGCTGAATTCCGGTCCGGACACGATCAGCCCGCTCACCGGCGCGCAGCTCGTCGCGCAGAAGGTGAAGGAGCTCGTCGTCATGGGGGGGACGTACCCGAACGGTGCGGACTACTTTAACTTCTATTACGACAAGACGTCCGCGAAGAACGTGATCGACAATTGGCCGGGACGCATCGTCTTTTCCGGCGAAGGGGCGAACGTCGGCACGGGCTGGCAGCTCGACCACTCCCCGGACACGAGCCCCGTCAAGAAAGCGTTCCGCGATTTCCTCGGCTGCGACGCCTCGCCTTCCTGTACGCGACCGAGTTGGGACGAGGTCGCCGTCTACGCGGCCGTACGCAAGAACGACGGCCTCTTCGCCGAAATCGGACCCGGCACGGTAACTTATAATCCGTCCGACAATTCGACGGTCTACACGTCTACGCCGAATAAAAACCACTATTATTTGGATCAGCTCGTGACGAACGCGATCGCGGCGAACGCGATGGAGCCGTTGGTGTCGTACGTGCCGTTCGATCAGGCGACCGCCTTCGTCAAAGGGATCAACATCAACGGCGCGGCGGTTACGATCGACGGCAACGCTTGGCTGTCGCATACGGCCGCCCAAGCGGCCGGCTTCTCGGTCGGCACCGGCGTTACGCTGACGAGCAATTCGGTGGCGGCGCACCCGGCCGTCGACGCGAGCACGTCGAGCATGTTGACCGCCGGCCTCAGGAAATCGAGCACGGCGAACCTGTCGCAGACGATCCCGAACGGCGCGTACTACGTCTCCTTCTGGGTGAAGGAGGAGCTCGGCGCAGGTTCGTACGCTTACAATATTGTTTTGGAAAATACGACCGTCGGCGAAGTCACCTCCGCCCAAAACGGCGGCTGGAACCGTTACGGGCCTTACCCGGTGTCCGTCATCGACGGCGTGCTGAACATGGATCTCGCGCTGAACGCCGGACAGGTGGGCCTCCACGGCATTGAAATCCGGCAGGCGCCCGGCGGGACGGGCAGCCTCTCGAGGGAATATTGGTCCGGCATCGCGGGCACGTCGATCGCTTCGATCCCGTTGAACAGTCCGCCGAGCGGCACGTCCTCGCTGTCGAAGTTCGAAGGTCCGGTCAACTGGAGCGACAACTACGGCACGCGCATTCGCGGCTACATTACGCCGCCGGCGACCGGCACGTATACGTTCTCGCTCGCGGGCGACGACGACAGCGAGCTGTGGCTGAGCACGAACGACAACCCGGCGAACAAGTCGAAAATCGCCTACTTTACCGGCTACACGGCGCTGCGCCAATGGACGAAATTCCCGACGCAAACCTCCGCGCCCGTCTCGCTTACGGCGGGGCAACGCTACTACGTGGAGGTGCTCCATAAGGAAGGCGTCGGCTGGGATAACTTGTCCGTCGGCTGGACGGGGCCCGGCATACCGACGACGACCGTCATCGCCGGTCCGTATTTGTCGCCGTACACGCTAACGTCCTCCGGCGGCGGTTTCGTGAAGGGGATTAATATTAACGGGGGGGCGGTAACCATCGAGGGCAACGCCTGGCTGTCCTATAGCGCGGCGCTATCGTCCGGCCTCACGGTCAGTACGGTCAATACCGCAACGAACACCCGCACGCCGAGCCCGGCGACGGACGCCGACACGACGTCGATGCTGCGCACCGAAATTTGGCGTACCGGCAACGCGACGCTGAACCAGACGCTTGCGAACGGCAATTACGCGGTGTATCTCTGGGTCATGGAAGATTACCAAGCGAACTTCCGCAGCTTCGACGTAAAGCTGGAAGGAACGACGAAGGGTCAGATCGCTACCGGCGCCGTCGGCAGCTGGGCGAAGTACGGCCCGTACAACGTCTCCGTGACGGACGGTTCGCTCACGCTCGACCTCGTGCGCATTACGGGGGATATTTTGCTGCAGGGCCTGGCGATTTACCAGCAATAAGGAGGTACGGGTCGTCTAACGACGGCCCGTATTTTTTTTCCATAAAATTATAGACGAGATCAACCTAACGCTCTATAGTCGTCTTGAGATTCGGTTATCGCTATATACCTCGGATTCATAAGGAGGAAATCCAATGATTTACTCGCAGTTGTTCGCCAGCAGCGGAAGAACGACGCCTGTTCGGGTCGGATTAATCGGCGCGGGATTTTTCGGGACGTCGATCGCGACCCGGTCCTTCGTATGCGCCATGCTGGAAGTATCGGCGATCGCCGATCGCGACATCGGGGCAGCCGCGCGCGCCTTCCGCAGGTCCGGCGTACCGGACGAGCGCATCGCCATATGCGACAGCCGGAACGCCGCGCTGCAGGCCATGGAACGGGGCCGGTTCGTCGTCGTCCAAGACGCGATGCTATTGATGGACCTGCCGATCGACATCGTCGTCGAATCGACGGGGATCCCCGACGCGGGCGCCATTCACGGACTTGCGGCCATTCGGGCGGGCAAGCATCTTGCGATGGTGAACAAGGAGACGGATTCGGTCGTTGGCCCGATTCTTCAGAAGCTGGCCGGGGACGCCGGTCTCGTCTACACCCCGGTGGATGGAGATCAGCACGGATTGATGATGGGGTTGATCGCATGGGCTCGCACGCTGGGACTTACCGTCTTAAGCGCCGGGAAGTCGAGAGGGATCGAATTTTTGCACCATCGAGATGTTCATACGGTGACCTCGACCAACGGCAATCGTGTCGACATTCCCGAGGACAAGCGCAGGTTTCTTAAGCCCATTCCACCGGGGAGAGCCGCGGAATATATTCAGGAGCGGAAGGAGCTGCTGTCCGCATTGCCCCCCCAGGCGCCGTACGACTTATGTGAGATGGTCATCGCGGCGAACGCCATGAATTTACGCCCCGACGTGCCCGATTTGCACGGGCCCGCCGTCCGAACGTCCGAAATCGCGGAAGCATTATGCCCCGAATCCAGCGGAGGCATCTTAAAGCTCGGAAAAAATGCCGTCGATATCATAACGACCCTAAGGGAGCCGCACGAAGCCGGTCTCGGGG
>NZ_DASQMZ010000010.1:0-58266 GCF_035645235.1 Paenibacillus sp.
GTAAGTGGGCGGGAAAGCGGCGGAAACCGGGCAAGTTAGCGGAGAACTCCGGTAACGCGGCGGGAAAGCGGCGGAAACCGGGGGAGTTAGCGGAGAACTCCGGTAAGTGGGCGGGAAAGCGGTGGAAATGGTGCGAGTTAGCGGAGAACTCCGGTAAGTGGGCGGGAAAGCGGCGGAAACCGCCGCTGTACTGAAAGGTTTTTCGCTGCAGCAGCGGAAGGGGCGCCGGCGGCTCAGCCGCCGAGACGCCGCGCGGAGGCGCGCTCCTCGAGCACGGCGTCGAGGAGCGACTCGCGCCGGGCCGGGCCGTCGGCCGCGAGCAGCTCGAGCAGCGCCTCGGCGATGCGCTCGGCGAACCGGTCGACCGGCGCGCCGACGGCCGTCACCGGAACGTCGAGCTCGGCGAGCTGCGGAATATGGTCGTAGCTGACGAGCGACAGGTCGTTCGGCACATGGAGCCCGCCGTCGAGCGCGGCGCGCAGCAGCCCGGCGGTGACGTCGTAGGCGCCGGTGATGACGGCGGTCGGGCGACGGTCGAGCGACAAAAGCCGCCGGCCCGCCTCGAAGCCGTGCCGCCACGTGTTGCCGTCCGAGTTCAGCACGATCGCGTCGGCGGACGACAGCCCGCAGGCGAACGCGCCCTCCGTAAAGCCGGCGACCTTCTCCTGCTGCTTGGCGTCGGATTCGCGGGCATCGCCGATATAGGCGATGCGCGTATGGCCGAGCCCGGCGAGGTACGTGACGGCCGCGCGCAGCGCCTCCTTGCGGCGCACGTCGACGACGGCGAAGCGCGAACCGACGAGGTGCGAGACGCCGATCGAGACGACCGGGATGTCGGTCGAGACGGGCTCGACGTGCGCCGCTTCCGGCGTAATGTCCTCGAAGACGATGATCCCGTCGACCTGCAGCCGCTGAAACAGCCGAACGGCCGATGTCGGGGGCAGGATCGACAGGATGACCTCGTATCCGCGATCCGCCAATGCGTCGTTGATGCGGCCGACGAGCGCCGAGAGCGCGACGCGTTCGAGCGATGGAAGCAGCACGCCGACCGTCATGCTGCGCCGCGAGACGAGGCTCTTCGCGGCCAGGTTCGGCTCGTAGCCGAGCTGCTCGGCGAGCTCGACGATGCGGTCGCGCGTCTCCGACTTCACGAGCGGGCTGCCGTTCAGCGCCTTCGAAACGGTGGAGTAGCTGACGCCCGCCAGCCGGGCGATATCTTTGATGGTGACGTTCATGCCGGACGCGGCCTCCTCGCGATCGCAAAAATGCAAACGTTGTTATTTTTTTAGTATACTGAAAAAATAGCATTGATGAAACTTAATTTTCAACATATGATAGACGCAGGCAAAAAAATAACAACGTTGTTATTATGGAGGGACGTACGCAATGGGAACGGCAACGAATACAGCGACAGCGGCGGCGGCGCTTGCGAAGGGTTCATCGCTCGAAGGCTTGGAAGGCGTCTATGCGGCATCGGCGGCGGAGCGAGGCGGGGACCGGGTCGCGATGGTAAAGGACGGCGGCGAGCGCAAGCTGCTCGCGGTCGGCGGCGGGGCGTTGTACAACGCGCTCGAAGGCGCGGAGCGGACGGAGGAAGGCGTCGCTTATAAGCTCTGCCCGCTCACGCACGCCAACCGGCTCGCGCTGAACGAAGCGTTCGATTATACGCGTCCGCGCGCGATCGGCACGCAGACGGCGACGATCGGCCTCGGCGACCGGCTCGGACTGGCGTCGCCGGGTCACATCCAGACGACGCGCGGCCGCGACGTCCGTCCGATCCTCGCGCAGCAGAGCATCCGCGAGCTGACGCTAACCGGACGTACGTACGAGGATGTGCTGGATGCGGCGTCGTACGCCGTTTTCCAAGAAGGGTATAAGGACGGCTGGGGCGCCGACGGCGACCACCTGAAGACGACGGCCGACATCGAATACGCGCTGCGGCTCGGCTTCTCGATGCTGACGCTGGACGCGTCGGAACATATCGACAACGCGGCGGGCGCGGCGAATCAAGACGAGATCGAGCGCCGGTACGAGTCGGAGCTGGACGCAGGCTACCGCAGCCGTCTCGAAGCGGAATATGCGAATCAAGCGTTCGAAATCCCTGGCGCGACGCTCGAGCTAAGCAGCGACGCGCTGAAGCGGTACGCGCTCGTCTACGGCAAGGCGATCGCGTTCATGGTCGACATCTACCGCAAATATATCGAGCCGGCCGGCAGGCCGATCGACTTCGAAATTTCGATCGACGAGACGGCGACGCCGACCGATCCGGCGGCGCATTGGTTCGTCGCAAGCGAGCTGAAGCGCGAGGGCGTCGAGGTGTACAGCATGGCGCCGCGCTTTTGCGGAGAGTTCCAGAAGGGCATCGATTACATCGGAGACCTGGCCCAGTTCGAAAAGGAGCTCGCCGTCCACGCCGCCATCTGCGATTATTTCGGTTACAAACTAAGCGTTCACTCGGGCAGCGACAAGTTCAGCGTCTTCCCGCTCGTCGCGCGGTACACGAAGGGCCGCTTCCACTTGAAGACGGCCGGCACGAACTGGCTCGAGGCGGTGCGCGCCGTCGCCCGCGTCAACCCGTCGCTGTACCGCCGGATGCACGCCTACGCGGCTGCGCACGTCGAGGAGGCGCTCAAATATTACCACGTGTCGGCGGATTTCACGAAAATCAAGCCGCTGGGCGAGGTGTCCGACGCGGAGCTGCCGGAGTATATGAACGAAGACAACGCGCGGCAGCTGATCCATATTACGTACGGCATCTTGTTGACGGCGAAGGACGAGAACGGCGCCTCGCTGTTCAAGGACGAATTTTACGCGACGCTGCGCGCGAACGAAGACGCCTACGAGGCGGGACTCATCGCGCACATCGGCAAGCACCTCGAACTGCTGAACAAATAACGATCCGCGAGAGGGGACATTCCCATGAGCGATATGATTCGAGACATGCTGCGCCCGATTCCGATCCCGCCGGTCGTGCGCATTAAGCAGAAGTTCGACCCGTCGAAGCTCGACGACCCGGTGGGCGCCCTGCGCGAAGAACTCAAGAAGCCCGGCGCGATCGACCGCATCCGGCCGGGGCAGCGCGTCGCGGTCGCCGTCGGCAGCCGGGGCGTCGCGAACATCGCGGGGCTCACGAAGGCGACGATCGACGCGATCAAGGCGGCGGGCGCCGAGCCGTTCATCGTGCCGTGCATGGGCAGCCACGGCGGCGCGACGGCGGAGGGGCAGGCCGAGGTGCTGCGGCATCTCGGCGTCGACGAGGCGTCGATGGGGGCGCCTATCGAGTCTTCCATGGAGGTCGTGCAAATCGACCGCCTCGCGAACGGCCTGCCGGTATACGTCGATAAAATCGCCTCGACGGCCGACGCGATCGTCGTCATCAACCGCGTCAAGCCGCACACGGCGTTCCGCGGCCCGATCGAGAGCGGCATCATGAAGATGATCGCGATCGGCCTCGGCAAGCAGAAGGGCGCGGAGGCGTGCCATCAGCTCGGCTTCAAATACATGGCGGAGTTCGTGCCGGAGATGGCGACGCTCATGATGAAGAAGCTGCCGATCGTCTTCGGCGTCGCGACCGTCGAAAACGCGTACGACGAGACGTGCCACGTCGAGGTGCTGCCGGCGGAGCGCGTGCACGAGCGGGAGATCGAGCTTCAGAAAATGGCCAAATCGCGCATGCCGAAGCTGCTGTTCGACCAAATCGACGTGCTCGTGATCGACTACATCGGCAAAAACATCAGCGGCGATGGCATGGACCCGAACGTGACGGGCCGCTACCCGACGCCGTACGCGTCTGGGGGGCCGGACGTGAACAAGATGGTCGTGCTCGACGTGACCAAAGAATCGAAGGGCAACGCGAACGGCGTCGGCACGGCCGACTTTACGACGCGGCGGCTCGCGGACAAGATGGATTTCACCGCGACGTACCTCAACGGCCTGACGTCGACCGTCTGCGCGCCGACGAAGCTCGCGACGACGCTCGAGAGCGACGAGCTCGCGATCAAGGCGGCCGTGAAGACGTGCAACGTGCTCGACTTCGCCGCTTGCCGGCTCGTGCGCATTAAGGACACGCTGCACCTCGGCGAGATCGAAATTTCCGAAGCGCTGATCGAGGAAGCACGGAATCACCCTGACATCGAGATCGTCTCCGAGGCGCCTTATCATTGGACGTTCGACAGCGAGGGGTATCTCACCAAATGACGAAGCCTTACATCGTAGCCGCGGACATTGGCACGACGAGCACGAAGGCGGTGGTCGTCGACGAGAACGGCGTCGTCCGCGCGTCGCTGTCCGTCGAATATCCGCTTCACACGCCGGCGCCGGGCCGGGCGGAGCAGGACCCGGACGAGATCGAGCGGGCGGTCGCCGAAGCCGTCCGCGCCGCCGTCGCCAAAGCGGACATCCGGCCGGACGACATCCGCTGCGTCGTCTTCAGCGCGGCGATGCACAGCCTCATCGCGCTCGATCGCGAAGGCGCGCCGCTCACGCCGTCGATCACGTGGGCCGACAACCGCGCGGCCGCCTACGTCGACGTCCTGAAGCAACAAACCGACGCGCAAGCGATCTACGCCGCCACCGGCACGCCGATTCACCCGATGTCGCCGCTGCTGAAGCTCATGTGGCTGAAAGACCTCGACCCGGACACGTTCGGCAAAGCGCGGAAGTTCGTCGGCATTAAAGAATACGTCCTCGGAAAATGGTTCCCGCACGCGGAGCTCGTCGTCGACCATTCGATCGCCAGCGCCACCGGTTTGTTTTCGCTTGCGACGCGCGACTGGCACGCGCCGTCGCTCGCCGCTGCGGGCGTCGACGCCTCCCGCTTGCCGGCGCTCGTCTCGACGACGCACGTCCTCGAGGGGCTGCCGAGCGCGACCGCCGAGCGGCTCGGCCTCGCGCCCGGCACGCCGGTCGTCGTCGGCGCGTCCGACGGCGTGCTCGCGAACGTCGGCGCGGGCGCGCTCGAGAGCGACAAATTCGCCGTGACGATCGGCACGAGCGGCGCGGTGCGCGCTATCGTCGATGCGCCGCGCACCGACGCGACCGGACGGACGTTCTGCTACGCGCTGACCGACGACAAGTGGGTCGTCGGCGGCGCGATCAACAACGGCGGCGCCCTGTTCCGCTGGGTGCGCGACCACCTCGCCACGAAGGAAGCGGACGAAGCGCGCGCCGCGGGCGTCGATCCGTACGAGCGGCTGACCGAGCTCGCGCAAACCGCGCCCGCCGGCAGCGACGGCCTTATCCTGCTGCCGCTGTTCGCGGGCGAGCGGGCGCCGTACTGGAACGCCGACGTGCGCGGCGTCTACTTCGGTCTCTCGCTTGCGCACGGCAAGCCGCATATGGTGCGGGCCGCGCTCGAGGGCGTCGGCTACGCCGTGCGCTCCGTCGCCGAAGCGGTCGCGGACGCGGCCGGCAAACCCGGCAAGATCGTCGCTTCGGGCGGCTTCGCGCGGTCGCCGTTTTGGCGCCAGACGATCGCCGACATTCTTGGCGCGCCGCTGACCGTGCCGGACGCGATCGAAAGCTCCGCGCTTGGCGCGGCGGCGCTCGGCCGCGTCGCGCTCGGCGACTGGCGCGACTTCGAGCCGTGCCGCGGCTGGTCGACCGCATCGCATACGCACGAGCCGAACCCGGCGACGCGCGCGGCGTACGACGAGCTGTTCGGCATCTACAGCGAGCTGTACCCTAGGCTCGTCGACCCGTTCAAGCGCATCGTCGATTTCCAAACGAAATAGGAGGCTAAACCCGATATGAACTTATTCGATTTGTCCGGCAAAACCGCCGTCATCATCGGCGGCAACAGCACGCTCGGCTCCGTCATGGGCGAAGCGCTCGGCGCGTACGGCGCGAAGGTCGCCGTCGTCGGCCGAAACGCGGAGACGTCCGAAGCGGCGCGCGAACGGATCGCGGCGGCCGGCGGCGACGCCGCGGTATTCCAAGCCGACGCGACGAGCAAGGAAGACCTCTCCCACATTCTTGACGAAATCGTCGCTTGGAGCGGCGGGGTAGACATCCTGATGAACTGCCCGGGCCGCAACAGCGCGACGCCGTTCTTCGACATTACCGAAGAAGAATGGGACGGCATTATGGACGTGAACCTGAAGAGCGTCGTGCTCGCCTGCCAAGTGTTCGGGAGGCGCATGATCGACCAAGGCCGCGGCGGCAGCATCGTCAACATCTCGTCCGTCTCGTCCGGTCCGCCGCTCTCCCGCGTGTTCACGTACTCCGCTTCCAAGGCGGGCGTCAATTCCGTCACGCAATTTCTCGCGCGCGAGTTCGCGCCGCACAACATTCGCGTCAACGGCATTATCCCGGGCTTCTTCCCGGCCGAGCAAAACCGCAAGATTCTCTCCGAGGATCGCATCAAGAGCATCATGGGACACACGCCGATGAACCGGTTCGGAACGCCCGAAGAACTGCAGGGCGCGGCGGTGTATCTGGCGTCGGAGAAAGCGTCGGGCTTCGTGACCGGCACGTTCCTGCGCGTCGACGGCGGATTCGGAGCGATGACGATATGAAGAAACAACAGATCGGCGTCGTCGGCCTCGCGGTCATGGGGAAAAACCTCGCCCTCAACATGGAAAGCAAGGGGTTCTCGGTAGCCGTCTACAACCGGTCCCCGGAGAAGACGAAGGAGCTCATCCAGGAAGCCGAAGGCAAAAATCTCGTCGGCGCTTACAGCGTCGAGGAATTCGTCACCCGGCTCGAGACGCCGCGCAAAATTATGATCATGGTTAAAGCGGGCGAGCCGACGGATAAGACGATCGAGTCGCTGCTGCCGCACCTCGATCCGGGCGACATTCTCATCGACGGCGGCAACGCCTATTTCCCGGATACGCAGCGCCGCGAGCAGGAGCTTACCGCGAAGGGCTTTCGCTTCATCGGCACCGGCGTGTCCGGCGGCGAGGAGGGCGCGCTCAAGGGGCCGGCGATTATGCCGGGCGGCCCGAAGGACGCGTACGAGCTCGTCGGCCCGATCTTCGAAGCCATATCCGCGCACGTGAACGGCGAGCCGTGCTGCACGTACATCGGGCCGGGCGGCGCCGGGCACTACGTCAAGATGGTGCATAACGGCATCGAGTACGGCGACATGCAGCTCATCTGCGAAGCGTATCAGTTGCTGAAGGACGTGCTCGGCTTGTCCGCCGAGGAGCTGCACACGACGTTCGCAGAGTGGAATCGCGGGGAGCTGGACAGCTACCTCATCGAAATTACGGCGGACATCTTCCGGAAGAAGGACCCGGAGACGGGCCTGCCGATGGTGGACATCATCCAGGACACGGCGGGGCAGAAGGGCACGGGCAAATGGACGAGCGCGAGCGCGTTAGATCTCGGCGTGCCGCTGTCGATCATTACAGAGTCCGTCTTCGCGCGGTTCCTCTCTTCGATGAAGGCGGAGCGCGTCGAGGCGAGCGAGCGGCTGAGCGGACCGACGGGGACGCAGCCGACGCCGGACAAGGCCGAGTTCATCGAGCAGGTGCGCCGGGCGCTGTACGCGAGCAAAATTTGCTCGTACGCGCAAGGCTTCGCGCAGATGCGCGCGGCGTCGGAGCATTACGGGTGGAATTTGCAGTACGGGGAAATCGCGAAAATTTTCCGCGGCGGCTGCATCATCCGCGCGCAGTTCCTGCAAAACATAACGGACGCCTACAACCGGAACCCGGCACTGAAAAACCTGCTGCTCGACGACTATTTCAAGAGCGCAGTCGAGAAGTACCAAGACGCATGGCGGAGCGTCGTCGCGACGGCGGTTACGCGCGGCATTCCGACGCCGTCGTTCTCGTCGGCGCTCGCTTACTACGACTCGTACCGGACGGCGCGGCTGCCGGCGAACCTGCTGCAGGCGCAGCGCGACTACTTCGGCGCGCACACGTTCGAGCGCGTCGACAAGGAAGGTTCGTTCCACTTCGAGTGGATGCAATAACGGCTCGACCACGAAAGCCAGCCGACTCGGACCGAGCGGCTGGCTTTCCCTTTTTCGGACTGTTCCGACTTGGCGGCTTATGTTATGATGTTGAAAAAAATGGGACGGGGTACAAGGCGTGACCGCTAACCAACGCAACATTATTTTGATCGGGTTCATGGGGACAGGGAAGTCGACGGTGGGCGCAGCGCTCGCCGACCGGCTCGGCTGGCGGTTCGTCGACACGGACGAGCTCCTCGTCGCCCGGGAAGGAAAGAGTATTCCCGAGTTGTTCGAGGAACGAGGGGAGCGGTATTTCCGCGACGCGGAGACCGCCGTATTGGCCGACGTACTGAAGGGAACGAAGCAGGTCGTCTCGACCGGGGGCGGCGCCGTGCTACGCCCCGAGAATCGGGAAGCGATGCTAAGCGGCGGACTCGTCGTCGCATTGACCGCGCCTGCGGAAACGCTGCTCGTTCGGCTTCGCGGGGACGTGAACCGACCTCTCTTGTCGGGCGATAAAGAAGAACGCGTTCATCGGCTCCTCGCGGAGCGGAAGAACGCGTACGATTTCGCGCCGCTCGTCATCGACACGTCCCGAAGCAACGTGCGCGAGACGGTGGATACGATCTTGGAACGGGCAGGCGCGGCGAAGCGATAGAGCGCGTTAGAGCGCTTCCCAGGCGAGCATGCCGCCGTTCATGTTGATCGTGTTCGCATAGCCTTGCGCTTCAAGAAAGTCGTACACGCGGCCGCTGCGGTTGCCGCTGCGGCAGACGAGAACGACTTCTCCTTCGGTCGGGATTTCGCTCAGGCGATCCGGAATGGTGCCCATCGCGATATGTTTCGCGCCCGGGATCATGCCCTGGGCGACCTCATCGTCCTCTCGTACGTCGACGATCAGGAGGGTCTCGCCGGCGTCAAGGCGTCTCTTCAGTTCACTCGGTTCGATCGTGCGTCGGGTGTTCAAGCGCAACGCTCCTTTCGGGATATCGGATGGCGGCGAACGGATGAACGCCGCGTCTGCCAACATCTTACGTCTGCACAATTTTCAAGTCAAATGGGAGGTGCGCGGATGCGTTACGCGTGGATCGCCGTCGGCGGCGCGGCGGGCTCCTCGGCGAGATGGCTCCTCGGTTTATCGATGGCCGGCGTGACGGTCGGCGGGTTTCCGCTGCCGACGCTGCTCGCGAATCTGGCCGGCTCGTTCGCGCTCGGATTCGCGTTCGGCCGATGGGGCGATCGAAGCGCGTCGGCGGCATACCAAGCGGCGACGTCCGGCTTCCTCGGCGCCTTCACGACGATGTCGGCGTTCGGCTGGGAAGCATGGACGCTGCTGTCGGACGGCCGCGCCGCCGCCGCTGCTGCGTACGTCGCGGCATCCGCGCTCGCCGGCCCGCTGCTTGCCGGCGCCGGCTTGCGGGCGGGGGCCCCTTGAACGCCGCCGCGCTCTTTGCCGTCGCCTGCGGCGGCGCGATCGGCGCCGTCCTTCGCGCGGCGTTGCTGCGACGCGGGCGGGCAACGTTCCGGATGCCGTACGATACGCTCGCGGTCAACGGGGCCGGCTCGTTCCTGCTCGGCTGGGCGGCGGCGGCGGGCTTCGCGCCTCCGATCGCGGCGGCAGCATTTACGGCCGGGTTTTTAGGAGGCTTTACCACGTATTCTACGTTTGCGCTCGAGACGGCGCAACTTGCCGCCGCCGGCCGCCGGCGGCGGGCAGCCGCTTATGTCGCGCTGACGTTCACCGCGTCGATCGCCGCGGCCGCCGCCGGCGCCCTCGTCGGCGGATTCGCTCTACGATAAGAGAGGAGATTATATTCATGGATGCAATCGTGAAACCGACCGCCCGCCTGCAAGGCGAGCTCCAAGCGTTATCTTCGAAAAATTACACGACGCGGTATATGCTGGTCGCCGCGCTCGCCGACGGGCTGAGCCGCATTCGTTACCCCGCCAGGAGCGAGGACAGCGACGCGCTTCGCCGTTGTTTGAAAGATTTGGGCGCGGAGCTGACCGAAACGGAGGACGAAATGACGATCCGCGGCTTCGGGCGGAATCCGTACCCTGCCAAGGAGCTGAATGTGGGCAATGCGGGCGCGGTGCTCCGGTTCTTGCTTTCGATCGCGTCGCTGCTTCCGGAAGTCACATTCGTGAATACATATCCCGATTCGCTCGGCAAGCGACCCCACGACGACTTGATCGCCGCGCTGCAGACGATGAACGTGCGCATCGACCATAATCGCGGGAAGCTGCCGATCACCGTGTACGGCGGAGACCCGAAGGGCGGCGCCATCGAGGTTTCCGGCAGCGTATCGTCGCAGTTCCTAAGCTCCTTATTATTTCTTGCGCCGCTGCTGCGAGAAGACAGCGAAATCCGCGTGCTTCACGATTTGAAATCGAAGATCGTCGTCGGACAGACGCTCGAGGTGCTTCGCGACGCAGGAATCGTCGTCGAAGCGAGCGACGACTTGATGTTTTATCGCGTCCCGGGCGGCCAATCGTACCGGACGGCCGACTATACGGTGCAAGGCGATTATCCGGGCTCCGCGGCGATTTTGGCCGCGGCGGCCGTTACGCAATCGGACGTGACGGTACACAGGCTGCTGGAACATAGCAAGCAAGGGGAGCGCAAGGCGGTCGACGTCATTCGCGCCATGGGAGCGCCGCTCACCCACGAGAACGGCGTTGTGCGCGTACAGGGGAACGGGAAGCTTCAGGCGGTCGAGTTCGACGGCGACGAATTTACGGATGCGGTGCTCGCCTGCGTGGCGGCGTCCGTCTTCGCCGAGGGCACTTCGCGCTTTTATAACGTCGAAAATTTGCGTTATAAGGAATGCGATCGGATCACAGACTACCTTACGGAGCTCCGCAAGGCGGGCGCGAACGTCGAGGAGAAGCGGGACGAAATCATCGTCCACGGCAAGCCGGAAGGCGTCCAAGGCGGCGTCGTGATCGACGCGCACTACGACCATCGCGTCATTATGGCGTTGTCCGTCGTCGGGCTTCGCTCCAAAGAAGGGCTCGTCATCCGAGACGCGCATCACGTAGCGAAATCGTATCCGCAGTTCTTCGATCATCTCAAGTCGCTCGGCGCAGATATTCGACTGGAATAGGGGGAAGTACCTATGGCATATGAACACCCGGACAGAGAAACCATTAAATCGCTGCTCGAGCAAGCGGGCGCGATCGCCGTCGTCGGGCTGACGAACAATCCCGATCGGCCGGCGTACGAGGTTTCCGAGGCGATGATGCATCGCGGCTACCGGATTATCCCGGTCAATCCCCGGGGCGAGGACGTACTGGGACAAAAGGGGTATGCGTCGTTGGCCGACATACCGGAGCCGGTCGACATCGTCAACGTATTCCGACGCGCGGAGCATACGCCAGAGGTGGCGAAGGAAGCGGTCGCGATCCGGGCGAAGACGCTCTGGCTGCAGCTCGGCATCGCAAGCGAAGAAGCGGCCGACATCGCGCAGCGGGGCGGCCTGAACGTGATCATGGACCGGTGCATTAAAGTGGAAGACGCGGTGCTGCGCCCGAACCGAAAATAAGGCGGATCGTCATAAATAATTTCGCTCCTCGGTAGACACAATATAAGAGGCTTCGTTCGAAGGCGGGGCGCAGGCGCCGCCCGCGGGGGAAGACCACAGACATCGAGGAGGAAATTCAATCGTGTACAATCCATCGTACCAACCTTCCTTCGGGCAACAACAGGGCTTCTCGCAACAGCAAAGCTTCGGCCAACCGCAGGGCTTCGGTCAGCAAGTGCAGTCCCAGTACCGCGGCCTGCAAAAGACGTTCCAACCGACGGGCAACGTGCAATCCTTTTATCAGCCGCAGCAGACGTCGTCTTTCGGGATGAACGCGAATTCGCAGCAGTATCATACGAGTTCGTATAACGGCAACCAACCGAGCCACGATTCGTATCTGCGCGAAGACAGCTTGTCCCCGACGGGCATGAGCGCGAACGCGGCGAATTATCACACGAGCAGCTATATCGGCAGCCAGCCGAACCACGATTCGTACCGCGAGGACAGCACGAGCCCGAGCTCGTACGCATCGAACCGCGGTCCGTCCTCGTTCGGCGGCGCGGTAAGCAACGCGCAAATGGGTTCGTTCCAAAATACGAACCGTTACCACACGCAAAACTACGTCGGCAATCGTCAAGACCATGACGCGTACCTGCGCGAAGACAGCCTTCGCGGCAGCACGTATTCGACGGGTCGAGCGCAAGGCATGAACACGCTCAACAACGTGCAAGGCACCTATAACGTAAACACGCCGACAAGCCAATTTACGCAACAGCAAGGCGGCTTCGGCGCGTTTCGCAATTTCTAGTTCAAAGGCTCGCTAGAAGAACGGCGGACGAAAGACGTCCGCCGTTTTTTCTTTGACAAATGACAAGCGGTTCATTACCATAACGATAGACGAGAGGGGGATCGATGCGTGAATTGGATGGGGCTGTTACAGCAATTCGGCAGGTCGTTGATGATGCCGATGATTGCGCTTCCCGCCGCCGCGATCCTGCTTCGGCTCGGCGCATTCCCTTGGGAAGCGCTCGGCTGGACACAATTCGGCGATTTGCTCACTTACGCGGGAATGACCGTCTTTACCTATTTACCGTATATTTTCGCCGTCGGCGTCGCGCTCGGGTTGTCGGAAAGCGCCGGCATCGCGGGCATGTCGGCGTTAGTCGGTTATTTCGTTTACGACCGAGTGACGCAATTTTTCATCCCGGCCGGTTTTGAGCTCGGGGTGACGAGCGGAATCGTAATCGGCATTATGTCCGCGGTATTATTTCATAAATTCAAGGAAATTCAATTTCCCGAATACATACAATTTTTCGGCGGTCCGAGATTCGTCCTGCTCATTATGTGCTTCGCTTCGTTCCTGTTTTCTTTCTTGGTCGTTCAGATCGGGCCGTATGTGCAGACGGGGCTTCGAGACCTGAGCGGCCTGCTGCTCGGCATGGGGGGCTTCGGAACGTTCCTGTACGGCATGATGCACCGACTGCTCGTTCCTTCGGGCCTGCATTACATTCTGAATAATATCGTCTGGTTCCAGACGGGGACGTACGAGCGCTGGGACGGCAGCATCGTGAACGGGGATTTGCCTCGATTTTTTACGGGGGATCCGTCCGCGGGCATCTTTATGGCCGGGTTGTACCCGACGATGATGTTTGCGCTGCCTGCAATCGCTTTCGCGATTATCCACGAAGCCCGCGAGGACTTAAAGCCGAAAGTAAAGGCGACGTTCCTGACCGCGGCGTTGTCCTCTTTCCTTACGGGCGTTACGGAGCCGATCGAATTCGCGTTTTTGTTTGTCGCGCCGTATTTGTTCGTCGTCCATGCGCTGCTCTCCGGCATTTCGATGTGGATCACCTACGCGCTCGACATCCACCACGGTTTCGCGTTCTCCGCGGGAGCGATCGATTACTTGCTGAATTATCATTTGTCGACGAACGGATGGATGCTCCTGCCGATCGGCCTTGCCTACGGCGCATTATATTATGTGCTGTTTCGGTGGGCGATCCGCCGCTTTCAAATTCCGACCCCGGGCCGAGAGGAGGGCTCCGCCCTCGACGACTGGGCCGGCGATATCCCGTATCGGGCGCCGCTCATTCTGCAGGCGCTCGGCGGGAAAGAAAATATCGTTCGGATCGAAGCCTGCATCACGCGGCTGAGGCTGACGCTCGCCAACGATCGCGAGATGGACGTAGCGACGCTGCGCCACTTGGGCGCGGCCGGCGTCATCACCTTAGGCGGGGGCAACGTGCAGGTCGTGTTCGGCACGTTCTCCGAACTGATCCGGGAAGAGATCGTAAAGACGATGCGGAAGGATCCTCGGGTCGTCTTGTTCCGCGCCCCCGTGGCGGGCCGGATGATTCCGCTGGAGGAAGTGTCGGACCCGGTGTTCGCCGCGAAGATCGTCGGCGACGGCGTCGCGTTCCTGCCGGAGCGCGGGGAGCTTCTCGCTCCGGCCGCCGGCAAGGTGACGCACTTGTTTCCGACGGCGCATGCCATCGGCCTCGCGACCGCGGAAGGACTCGAGGTGCTGCTGCACATCGGGATCGACTCGTCACAGGTGGAGGGCGCGTTCGAAGCGCATGTACGGGAAGGGGAAACGGTACAGCCCGGCCAATTGTTGATCTCGTTCGATCTCGGCAGACTTCGCAAGCATGCCAAATCGGTCGCCACCCCGATGGTCATCACCAATTCGGAACGCGTGAAGGCGTGGAGCTATGCGCCGTTCAAAGCCGTTCGCAAGGGTCAAGCGTCCGTTATGTCAGTCACGCTAAAGGAGGATCCTACCGATGTCAACCGCGCGTAGCATACAAGGAACGGGAGCCTCGACAGGCATTGCGATCGGCAAGGCGTTCGTTCTTCCGCATTGGGAGTGGGACGTAACCGAGAACAAGAAGGACGTGACCGATCTGGCCGCCGAGTTCGAGCGGCTTTACGAAGGAATCCGGCACTCGAAGCTAGAGATTGCATCGATCAAACAAGAGATTTCCGGCTATATCGGGGAGCAGGAGTCAAACATTTTCGACGCGCATCTCGCCATTCTCGACGATCCGGTGTTCATGAACGAAATCCAAGGCATTATTCAGCGGCAGTATAAGGCGGCGGAGGTGGCGGTGAAGGAAGTCATCGACAAATTCGTCAACATGTTCGACCTGCTGGACGATCAATATATGAAGGAACGGGCGCTTGACATCAAGGATGTGGGGAACCGGCTGCTGAAGCATCTGATCGGTTCGCCGGACGTCAAACTGCCGACGGATAATAAGCCGTTCATCCTTGTCGCGAAGGAGGTATCGCCCTCTCAGCTCGTGCATCTGAATCCGAACCATGTGCTCGGGATCGTCACGCTCGCGGGGGGCAGCACCTCGCATACCGCGATTATGGCCAGGGCGCTCAACATTCCGTTGGTGCTCGGCCTCGAGGGCAAGCTGCCCGAGCCGATCCACACCGGGGATGCGCTCATTATCGACGGCAAAGCCGGCATCGTAATCGTGCATCCGACCGATGCGGAACGGGCGCGGTACGAAGAGCTGCGCCTGTCGCAGGTGCGCGTGCGGGAGCGGCTGCAATCGCTCGTCACGGTGCCGAGCGCGACGAGGGACGGCGTGCCGATGTCGTTGTTCGCCAACATCGCTTCGCTTCGGGATTTGGAATCGGCGCTCGAAGGCGGGGCGGAAGGAGTCGGACTGTTTCGGACGGAATTTATTTATATGGATCGGGAGACGTTCCCGACCGAGCAGGAGCAGTACGAGATCTATTGCCAGGCGGCGTCGCTGCTCGAGGGCAAGCCGCTCACGATTCGGACGCTCGACGTCGGAGGCGATAAGCAGCTGGACTACATGGAACCGCCCGAGGAGGAGAACCCGGTCCTCGGGTTCCGCTCGATCCGCATCTCGCTTGTGCAGCCCGGCCCGTTCAAGACGCAGCTTCGCGCGATTTTGCGAGCGGGGGCCTGCGGTACGGTGCGCGTGTTGTTTCCGATGATTCAATCGGTGGAGCAATTTCGGGCGGCAAAGCGGATTTTCGACGAGGCGCGGGCCGAGCTTCGGGCGGAGCGCGTCCCGTTCGACGATCATATGCGCGTAGGCATGATGGTCGAGGTGCCGGCGGCTGCGATTATCGCCGATCTGCTGGCAGGCGAGGTCGACTTCTTCAGCATCGGCACGAACGACCTCACCCAGTACGTGCTTGCGGCGGATCGTCTGAACGAGCATGTCGCGCACCTGTACGATCCGTACCATCCCGCGGTGATCCGCATGGTACAGACGACCGTCGCCGCCGCGAAGCAGACGGGGATCGGCGTCAGCGTTTGCGGCGAGCTGGCCGGCGATCCGCTGGCGCTGCCGATTTGGCTGGCGCTCGGCGTGCGGGAGCTCAGCATGGCCGGCGGTCTGGTACTGCCGCTGAAGAGCGAATTGCTGCGCTCGTCCTCGGCGGAGTCCGCCTCCTTATGGACGGAGCTGTCGAGGCTGCGCACGAGCGCCGACGTGAAGGAAACGCTGGAGCGGTTCGCCGCGAGCGGAGTGGAAGCATAGGAGGCCGGAACCGCTTGCCGGGGCCGGAAACATTTTCTACGAGAAAAAGGAAGGAATGATCGACATGCGGTTGGCGGGAATGAAAGTGTTGAGCCTTGTCGACGAGGAATTCGAGGATTTGGAGCTGTGGTACCCGATCTATCGGGTACGGGAAGAGGGAGCGGAGGTCGTCGTCGCCGGCGCGAAGAAAGGGCATGTCTATACCGGGAAATACGGAGTGCCCGCCGCGTCGGACGTCTCCTTCGACGAGGTCGACATCGATGCGTTCGACGGCCTCTTGGTGCCCGGCGGCTGGGCGCCGGACAAGCTGCGCCGGTATCCGCAGGTGCTCGAGATGGTGCGCCGCATGGACGCGTCGCGCAAGCCGATCGGCCAAATTTGCCATGCCGGATGGGTGCTTATTTCGGCGAAAATTTTGAACGGGCGGAACGTGACGTCGACACCCGGCATCCGCGACGATATGGAGAACGCCGGAGCCGTCTGGCATGACGAGCCGGTCGTCGTCGACGGCCATCTCGTGTCGAGCCGCCGTCCGCCCGATCTGCCGCCATACGCGAAGGCGTTCTGCGATGCGCTGGCCGCGGGCGCACGCGCGTAACCCCCGAGTTCCAAGAACTTCTAACGGCAACGCGGAAGGAGTCTCGCGCCGCGCCTCGAATACGTAAAGAGGCACAAACGCGCGAACGATCTTGCCACGGCTCTTAGGAGGGCTCGGTTTGGAGAAATATTGCGTCTGCGGGCATTCGATGTCCATTCGGCTACGTACGGTGATCTTTTCGAACAAAGTAAAAATTGAAAACGTTCCGATTTATTCCTGCGGCGGCTGCGATCGCAGCGAAGTGCTGCAGGACGTCAAGCATGAACTCAGCTCCTTGATTCGGCGACTGGGCCGCAATCCGGAAAAACAGGAAATTCGATTCAACGAATCGAACGAAGTGGCGTTCTTGCTTCACGAAGTGACGAAGAAAGAGCGCGCGAACGTTCCGGTGGAGCAAATCGTGAAGGAGCGCGTCAATCAGCTGCTTGATTTGCTGCTGCTTGCGCAATCGCTCGGCGACGAACCGTGGTCGGAGGAAATCCGCGATCGGCTGTCGCAAATCGCGAAAGGCAGCATCGCGACGTAATTCGGAATACGACCTTTCCCGCCTCCGGACCTGTGCCGGAGGCTCTTGTTTTTTGCGCGCGGGGGGCGGTCGTTGCGTAAAGTAAAAATTTGTCGTATCATTAATAATTATATCCGTATTTCCGCCTTGCCGAGGATTGGTCTACTACCCGCTGTTCATATCTACAAATATTTATTATTGGAGAGAATGCTCGTGACAGTGACAATTTACGACGTGGCTCGGGAAGCCGGAGTATCGATGGCGACGGTGTCGCGCGTTGTGAACAACAACCCGAACGTCAAGCCGCAAACCCGGAAGAAAGTATTCGAAGCGATCGAACGGCTCGGGTACCGCCCGAATGCGGTAGCCCGCGGACTGGCCAGCAAGAAGACGACCACGGTCGGCGTCGTCATTCCGGACATTTCGAATACGATGTATTCCGAGGTCGTACGGGGCATCGAAGATATCGCGAATATGTACCATTACAATATGATCCTTTGCAACTCGGACAAGAAGAAAGACAAAGAAATCCGAGTGATCAATACGTTGCTCGAGAAACAAGTCGACGGCTTGTTGTTTATGGGCGGCGTCGTAACGGACGAGCATATCGAAGCGTTCCGCACCTCGGTGCCGATCGTCTTATGCGCGACGACCGATGCGAACCGCGTCATTCCGTCCGTCGATATCGATCACGAAGCCGCGGCTTATGACGCCGTGAAAGTATTGATCGAGCACGGCCACCGCAACATCGGCATGATCAGCGGCAACCTGCAAGACCCGTCCAACGGCTTCGCCCGGTATCAGGGCTATAAGCGCGCGATCGAGGAGGCGGGCATTCCGTTCCGGGAATCCCATGTGCGTGTTGGCAACTACCGATACGAAGCGGGACTCGATACGATGGAGTACTTCCTTCAGCTCGAGGATCGTCCGACGGCGATGTTCGCCGCGACCGACGAGATGGCGATCGGCGCCATTCATGCGATTCAAGACGCCGGACTGCGCGTGCCCGAGGATATCGCCGTCATGTCCGTCGACAACGTTCGTATGGCTTCGATGGTCCGTCCGCAGCTGTCGACGGTCGCTCAGCCGATGTACGACATCGGCGCGGTATCGATGCGGCTGCTCACGAAGCTGATGAAGAAAGAACCGGTTTCGAATCCGGTCGTAGTTTTGCCGCACGAGACCATCATGCGCAAGTCCGTGGCTCATGTCTAATGAGCCCTATTTTTTTTGACGCGGAGGTATACGGCACGTGGAATATCGTACGTTAGGCGTAATCGGCGCGATGGACGAAGAGGTGGAGCGGTTCTTGCTCCGCATGGAGGACGCGGTCGAGACGGTGAAAGCGGGCATTCGGTTCCGCGAAGGGGAATGGAACGGCAAGCGCGTCATCGTGTGCAAATGCGGCGTCGGCAAAGTGAACGCAGCCGTATGCACCCAACTGCTGATCGATACGTTCGGCGTCGAAGCGGTCATCTTCACCGGCGTCGCCGGCGCGGTGCATCCGGAGCTGAACATCGGAGACATCGTCGTCTCGACGGATTGCCTGCAGCACGACATGGACGTCACGCCGCTCGGCTTTGCGAAGGGCGTCATCCCGTACGCGGAGGAATCGACCTTCCAGGCGGAGCCGTCGCTTGTGGAGGCCGCCCTGGCCGCAGGGGAGAGCCTATACCCTGGATTGACAAGGGCCGGCCGCATCCTCTCCGGCGATCAATTCGTCGCGAGCCGGGAGTCTGTCGCTTCCTTGCACCGGGATCACCAAGGCGCATGCGTAGAGATGGAAGGCGCCGCCGTCGCGCAAGTATGCCGCATGAACGGTACGCCGTTCGTCGTGCTGCGTTCCATGTCGGACAAGGCCGACGGTTCCGCGCACGTCAACTTTCCCGAATTTACGAAGCTTGCGGCAGAGCGTTCGGCGGCGATCGTGGAGCGTATGCTGGGTGTGCTGTAAGACGAATTCGTATGGAAAAAGGAGCCGTCCTCGTCGTCTCGAACGACTGGGGACGGCTCCTTTCTGTTCATGCGCCTTCTTCGGTGCGGCGTAGGTTACTCCGGCGCCTTCGGCTTGAAGTGGACGGCGGCGGTCGGCTCGGATTCGCCCGCAGGGTTGACCGCGGTTATGCGATACCAGCCTTCAGAGGTTAACGTTATATATTCGAATTCGGAGCTGCGCGAGCTTCCGATTCGTTTGTACGGTCCCTCCTGGGCGGGGGCGTAATAAATATGGTACGTCTCCACGCCCTCCTCCTCCGGGCTCGGGCTCCACGCGACGCGAACGCCGAGATCGCGCTCCGTCACGAGCGGCGTCCCGGGCGGCTGCGGCGGGGAGACGTCGCCCGTCTCCTGAGGCTCCTCCTCCGGAGGAGGTATCGGGAACGGCTCGCCGTTAAAGACGGTTTGGCTCGGCTCGGATTCTCTTCCCGCGATATCGACCGCCGTCAAATAATACCCGTAAATTCGGTCCTTGCTCGCTTGATCGGTGAAAGCGAGCTCGCCGCCCGTCAGCACCGTCTTGTTCGGCAACGGCAGGAACGGCCCGCCGTCGATGGAACGGTATACGCGGTATCCGGCTACGTCGGCATTGTAGCTCGCTCCGAAGGAGACGCGGACGCCGTCGGCCGTGTCGGCCAATTGTACCCAAGGGGGCGGGGCCGGCGGGATGCCGTTCTCCTGCCGCGGGTCGACCTCCGTCGGGGCGTCGCCGTACCCGTCCGTCGGTCGGTACGATTCCAGCGGTCTGCGGTTATTCGCAGGCAGCTTCGCCAACGCTTCTTCGATGCGCTTCATTAAATCGCTGATCGGCTCCTCCCGGCGGACGACGCGCATCTTACGGATCATATCCGGCGGGGTGCCCGGCTGCGGCGCGTACGCCTTCCCGTCGACGATAACGACGTCGGCAAGCGCAAGCACGTCGTCCTGCTGGGTCGGGATGAATTCCCGGTTAAAGATGTCGGTGACCGTCAGCTTCTCTTGGGTCACAATTTCGCTCGGCAGCATGCCGGATACGGCCGACACGGTCTTGGACACGATGCCCTCCGGCTTCTCGAACGCCGGCGTAACGAATAAATCTGGCGTCGACTCGACGAGCTCGTTCATGACGTCGGCCCAAACGTACTTCGCGCGGTTCGCGTCCGTCAGCGTAGACGGCTGATCGTACCCGATCCATACGCCCAGCGTGACGTCTGGCGAATAACCGACGAACCAAAGGTCGTAGTTGTCGGACGTCGTCCCGGTCTTGCCGACGATCGGCACCTTATCCTCGTGCTCGAATCGGCTTTTCACCCTCGTCGCGGTCCCGTTCGTAATGACCGTCCGCAGCATGTCGGTCATCAAATAAGCCGTCTGCTCCGAAAAGACGCGCTCGGGCTGCGGTTGATGCTCGTAGACGACATTGTCGTTCGAGTCCGTAATCTTCTCGATAAAGTACGAGTCTACATACACCCCGCGGTTCGCGATGGCGGAATAGGCGTTGGTGAGCTCCTCGACCGAGACGCCGTACTGCAGGCCGCCGATGACGCCGGTCTGAGCGTGGTAGTCGCTGTCCGTCAGCGAAGTAATGCCGAGCTTCTTGGAAAATTCCCACGCCTTCTCGATGGTCACGTCGTACAAAAACAGCTTGATCGCGGGGATGTTCCAAGACTGGTTCAGCGCTTCCCTCGCCGTTAACAAGCCATGGTATTTGCCGTTGTGATTTTTCGGAATATGGACGCCTTTCGTGCCGTCGGGCAAGATGATCGGCACGTCGTCGATAACGTCGCCCGGTTGAATCGCGCCGGATTCGAGCGCCGGCAAGTACGCCGCGATCGGCTTCATCGCCGAGCCCGGCTGCCGCTGCATCTGCGTCGCATGATTCAACTGCTCCAGGTAGAAGTCCCGTCCCTCGATCATGCCGAGGATCGCCCCGGTATCGTTGTCGAGCAGGATGCCGCCGACTTGTTCGACGCCTTTCTTCTCATGGTCGGCCGTAAACAGCTCCGGATTTTCGGAAATCCGATGCATCGCTTCGTAGACCGCTTTGTCGATGGTCGTATAAATCTTGTACCCTCCGCGAAGAAGAGCCTCCCGCGCGTCCTCTACGGCTTCTTGATACTCCGGCTTGCGGAAATCCGCGGGCCCGAGCTCCGGGTTGCTTTGCCGCAGAAGCACTTCCGCCGCTTGGCGTTCGGCTTCGAGCATCAAATACGGGTACGTCGAGTAAGCTTTCTGACTCGGCTTCGCGAGGCTCCCCCGGATATCGAAGGCGAGCGCTTCTTGATATTGCGCTTCGGTAATTTTCCCGACGCGCTTCATATGATGCAGCACGAGCTCTTGGCGCTTCCTCGCTTCCCGGAAGCCTTCCTCGTCGAACTCGCCCTTGCCCGTGAACGCCGAATACGTGGAGGGAGACTGCGGCAAGCCCGCCAAGTAGGCGGCCTGCGCGATGTTCAGCTCGTCCAGGTTTTTGTTGAAGATCCCGGTCGCGGCGGCTTTAATTCCGTAAAGGTTATACCCGGAAGATCCGTTGCCGAACGGAATTTTGTTTAAGTACGCGGCTAAAATTTCTTCCTTGGTCATGAATCGCTCCAGCCGCAGCGCTAGAAAAATTTCCTTGAATTTCCGGCTGTCGGTCCGATCGAGGCTCAGGAAGACGCGGCGCGCGACCTGCTGCGTAATCGTGCTGCCGCCCGTCTGGACGTCTTCGTTGAGCACCTTCTGCTTTACGGCCCGCAGCAAGCTGGTCAAGTCGATGCCGATATGGTTGAAAAATTCCTCGTCTTCGGTCGCGAGGACGGCGTCTTTCACGATCTGAGGGATTTCCTCGTACTCGATCAGGCGGCGGTCCTCTTCGGTGCGGAGCTGCCCGATGACCGTACCGTCCCGAAAGTAGACGAAGCCGGTTTCGGTATTGTGCTGCATCGCTTGCACGATCGTTTCGCGGCTGCGGACCTCGTCGTCGCGCACGAGCGCGGAGACGTAGCCGGCGACCGCCGCGCCGGCGGTCGCCGCGCCGACGATGCCGAGCAGCACGGCCCATTTGGCCGTAGACAGCGCGATCTTCGCGGCGATCGGCATTCGTTTTCGCTTCTTCGGCGCCCTCGATTCGGCCGGGTCGGCGGCGGTTGCGTTCTCTTTCGTATCAGGCATGTATGATGTACCTCCCCAATTTCCATCCACATTATAACATAGTCCGGCAAGGGAGGTCACCGTTCGATTGTCTTCGTGTTGACTCGACTCGCTTGATATGCTATATATTGGAGATTGTAAAGGGAGTTGATCGCGAGCATGGACAAGGCAATCGAATTAACCGACGCCCAGAAGGCGGAGGTAGAGCGGCAGCTGGCGCGCATCAAGCGAGGGGTCGCGGAGATCGTGCCGGAGGACGAATTGCGGCAGAAGCTGGCCCGTTCCGTCTCGACCGGAACGCCGCTGAAAGTAAAACTCGGGCTCGACCCGACGGCGCCGGACATCCATATCGGACATACCGTCGTGATGCAGAAGCTGCGTCAGTTCCAAGACTTGGGGCACCGCGTACAGCTCTTAATCGGCGATTTCACGGGCCGCATCGGGGATCCGACGGGCAAGTCGGAAACGCGCAAGCAGCTGACGGACGAAGACGTCAAGCGCAATGCGGCGACGTACCGCGAGCAGCTCGGCAAAATATTGGATCCCGATAAAACCGAAATCGTATATAACTCCGAATGGCTCGCGCCGCTCACGTTCGCAGACGTCGTCTCGCTGTCCGCGAAGGTGACGGTGGCTCGCATGCTCGAACGGGAGGACTTTACGAAGCGTTATACGAACGGGCAGCCGATCTCGATTCATGAATTTTTCTACCCGTTGATGCAGGGGTACGATTCCGTGGCGCTCGAGTCGGATATCGAGCTCGGCGGCACCGATCAGAAGTTTAACCTGCTCATGGGGCGGACGCTTCAGAAGGAGTACGGCAAGGAGCCGCAGGTGACGATCATGACGCCGCTGCTCGAAGGGCTGGACGGCGTCCAAAAGATGAGCAAGAGCCTCGGCAACTACATCGGTATCAGCGAAGCGCCGAAAGAAATGTACGGCAAGGCGATGAGCATCCCGGACGAGCTGATGGTGAAATATTACGAGCTGGTCACGGACGTGCCGATGGAAGAGGTGGACGCGCTGCGCCAAGGGCTCGCGGACGGCGCGGTCCACCCGCGCGACGCGAAGATGCGGCTGGCGGCGACGATCGTCCGCATGTATCACGGCGAAGCCGCGGCGCAGGAAGCGGAGCAGCATTTCGTCACGGTGTTCCAGCAGCGGGCGCTGCCGGACGATATCGAGGATTACGTCGTGCCGGCGGAGGAGCTCGAGGACGGGGCGATCCGGCTTGTCAAGCTTCTCGTGGCGAGCGGCCTGCAGCCGTCCGGCGCCGAGGCGAGACGCACCGTCCAGGGCGGCGGCGTGAAGCTGAACGAGGAGAAGCTGAGCGATCCGAACGCTTTGCTCGTCGTTCGGGACGGCGACATTATGCAAGTAGGCAAGCGGAAATTCGTACGGCTTCGCACGCGATAAGGAAGAACGGCCCGCGCAACCGCGCGGGCCGTTCTTTGCATGAAGGCGTAAAAAAACCGGCCTGCGCATGCAGGCCGGTTGTTGATTAACGGCTGTAGAACTCGACGATTTGCTTCTCGTCGATTTCTTGCGGGAGCTCGGAACGCTCCGGAAGGCGAGCGAACTTGCCTTCGACGGCGGCTTCGTTGAACTCGAGGTAGTTCGGCAGGAAGTTGCGGTTCGCGATCGCTTCCTTCACGGACGCGAGGCCGCGGCTTCTCTCGCGAAGGCCGATGACGTCGCCCGTCTGCACGAGATAAGACGCTACGTCGACCTTCTTGCCGTTCACCGTCACGTGACCGTGGGACACGAGCTGGCGGGCGCCTGCGCGGGAATGCGCGAAGCCGAGGCGGTAGACGAGGTTGTCCAAACGGCTTTCGAGCAAGACCATGAAGTTCTCGCCCGTGATGCCCTGCATCTTCGAAGCCTTCTCGAACAGGTTCGCGAATTGCTTCTCGTTAAGGCCGTACATATGGCGCAGCTTTTGCTTCTCCATCAATTGTACGCCGTAGCCGCTGACTTTCTTGCGCTGGCCGGGGCCGTGCTGTCCCGGAGGGAACGGACGCTTCAGTTCTTTGCCTGTGCCGCTAAGAGAAATGCCGAGTCGGCGGCTCAATTTGAATTTGGGTCCGGTATAACGTGCCATAGGTTGAGTTGCTCCTTTGTCCGATGAAAATATTGTAGGTTTCGCGTTAGCTGATGGATTCCGCAAGCGGAACCGTCTTGCGCCTGTTCGCGGGCATCTTGCGATGCGCTTCTCGAGCAAGTTCAGCCGCTGGCTCGAAAAGGCGTTCAGGAGGGTATCGCGAAGGGGTCCGATTTACGTACTCGACTATACATTTTACGTGAGTAGACCAGGCGCTGTCAAGGAAAAATCAACGCCGCCAAAAAGGGCGGATTTTCCCCCCAAAAATGTAACGAGCCAAAAAAATATAGTACAATATTGAGAGTAATAACCGATATACATTTTAGAGAGAAGCAGTAGGCAAGGAGGCGGGGAGGATGGGCGGTTCCGAGAGCTTTTATCGTTCGATGTTCGATTTAAGCCGATCGTTGTTTTTGCAGCAGACGACGGACGGCGTGTTAAAGCATATCGTGACCTCGCTGAAGGGACATTTCCCGGAAGCCGTCTCCCAAGTATATATGTCTCAAGATACGGCGCCTACCGATCCGTCGGTACTGCCGTTGGTGTTCCGGCACGACGGCAACGATCTTTGCACCCGCGCCTTCATGGAAGGCAAACCTGCGCTGGGCCATCCCGCGGAGGGAGCGGACGCGTCCGGCCTGCCGGCTTTCGCCGCCGCCGTGCCGTTGATCGGTAAGCAGGGCGTGTACGGCGTGCTGGAGGTTCGCGCAAGCGGGAGCCCGCTCGGTCCCGAGCAGATCGACCTGCTGGTCGGCATCGGCGAAACCGCCGGTGCGGCGTTCGAGAACGCGAAGCTGTACGAACAGTCGAATTTGCTCGTGACGGAGCTGCGGCTGATCAACGAAATTACGAAGCGGCTGAATCAAAGTCTGCGCGTCTCCGAAATATTTCAATACGCTTGCCAGGAATTGATCGAGGTGTTCCGAGCGGACTTCGCCTGCATCTTGGAGCTCGACCGCAAGACGCGGACGTTCCGCGTGCAAGCGACCAATATGACGGAGATGCTGAGCGACATCTTCGAGCTCGACTACGGCTTCGCGGGGCTGCTGCATCGAACGAAGGAACCGGTCATCGTGTCCGACTACGCCGCGAATTCCAGAGTCGAGTCGAAGCTCATGCATTCCACGGGCTCCCGTTCGCTCATCGCCGCCCCGATCCTCGTAAACGAGGAGGTCGTCGGCGCCGTACTGGTGACGCACTCGCAGCCTAGTTATTTTACCTATGAAAATTATAAGCTGTTATTGCTGCTCGCGGGACATATCGGCCTTGCGATCATGAAGGCGCAGCTGCACGCCGAGTTGAACCGGATGGTCATCACGGACAACTTGACGGGGTTATACGCGCGAAGGTACTTGGATGAACAAGTGCACTCGATGCAGGCGAAGGATGTCCGCGGGTCGCTCATCGTCGTCGATATCGACAACTTCAAGCAAGTGAACGACACGTACGGCCACCAGATCGGCGATCAAATTTTAAAGCAGGTGAGCGGCATCGTGCGCTCCTGCATCCGAGATACCGATATCGCGGCGCGGTGGGGCGGGGAGGAGCTGGCGATTTACCTCCCTCAGCTGACGCTCGAGCAAACCGAGCGCGTCGCCGAGCGCATTCGCAGCCGAGTCGAAGCGGAAACCGATCCGCAGGTGACCGTCTCGTGCGGCATCGCGGAGTGGAGCCGGAGCGACGAAAAAATCAGCGTCGAATCGCTGTTTTACAAGGCGGATATGGCGTTGTACTCGGCGAAGCACAACGGGAAAAACCAATACTGCATAGGGTAAGGAGAGCCGTCCCATCGAGCGAAGTCGCTCCGGGGGCGGCTCTTTCGCGCCGAGGATCGCCTCGGGCTCGCCGCCCCCGCGAGTTGTTCCGAAGAAAACGGCTATGCTACAATTGTCCAGTATGGGCCTGCGGGCCGCGCGACAGCCGAAGGAGGAAGTCTCTTGAAGGATCCTAGAATTCAAAAATTAGCCAAGACGATCGTAAATTACTCGACTCGGGTGCAGAAAGGCGAACGCGTGTTGATCGAGATGATCGGCCCCGAGCGCGAGCTGCTTAAAAGCATTATCGACGAAGTGCATGCGGCCGGCGGACATCCGTACGTCCAGCTGACGGACCGGGCCGTGCAGCGGACCTTGCTGAAGTCGATGACGAAGGAAAATTTGGAGCACTGGGCGCAGCTGGATTTGAACCGAATGAAGGACATGGACGTGTACATCGCCGTCCGCTCCGGCGAGAACGCCAGCGAGCTGTCGGGACTTCCGGACGGGCAGCTGGGATTGTACGAGAAAACTTATTATAAGCCGGTTCATCTGGATCAGCGGGTGCGGCATACGCGTTGGGTCGTCATGCGGTATCCGAGCCCGTCGATGGCGCAGCTCGCCGGCATGAATACGGATGCGTTCGAAGACTTCTACTTCGACGTATGCACGCTCGACTACGAAAAGATGTCGAAGGCGATGGACCCGCTCTCGGCGCTCATGGCGAGAACGGATAAGGTGCGCATCGTCTCTCCCGGCACGGATCTCACCTTTTCCATCAAAGGCATTCCGAACGTCAAGTGCGTCGGCGACAAAAACTTGCCGGACGGGGAGCTCTACACTGCGCCCGTTCGCGACTCGGTGAACGGCACCCTGCGCTACAATACGCCTAGCGTGTATTCGGGCATAACGTTCGAAAACATTTTCTTCCGGTTCGAAAACGGGAAAATCGTCGAAGCGACGAGCAACGATACGAAGAAGCTGAACGACATTCTCGATAACGACGAGGGGGCGCGCTATATCGGGGAGTTCAGCATCGGCTTCAACCCGTACATCCAGCACCCGATGAAGGATACGTTGTTCGACGAGAAGATCGACGGCAGCCTTCATTTCACGCCGGGCCAAGCGTACGAAGAGGCGGATAACGGGAACCGCTCCTCGATTCATTGGGACCTCGTCCTGATCCAACGCCCGGAATACGGCGGGGGCGAAATTTGGTTCGACGACGTGCTCATTCGCAAGGACGGCCGGTTCGTCTTGCCGGAGCTGGAAGGTCTGAATCCGGAGCGTTTGAAATAAGACTCTTGATTCCGCGGCAGGCCGGCAGTATGATAGAGGAAAGCTGTCACATTATGGGAGGCGACGACGATGACGAACAACAAAAACGCGGCAATCGTAGACATCGCGCAAACGGCGGGTAAATTTAAATCTTCGATCGTTCTGCAATACGATAACAAGTATATCGACGTAAAGAGCATTCTCGGCTTATTCACGACGCTCGTATCGGACAGCGCGTACGAGCTGCATGTCCACGGTCCGGACGAGGAAGAAGCGAAGAAGGCGATGGTCGACGTCTTCGCGAAGCACGGACTGACGATCAAAGCGTAAACCGTCCGGCGGCAGTACGCCGTCGGCATAGAGGGACGATCGCGAGCCGGACGCCGGCGGACGGTCGTTTTTTCGTTTTCGGCCCGATGGCGCGCCTTCCCAACTTGTATGCGGGACCGTTTTCGACTAATATGAAAGTATCATCGGTTGCCGGTAGGGGGGAACGCCATGTCTTCTTCGGATTTGTTGCTGCATCTTTCGCACAAGGCGTTACAGTTGCTGCAAGAGGATGCGAATAAAATAGAAAACCTCATCCAGGTGCAGATGGAAAACTTAGCGACGCGCAAGTGCCCGTTGTACGAGGAAGTGCTGGATACGCAGATGTACGGCCTCTCGCGCGAGATCGACTTCGCCGTGCGCGCCGGCCTGCTTCAGGAAGCGGACGGCAAGGACTTGCTGGCAAAGCTGGAGCGCAACTTGGCGCAGCTGTACGAGGCGCTCGCGTTTAATCAAAATCCGAACTGATCCGCGATTCGTACGCGGCCCGCGAGGGCCGTTTTTTTCGAGGCGAAGCCCAGTTGCAGGCGAATCGGAAACCCTTTACAATGGAAGTACAGCGAACGGGAAGAGGTGAGTGCCATGACGGAGGGAAGCGGAATCATTCGCATCTCGGACGACGTCGTCGCCACGGTGGCGGGGTTGGCCGCGCTCGATACGCCGGGCATTGCGGCGATGTCGGGAGGCATTTCCGAAGGTTGGGCGAAGCGATTGTCCGGAAAGAATGCGCAGCGAGGCGTGTCCGTCGAGGTCGGCGAGCGGGAAGCGGCGGTCGACTTGCGTGTGATCGTCCATTACGGCGTCGCGATTCATGACGTGTGCTGGCAGCTTCAGGAGCGCGTCCGCGAGGCGATCCAGACGATGACGGGATTGACGGTCGTGGAAGTGAACGTGAAGGTCGAAGGCGTGCAGCTGCCGGGCGAAGAGCCGGAAGAGGCGCCGGCGCCGACGGTGCGAGTGAAATAGCATATTACGGGAAAGCGGAAGGGCTGCCGAATGCGGCGGCCCTTTATGTTTTCCCGCACAACGAACTAAGAGGCCGCCGGGTTTCCCCGGAGGCCTCTTTACGTTCTAACGAATCATCGGCACGTGCTCGGGTACGCGAGACGTCGCCTTGCCTTTCGTTTTGCGTCCGTTCGCTTTCGGCTCCGCCGGCTTGGACGCGGGGACGGTTCCCCTGGACACGCTCAGCAGCACGCCCATGCTCATCAGACTGACGAGCAGGGAAGAGCCGCCGGCAGAGATGAACGGCAGCGTAATGCCGGTCATCGGGATCGCGCGCGTCACGCCGCCGATGTTAATGAACGCTTGAATGCCGAACATGCCGACGATGCCGATCCCGACAAGCGTGCCGAACGGGTCGGCGCACCGCAACGAGACGATGATGCCTCTCCATAAGAACGCTAAGTATAAAAGCAAGAACACGGTCACGCCGATAAACCCGAGCTCCTCGCCGATAATGGCGAAGATGAAGTCGTTCTGCGCTTCCGGTAAGTAAAACAACTTCTGGACGCTTTGCCCGAAGCCCGCGCCCGTCACGCCGCCGTGCCCGAACGCCATCTCGGCCTGTACCTGCTGCCAGCACCAATTTTGCGTGTCGTGCCACGGATCCAAATAACATTCGATCCGCTTCATCTGGTAGCCGCGTTCGCCGCCGTCGTCGCCGGATATCAGCTTGCCGCCGAGGAACAGCGTGCCCGCCACCGCGATCGCGACGACGCCCAGCAGCAGGTGGCGCAAATTCGCGCCGCCCGCCACGATGACGATCGCGGCGCAGAACAGAAAGACGACCGTCGAGCCGAAGTCGGGCTGCATCAAAATAAGACCGCCGACGCTGCCGACGACGAGCGCGACCGGCAGCAAGCCGGTGCGAAACTGCTCGAACTTCTCGCCCTTGCGCGTAATGATGGACGCCAAGTAAATAATGATCGCGAGCTTGGCGAATTCGGCCGGCTGAATCGACATGACGCCGAAATCGATCCAGCTGCGGGGCCTCTCGCCCGCCGGCTGGGTCAAGACGAAGACCAAGAGGCCTACCACGCCGACGAAGAAGGGCAAATAAAGCTTCTTCCAGCGAAGGAAGGGGACGTTCATGAACGCGAGCATCAAGACGACCCCGAGGCCCGCGGCCAAAATTTGTTTTTTCGTGTACCAGAGGGCGTCGCCGTATTGCGTCGCCGCTTCGGGGCCGCTTGCGCTGAACACCATGACGATGCCGAATCCGACAAGCAAGACGGTCATCAGAAACAAGAAAAAATCAGGCGTCCCTCTGCGTGCCATGGGCGGTCCGTCCCGTTAGGCGAGAAGCTGCTTTAACGCGGCCAGCTTCTGCTTTGCGCTCTTCAGGATCGCCTCCGGCACCGGAGATGCGTAGTCGAGCCCGTGCGGGAACGTCGCCCGCCCAAGGTATACGTGCTCGACGGCCAGCACCGCGGCCGGGTTTTCGAGTTTGCCCTCGACCGCCCGCGTATTGATGCGCAGGAAGTAATCCTCGCGATTCGGCTTGTCCTCGAGCTTCAAATCGTACGTGGCGCGGGTATATTCCCATTGCCAGCGAACGAAGCCGAGCTTCTCGGACGACTCGTCCAAATCGGCCAGCTCCGCTTGCAATCCATTCAATCCGCTATCTTCGATCAACAACTTGCATTCCTCCCGTAACCAAATCCGCATAAGTGTCGCGGAGAGCGACAACCTCATGATATTATGAATACACCATGGACGCAACCTTAATCCGCGAACGAAAGCGACAAATCTGTTAAGATAGAAGCAACGCGCAACCGAACGTCCGAAGCCCCGGAAGGAGAGTGCCGCAATGGAATCGATTCGACAACGCACCATGGACAAGGTGATCGCATGGAGGCGTCATTTGCATAAATACCCGGAAGTCTCTTATTCGGAAAAGGAGACCGCCGCCTTCGTCGCGCGCCATCTGACGGAGATGGGCTGGCGCGTGCGGACCGGCGTCGGCGGCCACGGCGTCGTCGCCGATCTCGACGGCGGCGCGGGCGCGGGAAAGCGCATCGCGCTCCGCGCCGATATGGACGCGCTCCCGATTCAAGATCAGAAGACGGTCGAGTACGCGTCTACGGTCCCCGGCGTCATGCATGCTTGCGGCCACGACGGCCACACCTCGGCGCTGCTGGGCGCGGCCGAGCTGCTGGCGGAATCGCGGGCGTCTTGGACCGGCGCCGTACGGCTGCTGTTCCAGCCTGCCGAGGAGCTGCCGCCCGGCGGCGCCCAGGCGATGATACGGGACGGCGCGCTCGACGGCGTCGACGAAATTTACGGCATCCATCTATGGTCGCAATTCCCGGCGTGCACCGTGCAGACCGCCCCGGGTCCGCTGATGGCCGCCTCCGACGAATTTACGATCCGCATCTTCGGCAAAGGCGGCCACGGCGGCTTGCCGCACCAAGCGATCGACGCGGTGGCGATCGGGTCGCACCTGGTCGTCAACCTGCAGACGATCGTCAGCCGGAACACGGACCCGATCCTTCCGCACGTCATTTCGGTCGGCGCGTTCCACGGCGGGACGACGTTCAACGTCATCGCCTCGGAATGCAAGCTGCAGGGCACGGTGCGCACGATGACTCCGGAGAGCCGGTTGTACGTGAAAGAACGGCTCGAGCAGGTGCTCGAGACGACGTGCGCCATGTTCGGCGCTTCGTTCGAGATCGATTACTCCTTCGGCTACCCGCCGGTCGTCAATCATGCCGAGCCGACCGACCGGGTGCGGCGCCTTGCGAGGGAGCGGTTCGGCGAGGACGCCGTGCGCGTCTGCCAGCCGCTTATGGCTGGAGAGGATTTCTCCTTTTACCTCGACCGCGTGCCGGGCTGCTTTCTCTTCGTCGGCGCCGGGAACGACGACGTCACCGCGCCGCACCACCACCCGCTGTTCGACATCGACGAGCGGGCGCTGGAGACGAGCGTGCAACTGCTCTACGATTTGGCGACGAAGCGGTGAATGGTTTCCTCCTCGTCCGGAGATTCTATGGAGGAGGAGGGATGAACCCATGAACGCAAACGGAACGGTAAAAACCGTCAGAGACATCATGCAAACCGACATCGTTACGGTGACCTTGAAGGATAACATCTACGAGATCGCCTTGAAAATGAAACAGCACGACATCGGCTTCATTCCGGTCGTAGAAGGAAAACAGCTGCTCGGCGTCGTCACGGACCGCGACCTTGTCGTGCGCGGCTACGCGGAGAAGCATTCCGGCTCGACGGCCGTCAAGGAAGTCATGAGCGACCAACAGGTCGTCTCGGTGCCGCCGACGACGCCGGTCGACGAAGCGGCGCGGCTGATGGCGAAAAACCAAATTCGCCGCCTGCCGATCGTGGAAAACAACGAACTCGTCGGCGTCGTGGCGATCGGCGACTTGGCCGTCCGATCCAAGCTCGAGGAAGAGGCCGGACATGCGCTCAGCGAAATTTCCGAAAAGCACAAGCAATCGATCGGGCATAACTGATCGATGCGGCGGCTCCGTTTTCCTTCGGGGAAACGGATTTTTTGCATATAAGCAATTCCGAGAGGAGGCGCGGCATGAAGGATAAGCCGTTAATCGTCCAAAGCGACTTTACGGTGCTGCTCGAGACGCGGCATCCGCGGGCCGACGAGGCGCGCGAGAAGCTGTCCTCGTTCGCTGATCTCGCCAAGAGCCCGGACGGGCTGCATACGTATCGAATTACGCCGTTGTCGCTTTGGAACGCGGCGTCGGCGGGGGCGACGGCCGAAGGAATCGTGGAAGCGCTGACTACATACGCGAAATTCGGCGTGCCCGCCGCCGTCGTCCGCGATATACGGACGTACGTCAATCGATACGGCCTCGTGCGCATCGAACGGGTCGGCAAGCAGCTCGTGCTGCGCTGCGAGGACGAGGCGACGCTCCGCAAAATCACCTCGTACGACGCCTTGCGCTCGTACTGGGAACCGAGCCCGGCGGAGGAACGGCATACGATCGCCGTGCGTCTGTCGGAGCGGGGCGCGGTCAAGCAAGAGCTCATGCGCCTTGGATATCCGGTCGTCGACTTGGCCGGATATCAAGAGGGCGAGCCGGTCGGCATCGCGCTGCGGGATACGCTGCGCCGCTCCGGCAAGCCGTTCGCGCTTCGCGATTACCAGGCGGAGGCGGTGGAGGCGTTCTATCGCGGCGGCGCGGCGACCGGCGGCAGCGGCGTGCTGGTGCTGCCGTGCGGCGCCGGGAAGACCGTCATCGGCATCGGCGCGATGGCGCGGCTCGGCCGGGCGACCCTCATTCTGACGACGAATTCGACGTCGGTGAAGCAGTGGCGGGCGGAGCTGCTCGACAAGACGACGCTGACGGAGGAAGAGATCGGCGAATACGGCGCCGACCGCAAGGAGGTGCGGCAGGTGACGATCGCCACGTATCAAATGCTGACGCACCGCAAGACGAAGGACGGGGAATTTTCCCACCTCAAGCTGTTCCGCGAACGGTCCTGGGGCCTTATCGTGTATGACGAGGTGCATCTGCTGCCGGCTCCCGTGTTTCGGGCGACGGCGGAAATTCAGGCGACCCGCCGGCTCGGCCTGACGGCGACGCTCGTGCGCGAAGACGGACGCGAAGAAGACGTCTTCTCGCTCGTCGGCCCGAAGCGGCTCGAGGTGCCGTGGAAGCGGCTCGAACGGCAGGGCTGGATCGCGTCCGTCGAGTGCGCGGAGCTGCGGGTGCCGATGCCGGCGGACACGCTGGAGGCGTACCGGAAGGCGACGGCGCGGGAGCAGCATCGGATCGCCGGAGAGAACCCGGCCAAGCTGCGCGCCGCCGGCCGGCTGCTCGAACGGCATCGCGGCACGCCGACGCTCGTGATCGGACAATACTTGGATCAGCTGCGGCGGTTCTCGGAGGCGCTCGGCGCTCCAATCGTGACGGGCGAGACCCCTTCCGCGGAGCGGGAAGCGCTGTACGGCGCGTTCCGCCGAGGCGAAATCGGGGTGCTGATCGTGTCGAAGGTCGCGAACTTCGCGATCGATTTGCCCGACGCGGCCGTCGCCATTCAAGTGTCGGGCAGCTTCGGCTCGAGGCAGGAGGAGGCGCAGCGGCTCGGACGCGTGCTGCGCCCGAAGGCAGGGGATAATACCGCCTACTTCTATGCGCTCGTATCGGAGGATACGAAGGAGCTCGAGTTCGCGATGAAGCGGCAGATGTTTCTGGTGGAGCAAGGCTATCGGTACCGCAGCGCCCCGTGGCGCGAAGCGGAGGAGGAGCTGCAGGGCGGCGAACCGGCGTTCGCGAACCCGGGGGAAGGAGGGCAAGCCGGATGAACGAATTCGCGTTAACGAAGGTCGAACGCAAGACGCTCGAGGCGATCGTGCTTCGATTCGCGGAGGAGCCGTTCGCCGCCGAGGCGCTTGAGCGCGCGTTTGCGGGCCGGTTGACCGGCTTCGAGGCGGAGCTCGGCATCGAACGGCTGCGGGAACGCGGCATCGTGGAGACGAGGCGGAAGGCTTGGGGAGAGACGATTCATTCGCTTGCCCCCGGGCTGTTCGACGATTGGCAGCGTCACTTCGTCACCGCCATCGCCGATGCGGCGCTCGCGGACGGCGAAGCGGCCCCGGCGTACGAGCCGAAGGCCGGGCTGGCGAAGCTCGTGTTGTTTTTTTTGGCGGAGACGGCGCATCGCGGCCTCGCGCTCACGCAGAAGGGGACGTTCCACAAGAAGGACGCTGCGCGACTCGCGGCGCGCATCGATGCGTCGGAAGCGTCGCTGCGCGGGCTGGATATCGCGTACCTGCATCAAGATAAGCTGGACAAGCCGCTCGCCGTCGTCTTCGACGCCGCGCTGCGGCTCGGCTTGGCGCGGACGGGCCCCGCGTCCGTCGCGGTCGATCGCTCCCGCCTGGACGAATGGCTCGATACGCCGCTCCCGGACGTCGAACGAAAAATACGTAAGCTGTGGTGGGACGTCTATACGCCGCCGGACGTCTGGCTGCAGCACGGGGCTGCGGCGATTCGGAACGTGCCGGAAGGCCGATGGTTTTCGGTCGACCGGCTGGCGGAGGCGCTGTTGGCCTCCGGCGTTCCGACGGGCGGCCGAACGGCGGAAGCAGCCCGCGACGCGATCGTCGCATACTGGCTGGAGCCGATGGCGGCGTTCGGCCTCGCCGAGCTGGGCGATTCGCCGGACGGCGCGGCCGCGAGGCTGCCGGCGATCGAGCCGGTCGACGAGGCCGAGTCGCAATGGTACGTGCAGCCGGATTTCGAAGTGATCGTGCCGCCGGCGGCGCCGCTGCGGGCGCGATGGGAGCTCGAGGCTTGCGCCGATTACGCCGGCGGCGACGCGGTCGACCGATATCGGATTACGAAGGAGAGCTGGGAGCGTGCGCTCGCCGGCGGAAGGGACGGCGGCGCGCTGCTCGATTTCGTGCGCTCGCGCGCCGCCTACGGCATGCCGGAGACCGTCGAGGCGTCGCTGCGCCAATGGACAAGCGCGTACGGAGCGATGACGCTCGAGGACGTGACGCTGCTGCGGTGCAGGAACGCCGAAGACGCGGCGCATGTGGAGGCGGACCCGGCGTTCGCGGGCTGCCTCGTCGCCCGACTCGGCGAGCTTGATTTTATCGTGGATCGAAGCAAGGCGAAGGGGCTGGCCGAGACGCTCAAGAAGCAAGGCTTCTCCGTTCGAACCGGAAGCGGGGGAGCCGATGCGGCCGGCGCGGGAGAGCGGGAGGCGGCGGACGGCGATTCGCTGCGAACGCCGGCTTCTTCCGGGCTCGTCCATTCGCGGCGCAACGCGGCGCTGTTCCCGCTCGATCCGTCTCCCGTCGGCGCTTCGAGGCTCAGAGAGCGCATCGCGTCGGTGCCGCAGGCATGGCTTCGCTCGCTCCGCAAATATCATGCTTCGACCGTGCGGGAGCTGGTGGAGACGGCGATCGAAGCGCGGACGGCGGTGCGGCTCGTCGTCGACGGACGGCAAGTCGAGCTCGTTCCGAGGCGCGTCACGCCCGTCGGCGGCGAATGGGTGGTACAAGGCTATATCGACGGCGAGGAGACGAGCGTCCCGTCGGGCGCCTGCGCGGAAGCGCAGTTGCTCTTGCCCGAACAAGCCTAGTCCGGATACACGGTTTCGTGATATGATAGAAGCCGTGATAGCTACTGAATATAGACGAGGTGGAAATCCATGAGCGTAATGGAGCGCGAGGCATTGGATTTTTCCATGCTGCTGTCGAAGACGAGCGATCTGGCCGACGCGATGCTGCGTTCGGTCGAGATGGCCGATTTTCTATATTGGAAAGAACGCATGGAGCAAGATCCGCAAGTGAAAGCGATGCTGGGGAAGATGGCGCGGGCGAAGGAGCGCTTCGCCGAGTGCGAGCGGTTCGGGCATTACCATCCGAATTATCACGAAGCGATGGACGCCGTACGCGCCGTCGAGGCGGAGATGGATGCGATCGAGTCGGCTCGGGAGTTTAAGCGGGCGGAGAAAGCGCTGGACGCGCTGCTGTACGACGTCTCCGTCGTCATCGCGCATGCCGTGTCGGACTCGATTAAGGTGCCGAGCAACGACCCGCTGCCGAAATCCGGCGGCGGGTGCGGCTCGGGCGGGAGCTGCGGCTGCGGGTAAGGAGATTTGGGGCGGGCGGTTCCGCGGCGATTACCGAAGGTCGAACGCCGGCACGATCGCGCCGACCTCGTCGCCGCCCCAGTTATGGATCGGCGGCCGATGGTAGGCCGCGAGCCCTTCGCCTTCGGCGGCATCGATCCAGCCGAGGCGAAGGAGCGCTTCGACGACCGCGGGGTACAGCGCGCGCTGCGCGCCGTCCTCGATCTTCAGCGCAAGGCCGAGCCCTTCGTCCGGGACGGTCACGGCGAAGACGCCTTCCGCGCCCATCTTGCCGACGATGCGGCCCCGCGTGACTCGGATGAGCTCGGTGTCGAATCGGTCCGTGCCGGCCAGCATCTCCGGATGCGCCCGCAAGGCGGAGACGACGGCGCGGCACGCGTCGGCCTCCGGACCGTCAGCGCGCGGGGCGCCGAGCCGGGCGTATGCGAGCGCGAGCGAGGCGAGCGGAGCGCCGTAAACGGGCACGCCGCAGCCGTCGACGCCGAGGACGACGTCCGCTTCGGCGACGCCGGCGAACGAGGCGTACGACGCGAGCATCGCCCGCTGCACCGGGTGGTCCGGGCGCTTGTAGTCGTCGAGCGAGGCGCCGAGATGCTTCGCGAGCGCGAGCATGCCGGCGTGCTTGCCGGAGCAGTTGTTGTGCACCGCCCGCGGACGCTCGCCCGAGTCGCGAAGCTTCGCCGCGGACGCCTTGTGGTACGGCGGATGCGCGCCGCATTGCAGCGCGTCTTCCGCGAGGCCGAGCTTCGCGAGAATGCGGGCGACGGCTTCGACGTGTTGCTCCTCGCCGTTATGGGAGGCGCAAAGCAAGGCCAGCTCGGAGGCGTCGAGTCCGAATCGGGCCGCCGCGCCGGACGCGACGACGGGAACGGCCTGAAGCAGCTTGGCGGCGGAGCGCGCGTAGGTCGCGAAAGCCGGCTCGCCCGCCGAGGCGACGGCCCGGCCTTCGGCATCCACGACGGCGATATGGCCGCGATGCACGCATTCGACGAGGCCGCCGCGCGTAACCGAGACGAGCGGAATCGATTGATTGTTCATTCGTCCACTTCTCCTTAGGAAAGAGGGATCCCATTGATCGCAGAACGTACGGGCTATATCGTCTGGCTGAACGACGCGAAGCCGGCACGAAATTTGGAAAAATACGGTTCCTTGCACTATGTTTCTCGCAAAATGAACTATGCGGTCATCTACCTGAACGCGGACCGCGCGGAAGAGACGTTGAAAAGTATACAACGATTGCCCTACGTAAAGAAAGTGGAGCGTTCGTATCGAAGCGAAATCCGTACGGAATATAACAGTAATATGCCGGATAAAACAAGATTTTACTCTTACTAGACATATTTTCGATCATTTTGCAATGCCCTCTGGCCTTCGGAGGGCATTTTTTTATGCGTTTCAAAATGTCTGGAAATTCCCGTAAGATACTGTAATATAAAGATATAAACGTCGTTAACATTTGCGCGGCGGCTCAAGGAATGGAGGGAATGACGAATGAAGGACAAGAAGATGGATCGTTATAGCACTTACGAATCGTTTTATGTGCAGCTGGCTGACAAAAAAGTCGCAGACATCATCGTCACCAACCATGCCAAGGCGCGTTGGTTGGATCGGGTCGAATCCGAGAAGACGGGGACAGACGACATCTGCGCGTTCCTCTGGGAGCACCTGAAGAACGGCACGGTCAAATCGTATTATCGGAACGAGCAAGACGTCTACACGGTGGAAGACGACCTTGTGTTCGTCGCGGAATTTTCCGAATCCGACCGACATCGGGATTTGGTCGGCAATCCGCTGCACAAGATGATCGTGGTGACCTTCCTTGGCCGCATGTCCGAGACGATGGAGCTTCGAGATTTACGGACATATTACTCTTGGCTGCGCCATTCGCGGCGTATGACGCTGATCAAAAACAGCCGAAAGCGGCGATAACCGAATACACGGCATTGACGGAAAGCGCGGCGGGAGGTATGCCGCGCTTCTTTCGTGTATAATTGGAAATGCAGGTATCCGACGCACGGGGGTTCTTTCGCATGGCGCTTAACTTCCATCAGCTGCATATCTTTTACACGGTCGCGGACCGAGGCAGCTTCTCCGCCGCGGCGCAGGCGCTGCACATGACTCAACCGGCGGTCACGATGCAAATTCAAGCGCTCGAGGAATATTTCGGCACGAAGCTGTTTCTCCGTTCGACGAAAAAAATCGAGCTGACCGAAGCGGGAAGAGCGCTCATGGTTTATGCGAAACGAAGCATAGACTTGGTAAAGGAAACCGACCTGGCGATGTCGCGCTTCACGCATATGCTGCAAGGGCGGCTGCTGCTCGGCGCGAGTCTGACGGTCGGGGAATACATATTGCCGCGCTTGCTCGGCCCGTTCAACCAAGCGTACCCGAATATCGCCATCCAGATGAAGGTGATGAATTCCGCGCAAATTTTGGAGGAGATGCTGCGCCATCAATTGACGTTCGGGCTGATCGAAGCGCAGGTCGTCCATCCCGACGTGCACACGGAGCCGGTGCTCAGCGACGAATTGCGCCTGATCGTCCCGGACGGTCATCCGCTGACCGAACGAAGCGGCGCGACGATGGACGACGTATTGGAGTTTCCGTTTATCTTAAGGGAGCAAGGCTCCGGTACGAGGCAGGTGATGGAGGAAGAGTTGGCCCGCAAGGGCATCGACGCGGGACGAATGAAGATCGTCATGGAGCTGGGCAGCACCGGCGCCGTCAAGTCGGCGGTGGAGGCCGGGCTCGGCATCACGTTCTTGTCCCAGACGTCCGTAAAGCATGAGTTGACGCTCGGCGTCCTCCGGATGGTGCCGATCGAGGGCATCCGATTCGATCGGCAGTTTTACGCGACGTATCTGAAATCCAATCTATTGCCGATTTCGGCGGTGACGTTCCTCTCGTTCCTCCGGGAGAAAGATTTAAGCCAATGGTTGTAAAAGGGAAAATCGGGCAAGGCTACGATTTGCATATGCACACGACCGCCTCGGACGGTTTGCTCGTTCCCCGGGCATGCGTCGAACTGGCTTCGCAGCGAGGGCTGCGGGGCATCGCCGTGACGGATCACGATACGGTCGCCGGAGTCGCCGAGGCGGTGGACGCGGGAGGCGAACACGGCGTCGACGTCGTGCCCGGGGTAGAGATCAGCGCGCGGGGGCAGGCCGGCGACGTCCACGTCCTCGGGCTGTGGGTCGACCCGTTCGATGACGCCTTCGCCGCACGGCTCGCCGCGAACCGAGACGTCCGGCGCGGCCGGAACGAAGCGATGCTCGAGGCGCTCCGCCGGATCGGCTTCGACGTGCGGCTCGAGGAAGCCGAGCGCATCGCCGCCGAGCGTAGGGCGGACGGAGACGTCTCGGTCAGCCGGCCGCATATCGCCGAGCTTCTGGTGCGCAAAGGGTACGTATCGACCGCGAGAGAGGCGTTCGACTCGTACTTGGGCGAGGGCGCTTCCGCGTACGTCGCCGCGGAGCGAATTTCCCCGGAGGAGGCGATTCGCTGGATTCGGGAGGCCGGCGGCGTCGCCGTCCTGGCGCATCCGGGGCTGTATCGCGGCGCCGACGAGCTGATCGCCCGCTTGGGACCGATGCTGGACGGCATCGAGGCGGGCCATGCCGATCATACCGACGAGCAGGAACGAAGCTTTCGGGATACGGCGGCGCGGCTCGGCTTGGCCGCGACGGCCGGCTCCGACTTTCACGGCGTGCGGGACGGCGATCCGTTCCGCGCGATGCTCGGGTCGAGGCGCACGGACGAAGAGACCGTCGAGCGGTTGTTTCACAACAAGAAGAAGAGAGGGATCCTTCATGATTCGTAAAGCGATTATTCCGGCGGCGGGTCTCGGCACGCGATTCCTGCCCGCGACGAAAGCGCAGCCGAAGGAGATGCTGCCGATCGTCGACAAGCCGGCCATTCAATACATCGTGGAGGAAGCGATCGAGGCGGGCATTACCGACATAATCATCGTTACCGGGCGAAACAAGCGCGCGATCGAGGACCACTTCGACAAATCGGTCGAGCTGGAGCTCATGCTCGAAGAGAAGGGCAAGGAGGAGATGCTCCGGCAGGTGCGCGACATCTCCCAGATGGTCGACATCCACTACATCCGGCAGAAGCAGCCGCTCGGCCTTGGGCATGCGGTGCTGTGCGCGCGTACGTTCATAGGGAACGAGCCGTTCGCCGTGCTGCTCGGCGACGATATTATCGAGTCCGATCCGCTGGCGCTCCGGGAGATGCTTCGGCTGTACGAGGCGCATCGGTCGTCGTTGCTCGCCGTACAGGAAGTGCCTTGGGAAGAGGTCGAGAAGTATGGGATCGTCTCTCCGGACGGCGCGGTGCCGGGCGAGCCGAACGCTTCGCGTGTGGTCGACCTCGTGGAGAAGCCGGACCGAGACCAAGCGCCTTCCAATCTCGCCGTCATCGGCCGATACGTCATCGAGCCCGGCATCTTTGAAATTTTGGAGCGTCAGCAGCCGGGACGCGGCGGCGAAATTCAACTGACCGACGCGCTGCGGGAGCTGAACCGCCGGAACCAAATGATGGCTTACACGGTACAAGGCAAGCGGTATGACGTCGGGGACAAATTCGGCTATATCGAGGCGACGATCGAGTTCGCGCTTCGTCGGCCGGATTTGGCTCCGGAGATGAAGGCGTACTTGACCGAGCTCGTACGGAGCTGGGAGGGAGCGTAACCGGTCATGGGGAATGAATCGATGCGTATCGGCGTGCTGGGGGCGGGCTATGTCGGCCTCGTCTCTGGCGCCTGTCTCGCCGAGGTCGGCCATCGCGTCGTCTGCGCCGATCCGGACGAGCGGAAAATCGCCTCGCTGCTGCGAGGCGAAATGCCGATCTACGAAGCAGGGCTCGAGGAGCTCGTCCGCAGCAACGTCGAGCGCGGGCGGCTTTCGTTCACGACGGAAGCGAAAGACGCGGTCGAAGCGTCGGAGCTTTTGTTCGTCGCCGTCGGGACGCCCGCGCTCGATAACGGCGACGTCGACATGTCGCAGGTGAGGTCGGCGCTCGTCGGCATCGCGGAAGCGGCGCGCGAGAGCAAGATCGTCGTCATGAAAAGCACCGTGCCCGTCGGCACGGGCACGATGGCGGAGACGCTGCTCCGTTCCCGCGCGCGGCCTGGCGTCTCGTTCGAGGTCGTGTCGAATCCGGAATTTCTTCGGGAAGGGACGGCGGTGCACGACACGTTCCATATGGACCGCATCGTCGTCGGCGCGACGTCGGACGCGGCCGCGGAGCGGGTGCTCGCCGCGCTCGCTCCGTTCGGCGCGCCGGCGCTCAAGACGAACCGGGAAAGCGCGGAGCTGATCAAATACGCATCGAATTCGTTCCTCGCGACGAAAATTTCGTTCATTAACGAGATGGCGAACGTCTGCGAGAAGGTCGGCGCCGACATCGGCATGGTGGCCAAAGGTATGGGCATGGATAAGCGTATCGGGCCGTCCTTCTTGAACGCGGGGATCGGATACGGCGGGTTTTGCTTGCCGAAGGATACCCGCGCGCAGCTGTTTATCGCCGAGAACGTCGATTACGACTTTAAGATCATGCGAGCCGTCATCGAGGTGAATCAGCTGCAGCGGCAGCGCTTCGTTCGCAAGGTACGCGCGGCGTTCGATGGCGACCTTGCGGGCAAGACGCTGGCCGTCATGGGGCTGAGCTTTAAGCCCAATACGGACGATCTCCGGGACGCGCCCTCCCTCGATATTATTTCGATGCTGCTCCAATACGGCGCGAAGGTGCGGGCGTACGATCCGGTGTCCGCTCCGAAGGCCGCGGCGCTGCTGCCGGGCGTTCCGATTTTCGACGACCCGTACGAAGCGCTGCAAGGCTCGGACGCGATGCTGGTCGTCACGGAATGGGATCAGGTGCGGACGATCGACCTCGATCGGGCGAAGCTGGCGCTGCGCCTGCCGATCGTCTTCGACGGACGCAATGTGTTCGACGCCGATACGATGCGGGAGCGCGGGTTTCGTTACATTGCCGTAGGGAAACCATAAGGCAAATATTGACAATTCCGAGCGGGCAGGTTGTATAACGTTTGACAATTCTTTATAATGTCATAAGGAATTCCGATCACGGAGGCTGCGTCGAGCCTTGCACTCCGGAGGAACTTATGAACAAGCGGCTTCATACCATCAAAGAAGTGTCTCTGCGAACCGGCTTGTCTACGCAGCTCATCCGAAAGTGGGAGGAGCGGTACGGCGTCGTGTCGCCGTCGCGGTTCCCGAACGGGTACCGCGGGTATACCAAGGAGCATGTAGAGACGTTCCTTTGGCTGAAGGGGCGCGTGGACGCAGGAGTACCCATCGGGCTCGCGGTGCAGGAGCTCCAAGCGGGCGGGCTTCCGGGGCCGTTCGCCGAGGCCGAATGGTTCGGCGCGCCGGCGTCGCCGAACGCGGCCGCCATTCCGAGCGCGGAAGAGTATCAGCGGCAATTTTTAACCTTCTTCTTACGGCTGGATTATCGCGGCTCCCAGCAACTGTTCGACCATCTGACGGCGCTGCATCGGCTTGATTTCGTGCTGGCGCGCGTCCTGCAGCCGGCGCTCGTCGAGCTGGGCGAGATGTGGCTCCGCGGCGAGGCGTCCGAATACCAAGAGCATTTCGGCAGTCACTTCGTCCGCGACAGATTGCTCGCGATGAAAAATTTATTTGTCGCCGCGCCGTCCCAGCCGTTGTTCGTCACGGCGTGCTCGCCGTACGAGCGGCACGAGATCGGCGTGCTGTTATTTGGCTTCTACGCATTGCAGCAAGGATTTCAAATCGTCTATTTAGGCACCTCCCCTTCCGAGAAGGGGATTATGGACTGTCTCCGCCAAGCGACGCCGCGCGCGTTCGCCTTCGGCGTATCGACGATGGACGCATATCGGAATACCGTCCCGTTCCTCCGCAGACTCGACGACGCCATCGCGGCGCAAGGAACGCGGACGAAGGTGTTCGTCGGCGGACGCGTCATCGGAGAAGACGCCGTCCTGCAGGGGACGCGCGCCGTCCATTTGCTGGCGGGCGACGCCAAAGCGTCGCTTCCGAAAATCAAGGCGATCCTTTCGGTGTGACTCCAACGCGAAAACCTCCCCCGCCGCTTCGGCGGCAAGGGAGGTTTTTTCGCGCCCGTTCCGGCGCCGGGTCACTTGAGCGGACGGAGCGCGCGGACGCGGGCTTCGTCGGGCGTAACGAACAGCGTCTTTTGCTTGTCGTAGATGACGAAGCCGGGCTTGGCGCCGGAAGGCTTCTTCACGTGGCGCACGAGCGTATAATCGACCGGCACGAGGCTCGACTGCTTCGCCTTGCTGTAATACGCGGCGAGGTTCGCGGCTTCCGCGAGGGTGACGTCGCCGAACGCGTCGCCGCGGATGACGACGTGCGAGCCCGGAATGTCCTTCGTGTGCAGCCATGTATCGGACGGACGGGCGAGACGGTTCGTAATATAATCGTTCTGCGCGTTGTTGCGGCCGACGTAGATCGGCACGCCCTCGGACGATTCGTAGGCGTGCACCGCGGGCTTGTCGTTCTTGCGCGCTCGCCGCGCGTCCTTCCCGCCGCGATGACGCAAGTACCCGCCTTCGACCAGCTCGGCGCGGATTTCTTCGATATCCTGCAAGGAGGCGCCCTCCAGCTGCTGAAGAAGCAGCTCCATATAGGCGATTTCTTCGCGGGCCTGCGCCATCTGTTCTTCGACGACGGCGAGACTGTTTTTCATCTTCTGGTATTTTTTAAAATACCGCTGCGCGTTCTCCGACGGCGTCAGCAGCGGATCGAGCGGAATCGTGACGGAGGCTTGCGCTTCGTCGTAATAGTTGGCTACCTCGACGGCGTCGGCCCCCTTGGCGAACGTGTGCATATACGCGTTCAGCAGCTCCCCGAACACGCGATACCGATCCGCGTCCCGCGCCTCTTCGAGCGTATCCGCAAGCTTCTCGAGCTTCTTCTCGTTCTTGCTGCGCTCGTTCGCCAGCAGCTTCGCAAGATCCGACGTTCGCTGCTTGACGAGATCGCGCTCCGCCTTGTCCCCATAGTAGCGTTCCAGGCATGCGCTGACGTTGTCGAACGTCTCCACGACCGCGCCGTCGAAGGCAAACCGGAGCGGGACGACCGAGAAATACGACTTTCCGCGGCCGGGCTCGGTCGCGATATTCGGCTCGTACTCGTGCGAGCGAATGCGCGCCATCGCGTCCGCGAAAGCGGCGGCCGGATCGGAGGCGCCGGCGAGGATCGCGCGCGCGGCCAGCGGGCTGATGCCCGAGTACGTCTCGACGAGCCGCTGCGCCGCGGCGCCGGGGTCTCCGGCGTCCGCGCCGAGGGCGTCGGCGATGTCCCTCTTCGAAACCTCCAACGGATTGCGTTTCTCCTGCTCCGGCGGCGGCGTATAGACGGCGCCCGGCACGACGATGCGATGCGCGCTGATGGCGGGCGTCACGCGGTGCGCGGCCTCGAGCACGACGCCGGATTCCGGGTCCATGAGCACGATATTGCTGTGCCGGCCCATCAGCTCGAAGACGATGCGTTTCACGCCGACGTCCCCGAGCTCGTCCCGCTGGCGCACCTGGATATGCACGATGCGCTCCATGCCGAGCTGCTCGATCGATTCGACGACGCCGTTCTCGCAGTACTTGCGCAGCAGCATGCAAAACATCGGCGCTTCGAGCGGATTGACGTAGGCGCGCTCGGTCAGGTGGAACCGCGGATACGTCGGGTTCGCGGACACCAGCAGCCTGCGCGTCGTTCCCGAGCCGCGCAGCGTAAAGACGAGATCGGAATCGTTCGGTTGATGGATTTTATGAATTCTTCCGCCGACGAACGGCTGCAGCTCCTGCACGACCGCGCGTACGACGAGTCCGTCGAAAGCCATAGTTGTCTTCGCTCCTTGTAAGACGATGGCCGGGCGGCAGCCCGACTTCATCTTTAGAATTATATGCGTTTTCGCAATGAGAAGGCAACGACGGCCGCCGCGCGTCTCCGGACAAGTGGGATATTCTCGTCCCCCCGCGAATACATTGTACCTAGTACAAGTTATTCGAAGCGAGGGAGGGAACACGGGGGTATGAGTGAACGCACGTGGTACCAACTGGAGGCCGAGGAGCTGCTGGACGCCCACGGCCTCGACCCGTCACGCGGGTTATCGGCGGACGAAGCCGCGCGAAGGCTGGAGGAAGCCGGCCCCAACGAGTTGAGCGAAGGGGTGAAGCTGTCCCCGCTGGCGCTGTTTTTGAACCAATTCAAGGATTTCATGGTACTGGTGCTGATGGGCGCGACGCTGATATCGGGCTTGCTCGGCGAATATTTGGACGCGATTACGATTCTTGCCATCATCGTCCTCAACGGCGTGCTCGGTTTTATCCAGGAGTTCCGCGCGGAGCGGTCGCTCCGGGCGCTGAAGGAGCTGTCCGCGCCGACGGCGAAGGCGCTGCGCGACGGCGCGTGGGTCGTCGTGCCCGCGAAGTCGCTCGTGCCCGGCGATATCGTCGCGCTCGAGAGCGGCGATCGGGTGCCGGCGGACATTCGCTTTCTCGAAGCGAACAGCGTGTATGCGGAGGAGTCCGCGCTTACCGGGGAGTCGGTGCCGGTCGCCAAATCGACGGCCGCGATTCCCGAGGCCGACGTGCCGCTCGGGGATCAGCGCAACATGGGCTTCCTCGGCACGATGATTACGATGGGCACGGCCCGCGGCGTCGTCGTCCGTACCGGCATGCGCACCGAGATGGGCAAAATCGCGGACCTTATCAACAATACGGAAGAGGCGGAGACGCCGCTGCAGCGCCGCCTCGAGCAGTTCGGGAAAATTTTGATCGGCGTCGCGCTCGCCTTGACCGTGCTCGTCGTGATCGCCGGCATCATGCACGGACAGCCGGCGTACGGCATGTTCCTGGCCGGCGTCTCGCTCGCCGTCGCGGCGATCCCCGAAGGGTTGCCGGCGATCGTGACGGTCGCGCTCGCGCTCGGCGTGCAGCGCATGATCAAGCGCAAGGCGATCGTGCGCAAGCTTCCGTCCGTCGAGACGCTCGGCTGCGCGTCGGTCATCTGCTCCGATAAGACGGGGACGCTGACGCAAAATAAAATGACCGTGACGCGGGTGTGGATCGGCGGCCGGCTGCTCGACGTATCGGGCGAAGGCTACGAGCCGGTCGGCGACATCGTCGAACGCGGCGCGAAGGCCGGCGTCAAGGACGACCAGGCGCTTCGGCGGCTGCTGCAGATCGGCGTCCTGTGCAACGATGCCGTGCTGACCGAGGAAGTGCCCGAGCCGCAAGGGAAGAAGAAGCGATCGAAGGAAACGCCGAAGCCGGTATGGACGATCAAAGGCGACCCGACGGAAGGGGCGCTCGCCGTGCTCGGCGCGAAGGCCGGCGTCACCCGCGCGAGCCTCGAGGCGATGTATCGCCGCGCGGCGGAGTTCCCGTTCGATTCCGAGCGCAAGCGCATGTCGGTCGTCGTCGAGCACCCGGGGGGGCGCCTCGTCGTCGCGAAGGGCGCGCCGGATATGCTGCTGGAGCGCTGCAGCTATATTCTCTGGGACGGCAAGCTCGTCCCGTTCACCGGGACGCTGCGCCAGAAGGTGATGGACGCGAACGAGGCCTTCGCCGGCGACGCTTTGCGGGTGCTCGGCCTCGCGTATCGCGATTTGAAAGCGGGCGAGACGGTGGAAACCGCCGAGGAGGCGGAGCGCGGCCTCGTCTTCGTCGGGCTGACGGGCATGATCGACCCGCCGCGGAAGGAAGTGCGAGAGGCGATCGCCAAGTGCCGCAGGGCGGGCATCAAGACGGTCATGATTACGGGCGACCACTTGACGACGGCGGAGGCGATCGCGGCGCAGCTCGGCATGATCCCGAAGGGCGGCCGCACGGTGAGCGGCAGTCAGCTCGCCGCGATGACCGACGAACAGCTCGCGAAAGTCGTCGACGACATATACGTCTACGCCCGCGTGTCGCCGGAGCATAAGCTGCGCATCGTCAAGGCGCTGCAGGAGAAGGGGCACGTCGTCGCGATGACGGGCGACGGCGTTAACGACGCGCCGGCGATCAAGGCGGCGGACATCGGCATCGCCATGGGCATCACGGGCACGGACGTCTCGAAGGAAGCTTCGGCGCTCATCCTCTCCGACGACAACTTCGCGACGATCGTCGCGGCGATCGAGGAAGGGCGGGGCATCTACGAAAATATTCGGAAGTTTATCCGCTACTTGCTCGCGTCGAACGTCGGCGAAATTCTCGTCATGTTCATCGCGATGATGCTCGGCATGCCGCTGCCGCTGCTTCCGATCATGATTCTGTGGGTCAACCTCGTGACGGACGGCTTGCCGGCGATGGCGCTCGGCGTCGATCAGGCGGAGCGGGATCTGATGGAGCATAAGCCGCGCGGCAAGAAGGAGAACATTTTCGCAAGAAGGCTGGGCTGGAAAATCATCTCCCGCGGCTTCTTGATCGGGGTGTGCACGCTCGTTCCGTTCTGGCTCGTGCTGCAGCAGGGCGGCGACGATGCGGCGACGCTGACGCACGCGCAGACGGTGGCGTTCGCCACGCTCGTCATGGCGCAGCTCATTCACGTGTTCGACTGCCGGAGCTCGCGCTCCATCTTCCACCGGAATTTGTTCGAAAATAAAGCGCTGGTGCTGGCCGTCGCCTCGTCCGTCCTGCTGCTGCTCGGCGTGCTGTACATCGAGCCGCTGCAGCCGATCTTCAAGACGATGGCGCTGGGCGTCGCCGACTGGGCGCTCGTGCTCGTCTTCGCCGCGATTCCGACGTTGTTCTTCGGGGTCGGCAGCTTGATTTCGGCGCCGAAGAAGAAGCGGACGATCCGCTACGACGGCGGCGCGACCACTGCGGCCCGATAAAAACGATGCGCTTCGCTCCTTTTTGCGGTATGATATTGGCTAACCAATTTCATGCCTGCAAGAAGGGGCGTTTTTTTTCTTTATCGGAAACGCGGGGGAGAGATAAGGATTGGACACGAGGACGGAGCGCGCGGACGGAAAGCCGGATTTGCGCGAACGCATAAAGACGCGGGCGATCGTCGGCGACGGCGCGATGGGGACGTATTTGTATCAGTTAGGCGTCCCGATCGGCGTGTGCGCGGAAGAATTGAACGAGACGCGCCCGGAGGTGATCCGGGACGTGCACCGGCAATATTACGGAGCGGGCGCGCGGCTCATCGAGACGAACACGTTCGCGGCGAATCGCCACAAGCTCGCCCGGTTCGGGCTCGAACGAAGCGTGGACGCGATCAATCGCGCGGGCGTCGAGCTGGCGCGGACGTCGGTCGGACCCGACGCGTACGTCGCGGGCGCGATCGGGTCGGCTCGCGCGGCGGGACGCGTTAACGTGTCGAGGGCGGACGCCGAGGCGGCATACGACGAGCAGATGTCCGCGCTGCTCTCGGGCGGCGTCGATTTGCTGCTGCTCGAGACGTTTTACGATGCGGACGACGCGGAGGCGGCGGTGCGCATCGCGCGCCGGCTGACGGACAAGCCTTTGATTTGCCAGCTGTCCGTCGAAGCGGACGGCGCGGCTCCGGACGGGCGTTCCCTCGACGACGCCTTCGCGCGCCTCGCCGACGCGGGCGCCGACATCGTCGGCCTCAACTGCCACAGCGGACCGTACGGCATCATCCGTTCGCTCGAGAAGCTGCGCCGGCGCGGAGAACTGCCGCTTTCGATTTTCCCGAACGCGGGGCTGCCGGCTTACGTCGACGGCACGTTCTCGTACCCGGCCGGGCCCGATTACTTCGGCGAGAACGCGCTCACGCTCGCGAAGCTTGGCGCGCGCATCGTCGGCGGCTGCTGCGGCACGACGCCGGCGCATATCGAGGCCGTCGCGAAGGCGCTGGCGTCGTTCCGGCCGGAAGCGGCCGACGACGCCGCGGCGAACGCGCCTCCGCTGCGGGAGACGGTCGCCGTCCGGGCGCCAGCCGAGCCGATTCGCCGGGAGCCGACGATCTTGGACGCGGTGCGCGAACGCCATACGGTGCTCGTCGAGCTCGATCCGCCGCGGGATTTGAACATCGACAAGTTCATGAAAGGCGCGAAGGCGCTGCATGAAGCGGGGGCCGACGCGATCACGATGGCGGACAATTCGCTCGCGATGACGCGCATGAGCAACTCCGCGTTGGCGTATTTAGTCAAGGAGCGGGTCGGGGCGCGCCCGCTCGTGCATATCGCCTGCCGGGACCGCAATCTCATCGGACTGCAGTCGCATCTGATGGGGCTGCACGCGACCGGCATCGACCACGTGCTCGCCATTACGGGCGATCCGGCCCGGTTCGGCGATTTGCCGGGCGCGAGCTCGGTGTACGACGTGACGAGCTTTCAAATTATCAAAATGATCAAGCAGATGAACGAAGGGTTGGCGTTCTCCGGCAAAGCGCTGAAGGAGCGGGCGAATTTCCTCGTCGGCACGGCGCTGAATCCGAACGTCAAGCATCTGCATAAAGCGGTGGAGCGGCTGGAGAAGAAAATCGAGGCCGGCGCCGATTACGTCATGACGCAGCCGGTGTACGATCCGGAGCTGATCGTGCGGCTGCACGAAGCGACGAAGCATCTCGACATCCCGATTTTCCTCGGCATCATGCCGTTCACGACCGGGCGGAACGCGGAGTACCTGCATAACGAGGTGCCGGGCATTTCGTTGTCCGACGACGTTCGACGGCGTATGGCGGGGCTCGAAGGGGAAGAAGGGCGCAGGGTGTCGCTCGAGATTTCGAAGGAGCTGCTCGACGTCGCGATGGAGCGGTTCAAGGGCATCTATCTGATCACGCCGTTCCTCTTGTACGAGATGACGGCGGAGCTGACGCGCTACGTGCGGGACCGCGCGCAGAGCCGATTTCCACTTGTACCCACTAGGGAAATGGAGTAATATAGAGAAACGGAGCGTGCGAGGCTGTGTTGCGAAGCATGACCGGCTACGGCCACGATTCCGCAAGTTTGGGAACGCTAACGTTTACGGTCGAGATGAAGTCCGTAAACCATCGATATTCGGAGGTCGTCTGCAGGCTTCCCCGCGAGTGGGGGCATGCGGAGGATCGACTGCGGCGGCTGGTCCAGTCGCGGGTGAAGCGCGGACGGGTGGACGTCGCCGTCTCGGTCGAACGCGCGGGAACCGCCGCGCGGCAGGCGGTCGTCGATTGGCCGCTCGCCGAAGCGTACATCGACGCGGCGAAGCGGCTTTCGGAGCGGTTCGGCGAGGCGGTCGGCCGCGCGCCGACCGCGGCCGAGCTGCTGTCCGTCCCGGGCGTCTTCTCGCTTCGGGAGGAGGAGGCGCCGGACGATGCGGAGGACGTTTTGCTCGCTTGCGCGGAACGGGCGCTGGAGCGCCTGATGGCGATGCGCGAGACGGAGGGCCGGTTTCTCGCGGCGGATGCGGCCGTCAAGCTGAAGACGATCGAGGCGGCCGTCGCGCGCATGCGCGCCATGGCCCCGAGCGTCGCGGCGGCGTACCGCGACCGGCTCAGGGAACGCATCGCGAAGCTGCTCGGCGGCGAGGCGCCGGTCGACGAAGACCGGCTGTCGGCGGAGGTTGCATATTTCGCCGAACGGAGCGCGATCGACGAGGAGCTGACGAGGCTCGAAAGCCACGCGGCCCAATTCGCCGCGCTGCTGCGGGAGACCGAGCCCGTCGGCCGAAAGCTGGATTTTCTGCTGCAAGAGATGAACCGAGAGGCGAATACGATCGGCTCGAAGGCGAACGACGCGGAGCTCGCGGCGATCGTCGTCGACGTCAAGGCGGAGCTCGAGAAGCTCCGCGAGCAGACGCAAAATTTCGAGTAACCGCTGCATAGATATAGATTTCGTTCCGAGGAACGGCGTTCCGCCGTATGGCGGGATGCGGCGAGGGTTACAATGCCTATTAAGAGGCGCTAGGGGGAAGCAAGTATGGCAATCAAACTGATCAACATCGGATTCGGCAATATCGTCTCCGCCAACCGCATCATCTCCATCGTCAGCCCCGAGTCGGCTCCGATCAAGCGCATCATTCAAGAAGCGCGGGACCGGCACATGCTGATCGACGCGACGTACGGCCGCCGGACGCGCGCGGTCATCATCACGGACAGCGATCACGTCATCTTGTCCGCGGTGCAGCCGGAGACGGTCGCGCATCGGTTGTCCAATAAAGACGAGGATCACGACGAGTGACGGCGATGACCCATACCGTAACCACCACCCTAACCAAAGTCGAGGAACGGTTCATGACACAAGGCTTGCTGCTCGTCCTGTCCGGCCCGTCGGGCGTCGGCAAGGGAACGCTGTGCAATCGGCTCCGGAGCTTGTCTCCCGAGCTCGTCTACTCTGTCTCCGCCACGACCCGCAAGCCGCGGGAGGGCGAGGTGGACGGCGTCAATTACTTCTTCAAAACCCACGAAGAGTTTCGCGCGATGATCGAGGCGGGCGAATTGCTCGAGTGGGCGGAATACGTAGGCAACTACTACGGGACGCCGAAATCGTTCGTGCAGCAGACGATCGATCAAGGCAAAGACATCATTCTCGAGATCGACGTGCAAGGCGCGATGCAGGTGAAGGAACGGTTCCCCGAGGCGATCTTTATTTTCGTGCTGCCGCCTTCCCTCGAGGAGCTGCAAAAGCGCATCGTCGGCCGCGGCACGGAAACGGAAAGCTCGATCCGCTCGCGCATGGCGGCCGCGGCCGAAGAGCTCAAGCTGATGGAGCATTACGATTACGCCGTCGTGAACGACGTGCTCGAGACGGCGTGCAACCGCGTCCAGAGCATTATCGCGGCGGAGCATTGCCGGCGGGAGCGGCTGTTTCCCGCCATCCAATCATGGTTGAAAGAGGTGTAGGCATCCGATGTTATATCCATCCATAGACAAGCTGGTCGAGAAGGCCGGCAGCAAGTACTTGCTCGTCGTCGCCGCGTCGAAGCGGGCGCGGGCGCTGCGCGAGGGCGCGAAGTCCGATCTGCGGTCCCCGAAGGCGCATAAGCACGTCGGCGTCGCGCTCGAAGAAATTCACGGCGAGTACATCACATACGAGAAAACCTCGAAAGAGATCGCTTTAGACGATTCCACCCAACAACCCTAGCGGTTGTTATTTTTTTCTCAGGGGAGTTGAACGGGATGTTGCAAGGGAAAACGATTCTCCTGGGCGTCACCGGCGGCATCGCCGCCTATAAAGCGGCGGCGGTCGCCAGCAGGCTGACGCAGGCGGGCGCGGACGTGCGGGTCGTTATGACGGCCGCCGCGGCGAAATTCGTCGCGCCGCTGACGTTCCAGGCGATCACGCGGCATCGCGTCGTACTCGATACGTTCGACGAGGAGGACGCATCGGTCATCTCGCATATCGACTTGGCGGACCGCGCGGACGCGGTCGTCGTCGCGCCGGCGACGGCGAACGCCGTCGCCAAGCTCGCGCTCGGCCTCGGCGACGACATGCTGTCGACGACGCTGCTCGCGCACCGGGGCCGGACGCCGGTGCTCGTCGCGCCGGCGATGAACGTCCATATGTACGCGAATCCGGTCGTTCAGGAGCACATGGAGACGCTGCGCCGGCGCGGAACGACGTTCGTCGAGCCGGGGGAAGGCTTTCTGGCCTGCGGCTATACGGGCAAGGGGCGGATGGCGGAGCCGGAGGAGATCGTCAATGCCCTGATCTCGGCGTTGACGCCGCGCCGCTTGATGGAAGGCGTGCGCGTGCTCGTCACGGCAGGCGCGACGATGGAGCGCATCGACCCGGTGCGGTTTTTGACGAACGATTCCTCCGGGAAGATGGGCTTTGCGGTCGCCGAGGCGGCGCGCGATGCAGGCGCGAGCGTGACGGTCGTGGCGGGCCGGACGGACGTCGCGCCCCCGCGGGGCGTCGAGGTCGTGCGAGTCGAATCGACGCAGCAGATGTATGACGCCGTGCTCTCCCGGTTTCCGGAGGCCGACATCGTCGTCAAGGCGGCGGCGGTCGCCGACTACCGGCCCGTCGCCGTCGCCGACCGCAAGCTGAAGAAGACGGAAGGCGCCGACGCCAGTCTGACGCTCGCGCTCGAGCGGACGCCGGATATTTTGAAGGCGCTCGGCGAACGGAAAGGGCCGCGGCAGGTGCTGATCGGCTTCGCGGCGGAGACGCATGAGCTCGAGAAGCACGCGATGGGGAAGGCGGCGGCCAAGCGAGCGGATTATATCGTGGCGAACGACGTCTCCCGTCCGGGCGTCGGCTTCGGGCACGATACGAACGCGGTGTCCGTCTACACGGCCGACGGCCTCGTCGAGGACGTGCCGCTGCAATCGAAACGCGCCGTCGCCGAGCGGATCCTGGCGATCGGCTTCGAGGAGTACCGCGCCCGTACTGCCCCCGGGAGCGACGAGACATGATCGCGAAGGTAATCGTCGACTCGCCCGCGCGGGAGACGGACCGGCCGTTCGATTACGCCGTGCCGGACAAGCTCGCGCCGCTCGTCCGCCCGGGCGTGCGGGTCGGCGTGCCGTTCGGCCCTCGCGTCCTGCAAGGCTTCGTGCTCGGCGTCGCGGCGTCGTCGGAGATGGCGCCGAGTAAGCTAAAGCCGCTGAAGAGCGTGCTTGACGCGGCGCCGGTCGTGACGGAGGAGCTGCTGGAATTGGCCGGCTGGCTCAGCCGCAAATACGTGTGCCCGCAATATACGGCGCTTGCGGCGCTCCTTCCGAGCGCGCTGAAGACGAAGACGGAGAAGATCTACGCAGCAACGCCCGCGGCGGCCGCCGCCGCGGATGAGCGTGGCTTGCCGGAGGGGCTGCGGGAGCTGGTCGCCTACGTCTCGAAGCGCGGACGAGTTCCCGAGAAGACGCTGCTCGCCGCGTTCGCCGATCGGGCGGATGCGCTCGCGGAAGCGATCCGGCTCGGCTGGATCGAGGAAAGCCGGCACGTGAAGGACCGGCTCGGCGCGAAGACGCAGCTGTGCGCGGCGCCGGCCGCGCCGGCGGTACGGCTGCGGGAGGCGGCCGACGCGCTGCGTCGGCGCGCGCCGAAGCAGGCGGAGCTGTTGGAGCGGCTGGCCGCGGTCGCGGACGGCGAAGGCGAGGCGCCGTCGCTCGCGGAGCTGGCGCGGGACGCCGGCATCGGACCGTCCGCGGTGAAGGCGCTCGAGGCGAAGGGGCTCGTCGCGGTGGAGACGCGCGAGGTCGGACGGGATCCTTACGCGGATCGCCGATTCGCCGCCTCGCGTCCGCTGCCGCTGACCGAGACGCAAGCCGCGGCGCTCGAGCCGATCCGCCGCGCGATCGAGGCGCGGACGTACGAGCCGTTCCTGCTGCACGGCGTCACCGGCAGCGGGAAGACGGAGGTGTATCTGCAAGCGATGCAGGCATGCCTCGAGGCGGGCCGAGAGGCGATCCTGCTCGTGCCGGAAATTTCGCTGACGCCGCAAACCGTGAACGCGTTCAAAGGCCGCTTCGGCGATCAGGTAGCCGTCATGCACAGCCGGCTGTCGGCCGGCGAACGGTACGACGAGTGGCGGAAGATCGCCGGACGCCGGGTGAAGATCGCGATCGGCGCGCGGTCGGCGATTTTCGCGCCCTTCAGCGATATCGGGCTGATCATTATGGACGAGGAGCACGAGTCGTCTTATAAGCAAGAGGAGTCGCCGAAATATCACGCCCGCGACGTCGCGCTCGAGCGCGGCGCGCGCCATGGCGCGGCCGTCGTGCTCGGCTCCGCGACGCCGTCGCTGGAGACGTACCTCGACGCGCATCGCGGCGTCTATACGCTGCTCGAGATGCCCGAGCGGGTGGAGGGGCGGCCGCTGCCGAGCGTCGCCGTCGTCGATATGCGGCAGGAGCTGCGGGACGGCAACCGTTCGATGTTCAGCGCCCGCCTGCGGGAGGCGCTCGCGGAGCGGCTCGAGCGCGGCGAGCAGTCGGTGCTGCTGCTCAATCGCCGCGGCTACTCGACGTTCGTCATGTGCCGCTCATGCGGCTATGCGGCGCAATGCCCGCATTGCGACATTACGCTGACGTACCACCGCGCCGGCAAGCATTCGCGCTGCCATTACTGCGGGTATACCGAGCGGGAGACGACGAACTGCCCGAGCTGCGAGAGCGAGCATATTCGCCACTTCGGCGCAGGCACGCAGCGCGTCGAGGAGGAACTGGCGAAGCTGTTTCCCGGCATCCGAACGATCCGGATGGACGTCGACACGACGTCGCACAAGGGGGCGCACGAGCAGCTGCTCGCGGAGTTCCGGGAACGGAAGGCGGACGTGCTGCTCGGCACGCAGATGGTGGCCAAGGGGCTCGATTTTCCGTTCGTCACGCTCGTCGGGGTCATCAGCGCGGACACGGTGCTGCGCCTCGCCGACTTCCGGGCGGCGGAGCGCACTTTCCAGCTGCTGACGCAGGTCGCCGGCCGGGCGGGCCGGCATACGCTGCCGGGCGAGGTCGTCGTGCAGACGTATACGCCGGAGCATTACAGCATCCAGTTCGCCGCCGGCCACGATTACCGAGGCTTCGCCCGCAGGGAGCTGCTGTCGCGGCGGGAGCTCGGGTATCCGCCATACCGGAAGCTGGCGCTCGCGACGCTGTCGCACGAGGATATCTCGCGGCTCGTGCCGGCGGGGGAGCGATTCGCGGGCGAGCTGAAGCGGCGGCTGGCCGCGCTTCGGAGCGCGGGAGCCGAAGAGCCGGAACTGCTCGGTCCCGTGCCGTCCCCGATCCCGAAACTGAAAGATAGATATCGGTTTCAATGCATGGTAAAATATCGGGGAGAAACCGACGTAGCGGAGGCGCTGCGGGCGTCCGCGGACGCCCTCGCCGACGATGCGCGCAAGTCGAAGCTGAGCATTCAGCTCGACATGGATCCGCAGATGTTGCTATAACGAGGTACCCATACACGAAAGGGGCAAATCAAAATATGGCGATTCGCATCATCGTCAAGCATCCGGACCCGGTGCTTCGGGAGACCGCGAAGCCGGTGCCGAGCGTGACGCCGAACATCCAGAAGCTGCTGACCGATATGGCGGAGACGATGTACGACGCTCCCGGCGTCGGCCTGGCGGCGCCGCAGATCGGCATCTCGAAGCGGGTGATCGTCATCGACGTCGGCGACGAGCACGGGCTCATCGAGATGGTGAACCCGGAAATCGTCGAGGCGAGCGGAGAGCAGCTCGGTCCGGAGGGCTGCCTGAGCATCCCCGGCCTGCAAGGCGACGTCCGGCGCAAAGACCGGCTGAAGGTGAAAGGCCTCAACCGGTACGGCGAGGAGTTCGTCGTCGAAGCTTCCGGCTTCCTCTCCCGGGCGTTCCAGCACGAGATCGACCATCTGAACGGCGTGCTCTACATCGACATCGCGGAGCGCGTATACGAGCCGAAGCCGGACGAGGACGAAGAGGACGACGAGGTCGTATGAGGATGGAACCGAATATCGTATTCATGGGGACGCCGGACTTTGCCGTGCCGTCCCTTCGTTCGTTGATCGAGGCGGGATACCGGATTTCCGCCGTCGTCACGCAGCCGGACCGCCCGGTCGGCCGCAAAAAAATCATGACGCCGACGCCGGTGAAGGAGGAGGCGCTCCGCCGCGGCATTCCGGTGCTCCAGCCGCCGAAGCTGCGCGCCGCAGCCGCCGTCGAGGAGCTGGCCGCATACGCGCCCGATCTGATCGTGACGGCGGCGTACGGGCAAATTTTGCCGAAGGCGGTGCTGGAGCTGCCGAAACACGGCTGCATCAACGTGCACGGCTCGCTGCTGCCGAAATATCGGGGCGGCGCCCCGATCCAGCGCGCGATCATGAACGGCGAGCGCGTCACGGGCGTAACGATTATGTACATGGCCGAGGGGCTCGACACCGGGGACATGATCGCCAAGGCGGAGCTGCCGATCGGCCCGGACGACGACGCGGGGCATGTGTTCGAGCGGCTCAGCGCCGTCGGCGCGGAGCTGCTCCTGCGCACGCTCCCGTCGATTCTGGACGGCACGGCGGGGCGCGAGCCGCAGAACGACGCGGAAGCGACGTATTCGCCGAATTTGACGAGGGACGACGAGCGCATCGATTGGACGCGTTCCGCGCAGGCGATATACGACCAGCTGCGCGGGCTGTCGCCGCGCCCTGGCGCATTCACCTACTGGAACGGCGACGTGTTTAAAATTTGGAAGGCGGCCCGCCCGGCGCCGGGCCGATCCGCTTCGGCCGCGCCGGGAACGGTGCTTGAGATCGGCGCGGACGGGCTCGCCGTAGCGACGGGGGACGGCGTGTTCGTCGCCGTCGAGGTGCAGCCCGCCGGCAAGAAGGCGCTGCCGGTCGGCGAATTCGCGAGGAGCGGTTTAATGAGGAAGGGCGACCGGCTCGGAGAAGCGCCGGCGGGCGATGCGGATGCGAATTCGGCGGAGGCGGTCCGATGAGCGGGCCGGTCAAGCCGCCCGGCGCGCCGGCGAACGGCCGAAAGCCGGGGCCTGGGCAGCAGGGGCGATCCCGGCGCGGCGAGCCGAAGAAGGTGCCCGGCGCCCGGGACATCGCCCTCGATGCGCTGACGGCCGTGGAGCAGGAAGGCGCGTACAGCAACTTGGCGCTGAACGCCGCGCTGCAGCGGAGCCGTCCGGACGCGAGGGAGGCAGGTCTCGCCACGGAGCTCGTCTACGGCACGATCCAACGCCGAAATACGCTCGACGCCGTGCTCGACGCGCATCTCGCGAAGGGCGCGAAGAAGCTTCAACCGTGGGTGCGCAATTTGCTGCGGCTCAGCGCCTATCAGCTGCTGTACCTCGACCGCGTGCCGACGCACGCCGCCGTCAGCGAAGCGGTCGCGATCGCGAAGCGGCGGGGCCACGCGGGCGTCTCCGGACTCGTCAACGCGGTGCTGCGGAAGCTTGCGGCGCGGCCGGGCCGGCCCGCGGCGCCGGCGGGGGGGACGCCGCTCGAGCGGATCGCCTTCGAGCATTCGCATCCCGAATGGCTCGTCCGGGAATGGATTCGCGCGTTCGGGGAGGAGACGGCCGAACGCATCGCCGCGGCGAACAACGAACCGCCGAAAACGAGCGCCCGGGTCAATGCGCTCCGCGTCGACCGCGACGGCCTGATCGCGCGGCTCGCGGAGGAGGGCGTGACGGCGGTGCCGTCCGACGTATCGCCCGACGGGGTCGTCGCCG
>NZ_DASQMZ010000011.1:0-39577 GCF_035645235.1 Paenibacillus sp.
GGACGGCCTGCACGTTCCGGTCGCCGCGTACCCGAACCGCGTCCGGCTGCCGGACGGGCAAGTGCTGCTTAAGGGCATCGTCGAGTACCGCTGGGAGGAAGAAATCCAGCTTCGGTACGGCCTCGAGCGGTATTACGTGCCGGAGGGGACCGGCCTCGCGCTCGAGCGGCAGGTCGGCGAGGTCGTCGTGGCCGCGAAGGTGTCGCCGTGGGGCCAGGCGATCTTGACGGACGTGCTTACAAAAAATTAATGCTTCCGACCTGACACAAAACGCGCGGCGCCGAATAGGATATGTGGTGGTAAAGAAGTTCGATAAGTAGAAAGGAAGAGTACTTATGGTCCTGGTAACCCATCCGCCGCTGCCGTTCACGCCGCCGACCGAGCCTTATTCGCCTTATGCGCCATACGCGCCGATTCCGACGCGTCCGGCTTCTCCGGTGACCGTCCCGTCCGGCGCGGCCTCCACGACTGCGGGCGCCCCGCAGCCCGACCGCCCGTCGACCGACCGATAAAATCGATCTGTATCGGGTACTTACGAAAAACGACCGTCCCTCGGCTTCGTCGGGGGACGGTCGTTTTTTCATAGCATTTTCAAAGCTTGTATAATGTCCTCGATATGGTTCTTTAGCCGGACCTTGCGCCATTCCTTGCGCAGCCGGCCCTTCTCGTCGATCAGGAACGTCGACCGTTCGACGCCCATGTACTCGCGCCCGTACAGCTTCTTTAGCTGCCAGACGCCGTATTTCTTGCACACCTTGAGGTCGACGTCCGCGAGCAGCGGGAACGCGAGGCGCTGCTTCTCCGCGAATTTCGCATGCGACTTGGCGTCGTCGGGCGAGATGCCGACGACGATCGCGCCGAGTTCGGCGAACGCGGCGCCGGCATCGCGAAATTCGCACGCCTGCTGCGTGCACGTCGGCGTCTGATCCTGCGGGTAGAAATACAGGACGACCTTCTTCCCTTGTTGGTCGCGCAGCCGGAACGTCGTGCCGTCGCCCGCAGGCAGCGTAAAATCCGGCGGTTTGCGGCCGATGACGAGCTCGCTCATGATCCCGCCCCCCGATATTTTTTGATTCCCTTGTTCCAGACGAGCAGTCCGACCGCGAGGAAGACGGCGCCGACGACCGGCGTCAGCAGCGCGTAGCCGAGCAGCGACTCCGCCTCGAGGAAGAACGCCGCCGGATAGAAGCCGACGAACGCGAACGGCAGCGCCCACGTCAGCACAAGCTGAAGTATCTTGTTATAAATCGTGATCGGGTAACGGCCGTAGCTTTGGATGTTCCACATGAGCGGCAAAATCCCCGTCGGCGAGTCGGAGAAGAACGAAATCGCCGTCAGCGCGATATAGATGCCGCCGTAGATCATGACGGAGCCGAGCACGAGCAGCAGGAACATGAGCGGGTCGTACCAGTCGAGCGTCACGCCGAGCGCCGGCCATGCGTAGCCCATGATCGCGACGCCGATGAGGGCGGACAGCAGCGCGGACGGGTCCATGTTTTCGAGCAGCAGCTGCGCCAGATTGTGAACCGGTCGCGTCAGCACGCGGTCCATCTCGCCCTTGACGATGTACTTCTCGGTGAAGCCCCACAGGTTGAATACGGCGGAGAAGACGCCCCACGGCACCATGAAATACCCGTAGACGAAGATGATTTGCTCCCGCGTCCAGCCGTCCAACAATTGCGTATGCTCGAAAATGACGACGATAAAGATGAGGTTCATCGCCAGAAACAGCAAATCGGAAAACACCTCGACCCAGAAGTCCGAGCGGTAGGAGAGGCGCGTTTTCATATAAGTCTTTAAGTAGTCCAAAAATATGCTTGCGGTAAACATACGATGTTATCCTCCCTGCACGAACAGCCGGTTGCGCGCCTTGCGCCAGAGCCACACCATCGGGCCGATGAGCAGCGCGAACCAGAGCGCCTGCACCCCGAGCGCCTGAACCGCGGCCTCCCCCGTCGTGCGTCCCGTGAATACCGTCGCCGGCAAGTACGTGATCGCTTGGAACGGCAGCAGCTTCAGCAGCGACTCCGCCCATCCCGGGAAAAACGTCAGCGGAATGATGAGCCCGGAAAACAGGTCGACGGCGACGCGCTTCATTCGCATGAGCCCTTCGCTGTTTTCTAAGAAGAAGGCGCCGATGCCGATTAAAATATTAAGCTGGCTATTGATTAAGAAGCTGAAAAACAGCATGACGAGAAACAGGCCCCAGATTTGCGGATCCGTCGGCAGCGAGACGGGAAAGAGCAGGCTGGCGATGACCATGCCGGGCACGGAAAACAGCAGCAGGCGGAACAAGCCTTCGCCGAGCCCCTGCATCATCTTGACGACGATATACTGATACGGTCGAATGAATTGGATCGCGACGCTGCCGTCTCTGATTTCGTTCGAAATTTCGCGGTCGAGGTTGTTGAAATAAAACGCCCTCGCCATCCAAGAGATCGCGATGTACGTCGTCATCTGCGCGATCGTGAAGCCGCCGAGCTCCGGCTTGCCGTCGTAGATGGCCGACCAGACGAAGTAATACGCGCCGATGTTGATCGCGTACACGGCGATGCCGCTGTAATAATTGACGCGGTACGCGAGCATCATCAGGAAGCGAATGCGGATCAGCTCGAGATACGCCGGGTTCATCGCGCGCCTCCCGCCGCCGCGGAGACGTGGGCCTTCTTCTCGGACGAGCCCGTCTTATAGATTTCCCTTACGATCTCGTCGGTGTTCGTCTCTTCGATTTTGATGTCGCGGATGTCGACCGCGCCGACGATGCGCGACAGCGCGTCCGACACGTTCGCCCCTTGCGGGAGCGCGGCGCGGGCGGCGAAGTCGTTTTCGATCGTCCAGACGACGTCCAGCCCTTGCGTGAGCCGCTCCAGCTCGCTCTTCGGCATGCCGGTCCCGAAACGGAAGACGAGCTCCTTGCCGCGTCCCCACGTGTCTTTCAGGTTTTGCAGCCCGCCGTCGTAGATGATCTTGCCGTCGTCGAGCATGATGACGCGCGAGCACAGCGCTTCGATGTCCTGCAGGTCGTGCGTCGTGAGCAATATCGTCGTGCCGTACCGCTCGTTCAGCGACTTAAGGAACTCGCGGATTTCCGTCTTGACGACGATGTCGAGGCCGATCGTCGGCTCGTCGAGGAACAAAATCGACGGGTTATGGATGAGCGCGGCCGCCAGCTCGCAGCGCATCCGCTGGCCGAGCGACAGCTTGCGCACCGGGCGGTTCAGCAGGTCGCCGAGGTCGAGCCGCTGCACGAGCTCGTCGAGGCGCGTCTTGTAATCGCGCTCCGACACGCGGTACACCTTGCGCAGCAGGTTGAACGACTCGATGACGCCGATGTCCCACCACAGCTGGCTGCGCTGCCCGAACACGACGCCGATGCCGCGCACGAACGTCTCCCGGTCCTCGAACGGCACATAGCCGTTCACGACGACGCGCCCGGACGTCGGCACGAGGATGCCCGTCAGCATCTTGATCGTCGTCGACTTGCCGGCGCCGTTCTCGCCGATGTAGCCGCAAATTTCGCCTTTCGGAATTTGAAAGCTGATATCGTTCACCGCGGTCACCTCTCGGTATTCGCGGCGGAATAAGTCGCGTAAGGCACCCTTGAGGCCTTCCCGGCTTTTCTGTATGCGGAATTCCTTCCGCAAGTTTTCTACGTCGATGGCAAGCATCTCCGGACTCCTCTCCCTTGGGGATTTGTTTTGTTTTCCTCCCCTGTTTCCTTGATGGTTCTAAAGATTTACCGCTATAATACTTAAGGCGCGCAACTTTCGCCGTTGTGCCGGCGTTACATAATTTAGAAGCTGTGCGGGATTCCGCGCTTAAACCGGGCGGAACTTGATGATAATGATACCATTACCCCAGACGGAGGAAAAGCGAACATGACTTGGCTCAAGACCGCCGCGATCACGTTGATCGTTCTGACGCTCGGCGTCGTCGGCTATTATGGATATTCTTTCTATTCGTTCGCGGAGGACGATCCGAAGTCGTCCCGCTTCGACCGCTTCGAGGATCGGTCCTCCTCGCAAGGCGCGGCGGTCGCGGACAACGTCGAGTACGAGGAGCCTCCGAAGTGGGAGGGGACCGAGCGGGTGAACATCCTGCTGCTGGGCGGCGACTCCCGGGGCCTCGGCGCGCACGAGATTCCGCGCTCGGACACGATGATGATCGCGTCGATCGACCCGGTCACGAAGAAGGCGCATTTGTTTTCTTTGCTTCGGGATACGTATGTCCGCATTCCGGGCCACGGCTCGAACCGGATCAACACCGCGATCGTGCTCGGCGGACCGAAGCTCGCGATGCAAACCGCCAGCCAGCTGACCGGGCTCGACATCCAGTATTATGTGTACACGGACTTCGAAGGCTTCGTACAGCTGATCGACGAGATCGGCGGCATCGAATTCGAGGTCGAGAAGGATATGCATTACACGTCCCGGGCGGACGGCCCCGAGTACGACATTAATTTGAAGGCGGGGCTGCAGACGCTGGACGGCCGCGAGGCGCTGCAATACGTGCGGTTCCGACAGGACGCGCTGAGCGACTTCGCGCGCACCGAGCGGCAGCGCAGCTTGATGACGGCGGTCGCGCAGAAGCTGCAGACGACGTCTTCGCTGTGGAAGCTGCCGCGCATTTTGGCCGCGATCGACCCGTATATCGAGTCGAATTTATCCGTGGCGGAGATGATCAAGCTCGGCGCGCTCGGCTTCGAGGCGAAGGCGAACGAGGTAGCCGGCGTGCAGGTGCCGCCCGCCGAGTTGCTGCGAGAGGAGACGGTCGGGGGCGCCTCGGTGCTCACGGTCGAGCCGAGCCGCTTGAAGCGGTACATCGAGGAGCTGTTCGCCGAGGCGGCGGCGCCCTCGCTCGACCCGGACCCGAAGGACGCCGCGGTCGGCGCCCCGGACGCGGACGCCGCCCCCGGCAGCGCCGGCTAGCAGCGGTGCCCGCTGCCGGGGGCCTCGCCCGGCAGCGACGGCCAGCCCCGATGCCAAGGGCCTCGCCCACGCGATGAGGATGCATGCAGCGAATGCTTTTGGGATTGCCAAGGGGCTGCTCCGATCGCCGGAGCGGCCCCTTGGCATCATCGCCGCCGCGCCGGTTTGCCCGCCGCACCGGCTTGCAAGCCGCACCTGCCACTCCCTTGCCTCATCGCCGTCGCCCGACCGAGCTGCGGCTCTTCTGAAGTTGTGGGAACACCCTTCCCTAAAAGTGGGAAAGGCGTTCCCTAAATGCGGGAAAGGCGTTCCTTCTTGATGTGCATGGCACTCGGCGCCTTACCGGAGAACGTACCCCAGGCGCTGTCGTCCCGGCATTTATACTGCAACGCGGAAGGACGCCCGACAAAAGTGGGAACGCCCTTCCCTAAAAGTGGGAAAGGCATTCCCTAAATGCGGGAAAGGTGTTCCTTCTTGATGAGCACGACCGCTTGGCTCCAACTAGGGGACGTACCCCAGGCGCTGTCGTCCCGGCATTTACACTGCAACGCGGAAGGACGCCCGACAAAAGTGGGAACGCCCTTCCCTAAAAGTGGGAAAGGCGTTCCCTAAATGCGGGTAAGGCGTTCCCTCTTTAAGTGCACGGCGCTCTGCGCCAACCGGGGGACGTGCCCCAGGCGCTGTCGTCCGGGCATTTACACCGCAACGCGGAGGCTGCCCAAACAAAAGTGGGAACACCCTTCCCTAAAAGTGGGAACGTCCTTCCATAAAAGTGGGAAAGGGGTTCCCAAAATGAAGGAAGCGTGTTCCCTTAATGCGAGAAAGATGCCCCCTACTTGCGCGAAAAGTGCCCTCTACATACGGGGAAGGCGTTCCTTACGTTCCTCACCGGTAAACAGAAGAAAGAAAGGCGGAGTCATTTTCGTGAAATTCACAAATTCGGAAGCACTTTACCTAGAGGCAAAGCAGCATATCGTCGGCGGGGTGAACAGTCCCTCGCGTTCGTTCAAGGGGGTCGGCGGAGGTACGCCCGTCTTTATGAAGCGCGGGCAAGGCGCCTATTTCTGGGACGCGGACGATAACCGCTATATCGACTATCTTGCGGCATACGGGCCGATCATACTCGGGCACGCCCCGGCGCCGGTGAACGAAGCGATCCGGCGCGCGGCGGAAAACGGCGCCCTCTACGGGACGCCGACGGAGCTCGAGATCGAGTATGCAAAGCTGCTCAAGAAAGCGATTCCTTCATTAAATAAGGTGCGCTTTACGAACTCCGGCACCGAGGCGGTCATGACGACGATTCGGGTCGCGCGGGCGTACACCAATCGCACGAAAATCATTAAGTTCGCCGGCTGCTATCACGGCCATTCCGATCTCGTGCTCGTCGCCGCCGGCTCCGGCCCGTCGACCCTCGGCGTACCGGACAGCGCGGGGGTGCCGAAGGGCGTGGCGGAGCACGTCGTAACGGTGCCGTTCAACGATTTGCCCGCACTCCGGCAAGCGCTCGAGCGATGGGGCGACGACACGGCGGCGGTGCTCGTCGAACCGATCGTCGGCAACTTCGGCATCGTGCCGCCGGCGCCCGGCTTTCTCGAGGGGCTGTGCCGACTCGCCCGCGACGCCGGCGCCCTCGTCATCTACGACGAGGTGATCAGCGCGTTCCGTTTCCATTGGGGGGCGGCCTCCACCTTCCTCGAAGGGGCGGGCGCAACGGATGCTGCCGCCATCGAGCCGGATTTGACGGCGCTCGGCAAAATTATCGGCGGCGGCCTGCCGATCGGCGCGTACGGCGGCCGCGAGGACATTATGGCGCAGGTCGCTCCGCTCGGCCCCGCATATCAAGCCGGCACGCACGCCGGCAATCCGATGAGCATGTCCGCCGGCTATGCCTGCGTCACGGAGCTCGCCCGCCCCGGCACGTACGAGCGGCTGGACGCCCTCGGCCGGCGACTCGCCGAAGGCCTCTCCGCCGCAGCGGCCGCGCACGGCGTGCCGCTAACGGTGAATCGCGTGCGCGGCGCGTTGTCGACCCATTTCTGCAGCCATCCCGTCACGAATTACGACGAAGCGCAAGATACGGACGGCGAAGCGTTCGGCCGGTTTTTCAAGCTGATGCTCGCGGAGGGCGTGCTGCTCGCCCCCTCGAAGTACGAGGCGTGGTTCCTGACGACCGCGCACACGGAGGAAGACGTCGACGCGACGCTGGCTGCGGCGGAACGGTCGTTTTCAAAATTATAACCCCCCGCAAAAAGAGCCCCGGCGCCGCATTCGACGGTCGACCGGGGCGAATTGTATGAAACTACATGGTGAAATCGAATCTCGACAATGTTATAAACAGATAGTGACCGCGAGCGCGCGGAACCGTTTAACCATCGTTCAAAAAATATGATTATTCACAGCTATAAATATTTTTATACATCGATAAAACGCTTACAGTCTTTTTATCGTCCTTTTCTTTATTGTCGGCATGCTAAATCCGTGTTATTCTATATCTACTTTTACTCTCCGGCGGTGGCGCGGTTTTCCTTCATTTTTTCGCGGGCTCCTTCGCGATTTGCCACGTGCCTCGTTTGCCTTTTCCGGCTGTCGCCCCCGTAACGATTTTCCTGCGAAACCGTGAAGGAAGAGCGCTTTTATTCAGGCCATCTGCATATTTATGCACGCCCCGAACCCATTACTTTAGGAGGTGAGGGTCAGAATACTGACCGCCCGCATGAACCAAGCTATGAAGAACGAAGGATTGTTTGAAGGGCTGTTGCTCGAGGAGCATGACAGCTGCGGCGTTATTTGCATTATCGAAAAGAACGGACATCCGACCCGCGACAATATCCAGAAGACGATCGACGCCCTCGTGAAAATGGAACATCGCTCCGGCTTTATCGACGGGGAAGGCGACGGCTGCGGCATTCTGACCGACATTCCGCGCGCCCTGTGGCAAAGCAAGCTCGAGTCTGCCGGACTTGACGGCCAGCTCGCGTTCGACGATCGCTTCTCCGTCGCGCATATTTTCGTGCCGCGGGGGCTCGACATTTCGGTAGCGGACATGCAGAAGGGCATTCGCGAAATGTTCGCGTCCTACGGCGTGAAAATCGTACTCGAGCAAGAAAACGAAACGAACAGCAGCGTTCTTGGTCCGAACGGCCGACTCGACGAGCCGACGTTCTGGCAGATCGTCGCGATGACCGAGAAGGAAGGCGTCAACGTCGCCGACCATCTGTTCGAGCTGCACGTCGATATCGAGAGCAGATACAACGTTCATGTGGCGTCGCTCAGCAATGTGACCGCCGCTTATAAAGTGATGGGTTCGGCGAGCATCCTGCCGAAATATTTCAAAGATACGCAAGACTCGCGTTTCGCCGCGCAGGTGACGATCGGTCACAACCGCTATTCGACGAACACGCTGTCGAGCTTCTTCCGCGTGCAGCCGTTCTCCTTGCTCGGCCATAACGGGGAAATCAACACGGTCAAGAAGATGCGCTACGAGGCTGACATGATCGGCGTTCCGCTCGTCGACGGCGGCTCCGACTCGCAGGACATGAATCGGACGATCGAGACGTTCATTCATCGCCACGGCTTCTCGCATTTCGAGGCGATGGAGCTCGTCTTCCCTCCGATTCACAACGAGATGAAGTCGTTCCGTCCGGAGCTGCAAGACCTCTACGTGTATTATCGCCAAATTTGGGGACATTACGCGCAAGGTCCGGCCGCCATCGTTTCCCGTTACGGGAACGAGTGCGTATTTAGCGTGGACGCGCTCGGACTCCGTCCGCTGTGGATGGTAGAGAGCGAGACGTCCCTGTACTTCTCCTCAGAGCAAGGCGTCATTACGGTCAACGAGATGGTCGCGGATCCGAAGTCGATCGCGCCGGGCGAGAAGATCGGCGTCGTGCTGACGCGCGGCGAGCACGTGCAAGTAATTCCTTACGAGGAACTGCAGACGACGGTTCTCGAGCGCGCGAAGAAGCGCGTCGATTTCTCCGGCCTGCGCAGCCAATTGTTCTATAAGAACGAATTCCCGGAGGCCGCTCCGAACGCGGACGTCGAAGTGACGGACGCGCTGTACGCGGCGGCCGGCTGGGATCGCGAAGGCATTCAGATGATCGAGTCGATGTCGGAAACCGGCGCGGAGCCGATTCGCTCGCTCGGCCACGACGGTCCGCTCGCGGCGCTGAATTGGGAACGCCAAAACATCGCGGACTTCATTAAAGAAAGCGTCGCGGTCGTCACGAACCCCGCGATTGACCGCGACCGCGAGCAGGAGCACTTCTCGACGCGCGTCGTCGTCGGCCCTCGTCCGACGATCTACGGCGAAGTGGACGGACGTCTGCGCATCGAGCTTCCGGCGCCGCTCGTCCTCGAAGGCTCTAACGGCGTCGGCAGCCTCGAAGCGGTCGGACAACCGTCGCTCGAGCAAATCGTCGCCGCCTTCGAAGCGTCGAAGGCCGGCTCCGTCGCGACGCTGTCGCTGACGTTCGGCCGCGGCGAATCGTTGAAAGCCGCGCTCGACAAGCTTGCTGAAGACGCGATTGCCGCCGTGCGCGGCGGCGCGAGCTTGATCGTGCTCGACGACGCGGAAGCGAACAGCAACGACCGTCTGTGGGTCGATGCGCACTTAGCCGTATCGCGCGTCGATATCGCGTTGAAATCCGTGAAGCTCGGCCAAGGCGACAACCTGCGCCGCCAAGCGGCGATCGCGCTGCGCTCCGCTTCGGTACGCAACCTGCATGACATCGCAGTCGCTTGCGGCTTGGGCGCGGATCTAATCTCGCCGTACGCGCTGTTCTCGACCGCTTCGGCGAAGGAAGGCGCGCCGGCTGCTCGCAAGGTGTTTACGGCGCTGCAGAAAGGTCTGGAGAAGGTCATCTCCACGATCGGCACGCACGAGCTTCGCGGTTATACGCGCTTCTTCTCCTCGATCGGCTTGCACCCGGAAGTGGCGGAAGTGCTCGACATCGTCAACTATCTCGGCAGCGAGAAGGCCGGCACGGGTTTCGCGCAACTCGAAGCGGACGCGGTCGCTCGCTACGAAGACTATAACAACAATCCGAAGGCGAAGCCGGGGAAAAACTTCCGCTTCTTCCAACGGATGTGGAAGGCGCTCGGCGATGCCGCTTCCGGCGCGGCGCCGTACGCAGACTACCGCGATAAGCTGCGGGAGGAAGAAAGCAAGAACCCTATCAGCATTCGCCACGTCGCCGACTTTAATTACGAGAAGTCGCTCTCCGAGGGTCGCAAGGCGCTCGATCCGAAGGACGTCAACATCGGCGTCGGCGATCACGACTTGCCGATGCTCATCTCCTCCATGTCGTTCGGCTCGCAGAACGAGACGGCATTCCGCGCATACGCGGAAGCCGGCGAACGGCTCAACATGGTGACGATGAACGGCGAGGGCGGCGAAATCAAGGATATGCTGGGCCGCTACAAGCGGACGCGCGGCGCGCAGGTCGCTTCGGGACGCTTCGGCGTCAACGTCGAGCTCGCGAACGCGGTCGCGTTCCTCGAGATCAAGATCGGCCAAGGCGCGAAGCCGGGCGAAGGCGGTCACTTGCCGGGCTCCAAGGTGACGGCGAAGATCGCCGCCGCGCGGAACGCGACGATCGGTTCCGATCTGATTTCGCCGTCGAACAACCACGATATTTATTCGATCGAGGATTTGGCGCAAATCATTAGCGAGCTCAAGGAAGCGAGCAACCATAAAGCAAAGATCATCGTGAAGGTGCCGGTCGTTCCGGGCATCGGCACGATCGCGGTCGGCGTCGCCAAGGCGGGCGCGAACGTCATTACGCTCTCCGGCTTCGACGGCGGCACGGGCGCGGCGCGCATCCACTCGCTGCAACACGTCGGCCTCCCGACCGAAATCGGCACGAAGCTGGCGCACGTCGCTTTGATCGAAGCCGGTCTTCGCCACCAGGTCGAGTTGTGGTCCGACGGCGGCCTCAAGTCCGGGGCGGACGTCGTGAAGATGATGCTGCTCGGCGCGAACCGATGCGGCTTCGGTTCCATCTCGATGCAAGCGATCGGTTGTACGACGTGCCGCGGCTGCCATCTGGACACGTGCCACGTCGGCATCGCGACGCAGATCGACTCGATGGAAGAAGCCGAGGAGAAAGGCCTTCGCCGCTTCGTTCCTCGCGTATACGACAACGCGGTAGACGCATTGGTGCGTTTGTTCACGGGCATCGGCGAAGAAGTCCGCGAAGTCGTCGCGGCGCTCGGCTTCAAGAACGCCCAAGATCTTGTCGGCCGTTCGGATTTGCTCAGCCAAGTTCGCGCGCTCGAGAAAATCGACCTGTCCGCGATCCTTCGTCCGGCGCCGCTGCAGTTCATCGCATCGGCCACGCAGGAAGCGGCGGTCGCATCCGCAGAGACGGTGCTCGCGGCCGTCGGCGCGGAAGGCCTGTATCCGAGCAAGCTGAGCTTCGAAGCGCCGATCTCGCATCGCTGGAGCAAAATCAGCGCCGAGACGCGCATCATCGGCTCGCGCTTCTCCTCGAATCGCGTCCGCGACCGGTTCGACGGCAGCTACGATCAGCTTCCGGGCATCTCGCTCGAGCTGACGGACGGCTCCGTTCCGGGCAACGGCCTCGGCGCGTTCAACGCCCGCGGCGTCGACATCACGGTGCATGGCGGCGCGGAGGACGGCGTCGGCAAGATGGCGTTCGGCGGTAAGATCGCCATTCTCAAAGCGCCTAGCAAGCACAAGGAATTCATCAACGGCTCCGTCGGCAAGTCGTTCGCCTACGGCGCGCAGAAGGGCACGTTCATCGTGCAGGGCAACGCGGATTCCCGCGCTTGCATCCGCCTCTCCGGTGCCGACATCATCTTCGGCGGCGAGCTGCAGGGACCGATCCGCGACGAGCTCGGCAACATGGCCGGCCGCGCGAACTTGAAGGGCTTCGCGTTCGAGTACATGACGAACGGCCGCGCCGTCGTCATGGGCGATCCGGGTCCGTGGATTTGCGCAGGCATGACGGGCGGGGTCATCTACCAGCGCCTCCAGCCGGAGCTCGGTCTCGACCAGGCGGCCATCGAGCGCCGCGTCGCGAAGGGCGCGAAGGTCAGCATTACGACGCTCGGCGACAAGAGCCGCGCCGACCTGAATGAGTTGCTCGGCATATATATCGCGGAGCTGGAGAAATCCGGCCAGAAGGACGCCGCCGCGAAAGTATCGAAGCTGCTCGAAAACCTCGACGCAAACTTCGTACGCATCTCGCCGGTGACGATGCAAGCCGACCAATCGGTCGCAACGGAATAATCGATACGACTCGAGTCGTCCCCGGTCATGATTATGACCGCGGGACGGCTCTTCTTTATGGCCGAAAAAAGACACCCCCGCCGGCTGCTCGCCTGCGAGAAGTGCCTCTCCCCGATCTATTTATGAATCAGCTGCCGAACTTCCGTCTCCAGCTTGAACACGCGCTCGTTCAGCAGCGAAATTTGCATCCCTCTATATTCGTCGCGCTCCTCGATCCGCCGCGGCTTCCCGTTCATGAGCTTCAAAACCCCAACGACATCCTCCTGCTGGCTCTCTTCCATTCGATCCAACTGACGCTGCATCGTGCCGAGTTGACCCTGAACCTGCTCAAAGCTGTGGTCGATTCGCTCGAACCTCTGGTCGATCTGCTCGAACCTCTGGTCGATTCGCTCGAACCTCTGGTCGATTCGCTCGAATCGAGGCTCCAGCTCCTCCTTAATAATTTCGCGTAACGCCGATTTGATGTCTTCCAACATCGAATCCCCCCGCAGTTCATAAATAGATGACCGTCCGGTTGTGTGATCTGATTATAGTATACCTTGGGGGGAATTTATATGCAAACATTTGTTCCTATTTTGTGTTGAATAAGGGAACGTATGTGCGATATAATGAAGGTATCCAACGAGGCGAGGAGCAGACTGCCCATGGCTGGCAAAACCTATGAAACGATGAACGCCAAACTCGTCCTGAACCGCGTGAAGGCGGAGCGGATGCCGTTCGACTGGTCGCTGAATCCATACCGCGGCTGCGCGCACGGATGCAGCTTCTGCTATGCGAGAGCGTTCCAGCCGTTCATCGGGAAGGAGCCGACGGACGAGTTCCAAAACCATATTATTTTGAAAACGAACGCGGCCGAAGCGCTGGAAGCGCAGTTGAGCGGCATCGCTCGGCGTTCCTGCATCCGTCCGGAGGACGTCGGCAACCTGCTCGGCCCGGTCGCCGTCGGCACGGCCACGGACCCCTATCAACCGATCGAGGCCAAGACACTCTTAACGAAGTCTTGCCTGCGGGTGCTCGCGAAATATCGCGTGCCTACGTCGGTGACGACGCGCTCTCCCCTCGTCCTGCGCGACATCGCCGAGCTTCGCGAGCTGGAGCTGACCTCCATAAACATCAGCATCAACACTTTGGATGCAGTTACGACGCGCCGCATGGAGCCGGCGACCCCGCATCCGCTGCAACGGCTCCGAACGGTCGAGAAGCTCGCTGCGGCCGGGTTGCCCGTCGGCGTGTTCGTCGCTCCGATCCTGCCGTACCTAACCGATGCGGAGGACCAGCTGGACGACCTCTTCGGCGCGGCCAAGTCGCACGGCGCCGCGTTCGCGATGACCTCCCTGCTGCGCCTCTCGGCCGATGTGAAGACGTGGTATTTCCGTACGCTGGAGGAGTGCTACCCGGAACTGCCGGCGTTATACGCCCGACTATACGAAGGCGCTTATGTTCATCCCCGGTACGGCGAAGTGATACGCGAACGAATCGGTCGCGTCTCCCGCCGCCACGGGCTAACCGGGAACATCCCGGCGCGGCCGCAGGCGCCGGCGTCGGATAAAGTCGACATGCCGGCAAAGCCCGAGCAGCTAGCCTTTTCCTTCTGAATCCGCCTTCGGCTAGACTCGAATATATTCCCTCGCTCCGCCGAACGGTAGCAGCGTATACGAGCTCGACCGTTCGCAGATACGGCTCCTCCGGCGCTTCGGCCGGCGCCGGCTCGGCCGCTTTCTCGGGCTCGGGCGCCGCTTCCGCAGGCGCCTTCCGCCGCGAACAACGCCCGGTTGTAATAGATGCCGTAGGAATGTATGAACGAGTCCAAAAAGCCATACGTCCGGCCTTGCCACGCCCCCGCCTGCCGGACGAGGCCTATCGGCATGAGGACCTCCGTCTCCGCGCTCAGCGTTTCGTCGATCGGCTCGAAGTACCCCTTACGGACGAACTCGGGGATGGCGTCGAGCCGCCAAATTTCGGCGGCCGGCCCCCCGGCCGAGACGGAGCTCGTGAACTGGGCTCCGCCCGTTCGGCGGCCCGGGTCGACGCTGCGCAACGTACCGAATCGCGCCTCTTCCATCCATTGTAAAGCGGCTCCCCCCTGCGAAATATAGCGTAGGCAACAAACATAACGTTTTGTTAGCTTCCTAGGCGAGGCGTCGGGGCCGGTTGCTTTACGAAGCAAATTCGCATATGATGAGAAATAGGAAAATTATTTTCACAGTGATCCAGTAACACAAGAAACTTATTTTTATGGAAAACAGGGGGGGGCGAGGCACCAATGTCCAGCATTGTTCATTCGCTCCGGGAACGCGCTTCCTCGTTCCACCCGAAGGAGCGCACGCTCGCGGCTTATATCGTCGAGCACCCGCTGGAGGCGACGCGGCTTAGCATTACGGAGCTGGCCGACCGATCCGGCACGAGCGCGGCGACGATTACCCGGTTTTGCCGCGCCTTGCGCTTCGACGGGTTCGCGGAGTTTAAATTAAAGCTCGCGGAAGAATTGGCCGCCCCGGCCGAAGGCCAACCTACGTATCAGGACATCGTAGCCGGCAATTCGCTGGAGCGCATCGTCGGCGCCATGGAGGCGAACCATCTGCGGTCGATCGCCGATACGACGCGGCTGCTGGACGTCGGCACGCTGCAGCGGGCGATCGACGCGCTCCATGCCGCCCGCCGGATCGATCTGTACGGCGTCGCCACCTCCGGTATCGTCGCGCAAGACGCGTACCAGAAGCTGATTCGCATCGGGAAGGAGGCGAACGCCTTTTCCGACCCTCACCTGCAAATTACGTCCGCCTCCAACCTCGGTCCGGGCGACGTCGCCATCGGCATCTCGTACTCGGGCGAGACGATCGAGACGGTGGACGCCCTCCGCTGCGCGAAGACGCAGGGCGCGACGACGATATCTCTCACGAAATACGGCGTCAACGCCCTGTCGTCCGCCGCGGATATCGCGTTGTTCGCCTCCTCGCTCGAGGAGGGCATGCGCCGCGGCGACATGGCCTCGCGCATCGCGCAGCTCCACGTCGTCGACATTTTGTTCACCGGACTCGTGAGCTCTAGGTTCGACGCGTACGTGCCGCGGCTCGAACGGACGTACTGGAACGTCAAACAATACCGCAATGGAAAAGGAAGGTAGCGCGCTATGAATATTCTCACGTTCCCGACCGACGCCGAGCTGAACGAAGCCGGCGCCGGCATCATTACCGGCCTTGTGCAGACGAAGCCGAACGCCGTGCTCGGCCTCGCGACCGGCAGCACGCCCATCGGCATCTATCGAGAGATAATCCGCACCTTCCGCAAGGGCATGGTCAGCTACAAGCAGGTGACGACCTTCAATTTGGACGAGTATGTCGGGCTGGAACCGAGTCACCCGCAAAGCTACGCGAACTATATGCGGGAGCATCTGTTCGATCACATCGACGCATCGCCGGACCGTCTCCATATCCCGAACGGCGCGGCCGCCGATCCGGCCGCGGAGTGCGCCCGGTACGACGCCCTGCTCGACGGTTGCGGGCAGATCGACCTGCAGCTGCTCGGCCTCGGACATAACGGCCATATCGGCTTTAACGAGCCCGATCATTCGCTCGTCCGCGGGACGCATGTCGTCGCGCTGCGCGAGCAGACGCGGGAAGCGAACGCCCGGTTTTTCGACTCGATCGACGGCGTGCCGACGCATGCGATCACGATGGGGGTCGGCACGATTCTGAAGGCCAAGACGATTCTGCTCGTCGTCAAGGGCGCCGACAAGGCGGAGATCGTCCACCGCGCGCTGACCGGAGAAATTACGACGGAAATCCCGGCCAGCCTGCTGCAGACGCATCCGCATCTGGTCGTGCTGCTCGACGCCGAAGCGGGGAGGCTGTTCCGATGACCGTTATTCGAGGCAATATCGTCACGCCGGACGGCGTGCTGGAGGGCGGCATCGTCCGCCTGGAAGGGGCGCGCATCGCGGAGGTGCTCGAGGCGGGAGCGCCCGCCGCCTCGGTCGAGCTCGATCTCGGGGACGGCTGGGTCCTGCCCGGCTTCGTGGATATGCATTGTCACGGCGGCTCCGGCTGCGACTTCATGGACGCGACCGGCGAGGCGCTCGCGACGATCGCGGAATTTCATGGACGGCACGGAACGACGTCGATGCTCGCGACGACGATGACGGCGCCGAAGGCGGCGATCGACGCGGTGCTGCGGGCGGCGAGCGATTATATCGCCGCGGCTTCCCCGCGGGGGGCGCGCCTGCTCGGCGTCCATCTGGAAGGGCCGTTCATCAGCCCGAAGTGGCCCGGCGCGCAAAACCCAGATTTCATCGTCCCGCCGCGCCTCGATTGGCTGCGCGAATGGACCGAGGCGTACCCGTCCGTCGTGAAGCAGCTAACGCTGGCGCCGGAGACGGAGGGCGCGATCGAGATGATTCGCGAGTTGGCCCGACTCGGCATCGTCGCCGCCGCCGGGCACACGGACGCGACGTACGACGAGCTCGTGCGGGCCGCCGACGCGGGGCTGAGCCAAGCGGTGCACACGTTCAACGCGATGACGCCGCTGCATCATCGGAAGCCCGGCGTCGCCGGCGCCGTCCTGACGGATCCGCGCATCGCCGCGGAAGCGATCGCCGACGGCGTTCATCTGCACCCGGCGGTCGTCAAGCTGCTGACGCAGACGAAAACCGCGGACAACCTGATTTTGATTACCGATGCGATCTCCGCTGCCGGGCTTGAGGACGGTCCGTATTCGTTAGGCGGCCAGGAGGTGACGGTGAAGGACGGCGTCGCGCGATTGACTCACGGCGACAGCCTCGCCGGCAGCACGCTGACGATGATCGACGCGTTCCGCTTCGTCGTGCGGCTCGGGCTGTCCGTACCGGAGGCGAGCCGCCTCGCGAGCGCGAACGCCGCGAAGCAGCTGCGGCGGGACGATATCGGCGCGATCCGCCCCGGCGCCGCGGCCGACGTCGTGCTGCTTACCGCCGATTTGGACATCGTTCGGGTGTACCGCGACGGCGCGGCTATCGCCTGACGCCAGACGCAAAAAACCTCCTTCGCGCCCCGCCGCTCCGGATTGTCCGGGCGGCGGCGACCGCGAGGGAGGTTTTTCGTTATATGCGGCGGGCGTCGCCGGCGGTCCCGCTTCCCGGCAGCGACGCCGCGAACCAGTCCCACCCCGCGCCGACCTCTTCGGGCCGGTGCGCGTCCGAGCCGAACACGATCTCCACGCCCTGCGCCGCGCAAGCGGCCAGAAACCATTCGGGCGTGTACGGCTTCCCGCAGGTCGCCTTCCGAAGGCCGGCGGCGTTCGCGTCGATGCCGACGCCGCTCTCGACGAGCAACGGTAACAGCCGCTGCAGCCGTTCGCGAATTTGCGCCTCGTCGATCGGCGGCAGCGCCGAACGAAACTTCTCGATCAGATTGACGTGCCCGAGCCGCCGCCGCCAGCGCCAAGACGCCGCGCTCCGGATCGCCAACTCGACGTGATCGTAGTAGGCGTCGGCAACCTTTTCCATAGAACCATAATAAGACAACAAATTGTCCCGAAAATCTTCCGGCTTGTAATCTACGCACCGCATGCCGCCCCGGCCTGGCAAATAATGCACGGATATGATGACGTCCTCCAGCTCCGCCGCGGCCGACGCTTCCGACAACAGCTCCTCCGTGAACGACTCTCTGCCGTGCAAATAGTCCATCTCCAGCCCGACGGTCACGTCGAGACGGCCTTCGAACGCCCGCTTCACGGCGGTCGCGTCGGCCAAGTACAGCGGCAGCTCCGACCGATCCATCGCGAGCTCCGGCGTCAGGACCGGATCGTCGACCCATCCTTCCGGCAGCGGCGGGTGCTCCGTCGCCGTATACCGCTCGAACCCGAGCTCCGCCGCCCGCTCCGCGTAGGCGCGAAGCGGGCGGTCGCTGCCGTGCTTGCAAAACTGCGTGTGCGTATGCCCGTCCCATTTCATCATGCCGAATTCGCCTCCTGTGTGTTATCATATATCAAACCTTCGGAAGGAGCGAATGCTCGCATGGAATGTCGTCCCGGCTGCGCCGCCTGCTGTATCGTCATTTCGATCTCGTCGCCCATTCCGGGTTTGCCGAACGGCAAGCCCGCCGGCGTCCCTTGCCCGCAGCTGACCGAGGAACGCAAATGCCGCCTGTTCGGCAAGCCGGAGCGTCCCGCGGTGTGCAGCGCGCTGCTCGCGTCGCCGGACATGTGCGGCGCCTCCGACCAAGAGGCGTTCGCCCTCCTGACCGAGCTCGAGCGCCTGACGAAGCCCGGCGGCCCGCGCTGACGACGGCGCCGGCCCGCCTCGCGACGGACGCCTACCCGTTATCGATACCCCCCTTCGCGTCGTTCTTGTCCTGCGGCCGCTTCCGCCTCGAAGGCCGCCTGACCGGACGCAACCTCCCGCAACGGGAGCCGGACGTACGCCACCGTGCCGCGCCCGACCTCGCTGCGGAACTGAAGCCTGCCCCCCATCTCCTCCACCGTACGCGACACGACGGATAAGCCGAGCCCCGTCCCCTTCTCTTTCGTCGTTACGTAAGGCGTACCGATGCGGTCCATCTGCTCCCGGGTCATGCCGACGCCTTCGTCCTCGATCGCCAACGTCACTTCTTTGGCTCCGTCGTTCCGCTCCAACACGATCCGCAGCGTCCCCCCGCGAGGCATCGATTCGATCGCGTTCTTGCATAAATTCAAGACCGACTGCCGGAACTTGCCCGCGTTGCCGTACACCGCGCAGCCGAGCTCGACGCACGTCTCGAGCCGTACCGAATGAATGAGCGCATACGGCGTAACGACGCTCGCGATGCCGTTCAGCTCTTCGTTCGCCAAAAACACGGCGCAGTCGGACTGCCCGGGATCCTGCTTCGCGAACGCCAAATAATCCGAGATGATGCCCTGCGCCCGATCGAGCTCCTCCAAGGCCAGCGCAATGTATTGCTCGCGTTCGCGCTCCGTTTGGCCGCCCGACCGAAGCAGCTGCAGAAACCCTCTCGTCACCGTCAGCGGATTTCGCACCTCGTGCGACACGCTCGCGGCCAACTGACTGACGAGGTCGTATTTTTCCAGCCGTTCGCTCATGCGCTCGCGCTGTCGGCGCTTGCGTTCCTCCTTGCTCGTCCATTGCTCGACCAACGCCGTTACGCCCGAGGCGACGACGCCGTGCGCAAGGACCGCCGGAAGGAACCAATACCATTGGGGTTGAAGCTCATGCGACGAGACGAGCCCGAACAACAGGCCGGCGCAAAGCACGGCGAATAGCGAGGAAACGGCGCCGGCCGCAAGCACCTTCCCCCGAAACGTCCAGCCGGGATGAAGAAACCAACGCGACGGCAGCAAGAAGACGAGCAGCGACATAAGTCCGGGCAGGATCCCCTCGCCGCCGAGAAACGCTTTGTAGCCGAGCATCACGGCCGCGAGCGGCGCGCTCAGCAGCGGCCCGACGTAAACATGCGTCAGCAGGATCGGCATCCACCGCAGATCGACGGACAATTCGGGGGAGACCGGGATGGGGAAAGACATGCACGCGACGACCATGACCGCCGCAGCGGCGAACGAGACCAACATCTTATACTTCTGAAAGAAACGGCTCTCGTCGATAAGCTGGAGGAGGAAAAGCGGGGCGATCAAAAACAAAGCGTTCAGCACAACGAACTGCAACGATTCCGGCATTGAAAAACCCCCGCACAGATTTTTCCATTTGTTACAAGTAGTATACCAAATTCGAAATCGCTTTCCTATAGGGGTTGTAAAGAAAAATAAAGGATTCGTAAGAAATGTATCGCGCACGCGGAACAGCCGACGCCCGGGCGCGAAAACCCGGGGTCGGCTGCCGACGCAAGCCTCGACTCTTATTGTCCGTCTATCGTGCCGTCCGTCCACTCCAGACCGATCGTCGCGATGCGCTTGGGCTCGAGCGTCAGCCGCAGCGCGGTCTCGCCCGGACGGAATCCGTCCGCGGGGGCGGCGTCCCGTTCGTCCAAGCTTAGCAGCGTCGCCGCCTTCAGCGGGCGCGCGAACATGATCGTCGCCGTCTGCGGCGCCTCGGAGGCGTTCCAAACGCGCAGCACGTCCCGGTCCGGGCGTTCCTCCGCCCGCTTCATCGCGCTCAACCGCACGTTCGGATTGTCGATCGACAGGTACGAGCGGCGCAACGGCAAGTCGCGCGCGCGAAGCTGGAGCGATTCCGCGGCTTCGCCGGCGCGCTTGACCGATACGCTCAAGAGATCGCACTCGTACCGATCCCGCTCCTCCGCCAGCCGCCCGAGCGATTCCTGCGGCTCGAACGGACGAATCGCGTATTCGAACGTCAGCTCCCGCAGCAGCTGCCCGCCGTCGCCGCCGTCGGTGAGCACCTCCGCGCCGGTGGAACGGAACAACGTCAATGCGACGGTGCGCGCCGCGTCGTCCCGCACCTCCGCCTCGTACAGCCCCTTCGCGAAGATCGCAAGACCGCCCGCATCGTCGCGCACCGCGAGAAAGCCGTCGTGCGGCTCCTCGGGCCGCGGATATTCCACGTAATCCGACCGATCCGGCTTCGCGACGCCGCGCGAGACGAAGTCGAACGGCGTGCCCGCCGCGTAGGACTCCGCCTTCCGCCCCGTCGGGAAGAGCGCCTTCAAACGATGATCCTTCGCCGCGTTATCGATGACGGTGCGGCAGCGCAGCACCGGGTCGTCCCGCCGCAGCTCGACGTAGGTGCGTACCGACAACCGTACGAGCGCGTCGGCGCGACGGACGCCGTCCGGCTCGACCGAAGCGGGGACGAAGAACGACTGCCCGATGAGCACCGTCGTCAGCAGCGGACCGTCCTCCTGCGCGCTGACGTGCAGGTCGGCTCCGCAGCTGACATACGTCTGGTTCACGAACGGCGCGATATGGTTCCAGCCTTCGCCGACGTCGCCCTCGTCCTCGAAGCGCAGCAGCCCCTCGTAGACGATGCCCGTCGCCCGGTCCGTTATGTCGATCGCTCCGTCGCCGCGGACGGCGACCTTCAGTCGGCCGTTGTCCCAAGCGGCGGCCCCGGCTCGCTGCGTGCCGAGCAGCCGCTTCGGCTGCACGACCGGCGGCGCGTATTCGCGCGCGGCCGGCGTCGGCACGACCGACTTCTCGACCGAATAGGCGGCATAGCCGCACGGCGGCAAGACCGCCCGGAACGCGATCGTCACGCGGTCGACCGTCTCCGCCCCCGGAATATCCCGGTACGGGCGAACCCGGCGGACGCTGTTTTTACGGACGGACACGAGCTGGAACGGAACCTCCCGGTTGTCGGCGTCGCGAAGCGTTAAGAAGCTGCCGCCGAGGAAGTTGCCCGCGCCGCCGCCGACGGAGAGGCCTCCGCGCTCGTCGTGAGGCAGCTCGAACTCGATGCGAGCGACCCCGTCATAGGGCGACGGCGACGGCTGAAAGACGACGACGACGCAGCCGCCATGCAGCGAGGCGGCATCGACGTGGTTCGCTACGTACAGCAGCTGTTCGCGCAGCATCCGTTCGGCGATCGAGCGGCTTTGGTCGAACCGGTACAGCATATCGCGGTGCACTTGATCGATCGAGCAGCCGCAGATCGAGTCGTGCGGGTGGTTTTGCAGCAAATACTCCCACGCCTTCGCGAGGAACGCCGCCGAGTACGGGCGCCCCTCCCAAGCCGCGAACACGCCCCACGGCTCCGCCCAACGCTCGAGCAACCGCTCGCCGCGACGGTTCGCCTGCTTTAGATGGACGCGGGACGAAGCGACGTTCGTCAGCACCCAGTTGTTCATGCCGTTGCGCCCGGGCGCGCGCTGTTCGCCGCGAAGCACGCGCAGCTCCCCGACCTCGCTCCGCAGCGCGCCGAGATAGTCCTCCAGCCGGGCGTGAACGAACTCGACCCCGCCCAGCTCCTCCTTGGCGCCGTTGAGCAGCTCCAGCATCCAGGGCAGCCGCGGCTCGATCTCGATATGGTCGACCCCGTCGAGCCCGAGCAGAAGCTCCGTCGTCGCGCGCTGCGCCTTATACGCAAGCATATCCTTCGCCCGGCGCTTGAGCTCCTCCTCGTCGTACGCGAAGCCCCGATCCGCGAAAGGCCAGCGCAGAAAGAAATAGAAGTCGCCGTACGACCGGTCCTCGTCGAGCTTCAGCCCGAGCACGCGGCTCCCGTCGGCCCCCTCCCACCATAGTTCCGAAGGACCGGCGTCGCCGTAAAGCCCCCGAAACATCACCGCGTTGTCGATGCCGAAGCCGCGTAGCAGCTGCGGAAGCTGGCTGTTATGCCCGAAGATGTCGACCACGTAGCCCGACTTGACCGGTTCGACGCCCATCGCCCGGCTTTGCCGGAAGCCGAGCAGCAGGTTCCGCACGAGCGATTCCCCGCTGACCAAAAATTCGTCCGGCATAACGTACCATGGCCCTACGTCGATGCGCCCCGCACGGATGAGCGCCAGGAGCCGCTCCCGGTTTTCCGGCCGGATCTCCAGATAGTCCTGTACCATGATCGTCTGCCCGTCCAAGAGGAAATGCCGATACGCCGGGTTCGCTTCCATCGTCTCGATCAATTCGTCCAGCATATATACGAGACGCGTCCGAAAGCCTTGAAAATCCTCGTACCATTCCCGATCCCAATGCGTATGCGATACGACGTACACTTTGCGGAACGCGCCCCGCTCTCCCATACCGACCTCACGCCCCAAATACGTATTATTTGTTATGTCGACATGTTAAATCCAAGACGCCCCGTTGTCAACGCTTTCTCCGCGCGCAAAAACCGTCTTTCGGCGTCATGAACATCCCCCCTGGGCGGGCGAAGTCCAATTGACACCAAATGCAGCTATTTTCTTCCCTGCCGTTGCTTATGCGCGCGGTCGTTCAAGTCGAACGGGGATGCGTCGACCGCAGCGGCACCAGCTTCGGCTCGAGCACGATCTTTCGGTAGTCCGGCCCAGGCCCCGACCCGGCGCCGAAGCCCTCGAAGCCCCAAGCCCCCGGGCTTCCGCCCGCCGCGCCGGCGAGCAACCCCGCCAGCGTCTCCGCGGCAAGCCGACCCATGCGCTCCTCCTGCTGATCGATATGCGTAAAGAACGACAGCTCCCGGCTCGGGGACGGATCGTCGAACGTCACGACGGACACATCCTCCGGCACGCGAAGGCCAAGGCGCCGCGCGACGCGCAGCAGATGCAGCGCCAGCCTGCCGTTCGTCGTTACGTAGGCGGACGCCCGCCGTTCGGCGACGCAGCGTTCCAGCGGATGCGACGGATTCGGCGCCGGCGTCTCCGTATCGACGGCGAGCTCCGTCAGCATCAACGCAGGGTCGACGAGCTCCCCGCGCGCCTTCAACGCCTTCATATACCCTTGGAGACGTTGATCGACGGTCGACGTCGACACCGGCACGTCGGAGACGATCGCGATGTCCCGATGCCCGAGCTCGTACAGATGGTCGACGGCGAGCGCCGCCCCCTTCGCACCGTCGGAGCCGACGTAGTGCGTCTCGAGCCCCGCCAGCGTCCGATCCACTACGACGAAAGGATACCGCTCCAGCTTCAGCCGCATAATTTCCTCGTTATGGGTTTCCGAATCGACCGGAAAGACGATGAGCCCCGCCGCGCCCATCGCCAAGCACTCCCGAATCGCCTCCGCTTCGCGCGCCGGGGAGTCATCGGTCAGCATCAACACGAGGCGCCAGCCGGCTTCGGCGAGCGCCCGGTAGATCCCGTTATAGAGACGCAGCGAGAAGGCATCCGCCAAGCTCGGCAGGAGGAGCGCCGCGAACGGCCGGACGACGGCCCGGGACGCAGCAGCGGCAGCAGCGGCAGTGGCAGCGGCAGCCGCAACAGCGCTAGCCGCAACAGCGCCAGCCGGCACCGCCGACGCCGCCGGAGCCGCCCAAGCCGACGTCGAAGCGACACCGCCCCCCGCGGAAGCCGGCACCCCTTCCACATAGCTGCCTCTCCCCTGAATGCGCCGAATCCATCCGTCCTGCGCGAGGCTCGCGAGCGCGTTCGACACCGTAATGCGGCTCACGCCGAAGCGCTCCATCCACTCCTTCTCCGTCGGGATCCGAAACCCGCGCTTCCACTCCCCCGATCCGATTCGCTCTTTAATGTACCCTTGAATTGCCTGGTACATCGGAACGCGTCCTTCCCGCATCGTTCATCCCCCGTCGCTCGTCCGTTACGATCGGCACTCGCTTTCTTTAGCGACAATATAACATATATAACAATCCCTTGGGAAAAGGATTCCCCCGCCGCTCCCCGCGGGCCGGCGGTTGACGTTCGTTCGCCGCCCCCCTACAATGGTAGCCGACAACCCCTAACGGAGACGGAGGCGCTGAGCCGATGAGAACAGCTTCGAAAGAACGAGACGCCGCCGAGGCGCTCGCTCGATTTTTCCCGGGAGGCGCGCCGAGCGTCGTAGCCGGCGCGAGCGGCATGAACAATACGACCCGTTTCGTCACCGAAGGCGGCGCGCGGTACGTGCTTCGCGTCTACGAGACGCACCGCGACGCGGCCAAGGTCCGCTACGAGCATGCCGTCCTCCTTGCCCTCGCTCGCATGCCCTTGCCGTTCCGAGTGCCGGAGCCGGTCCCGACGCCCGGCGGGGACACGGTCGTCTTCGCAGGAGACGGAAAGCCGGCCGCACTGTTCCGGTATCTCGACGGCGAGCGGCCGACGCTCTCGTCCCCCGAAGCGCTCGCCTCGTTCGGCCGGGCGGCTGGGGCGCTCAGCGCCGCGCTCGCGGACGTCCGCGTCGACGCCGAGCCGGCGTACCGGCCGTATTACGAGCTCGACGCGGCGCACCCTCGCTGCTCGCCGGACGCCGTCGCCCGCTTCTGCGAGGCGCCGCCCGAGCCGTTCGCGGCGCAGGCGCGGCCGCTGCGCGCGCTCGGCGGGCGGCTCGCCGACGTCCGGCGCGAGCTGCCGGCGCTGCGCGGGCTGCCGCACCAGCTCGTCCACGGCGACCTCAACGCCTCGAACGCGCTCACGACGAACCGCACCGACATTTCCGCGCTGCTCGACTTCGAGTTCGCGACGCGGGACGCGCGCGCGATGGAGGCGGCCGTCTGCGTGTCCGACCTGATCGGAGACGACCGCGGGAGCGACGACGACGCGATCGATCGCGTCGCCGCCTTCGCCAGAGGGTACCGGGACACCGGGCGGTGGACCTCCGCCGAGGCGGACGCGCTCCCGACGCTGCTGCGTCTGCGCCGGCTCGACGTCTTCCTCCATTTCCTCGGGAGATATTGGGACGGCGTCGACGACGCGGACGTGCTGCGGGCGCAGATCGAGTCGGCCGCGCGGACGCTCGACCGGCTCGATCGGCTGGAGGGCGCGCTGCGCGAGCGCTGGGCCGCGTCCGAATGAACGCCGAAGGGCCGCCCGCGGCGCCGGAAACCTCGACGCGCGGCGCGGCCCTTCGGCGCGCTTTCCCTGCCTTACCCGTTGCGGCGGTCGGCGAAGACGGCCATGGCGTCCCGCATAAACGTCGCAAGCCCTTCGCCGTGCTTGTCGATGTTGTTCGTGAACCGTTCGTCGTCCACGTACATCTGTCCGAGCCCCTTGAACGCTTCAAGCGAGTAATGATGCCCGAAGCTCCCGTTCAGGAATTCGTACCAGGCCCGGATCGCCTCCTGCGCTTCGTCGCCGTCCGCCGGCCCGTGCCGGAGCGCGGCCAGCCGCTCGTAGATGGCGCCCATGCGCTCGCCCAGCGCTTGCTGCTGCTCCTTCGTTAAGCTTTGCACCTTCGCGTTCGACGCGTCCACGGCCCGGTCGCCCCACCGCTCCCGCGCCTCCTGCTCGTACGGATTGCGGCTGAAATCGAAGCCCTCGAACTTTTCCTCGTTCGTCATCGAAATTTCTCCTTTCGCGTGGCGGATCGTCTTCTCCAGCGTCGCGAGCACCTTATCGAGCCGATCGCGCTTCTCGAGCAGCAGCTTCCGATGCAGCTCCAGCGCGCGTTCCCGATCGAAGTCCGGCGCGTCGAGGACGTCCCGAATCTTTTTCAAAGGAAGATCCAGCTCGCGTAAAAACAAGATTTGCTGCAGCCGCTCGAGATCGCCGTCGTCGTACATGCGGTAGCCGGCTTCCGTCACATGTCCCGGCGTCAACAAACCGATCTCGTCGTAATGATGCAGCGTGCGCACGCTGATCCCGACCAATGCCGCAACCTCGCTCACCTTCATCATGCGGATGACCTCCCTTTCGATATTCAGCGTAAACCATCACGTAACGGGAGAGTCAACGATATTTTTCGGGGAAAAGGAAAAATAGACCGGAGGGCGTCCGCCCAACCGATCTTCTTCCCCGCCTTACCTGCCTCGCTGCTCCGTCAGCTTGAACTGCTCCACGAGGCCGAGGAGCGACCGCGTAATCGCATCCACGCTCTCCGACGTGCCGCGCACATGCGACATGTCCAGCTTCAAATCCTTCACGGTGCTCTCCACCTCGTTGGAAATTTTCCGGTTCTCGATGCTGACCGCCGAAATTTTCTCCATCAGCTCGACCACCTCGTCGACGACCTGCGTCTTGAGCGAATCGTCCGCGTTCGCGCTCGACAGCAGCTCGGAGGCGGTCGCGACCATCGTCGCGCCCTCGATGACGACCCTCGTCCCTTCCTCCATCGACTCATTCGCTTCCTTCGCCTTCCGCCCGATCTGCTGCAGCGTCTCGCTGATTTTGATCGTCGACAGCTTCGTCAAATCCGCGAGCTTGCGAATTTCGCCGGCGACGACGGCGAAGCCGCGGCCGTGCTCGCCGACGCGCGCCGCCTCGATCGATGCGTTGAGCGATAACAGGTTCGTCTGCGCCGAAATTTCCTCGATCGTCTGCAGCAGCTGCCCGATCTCCTCGGTTGTGCCGAGGAACGAGCGGATCGTCCGATTCGACTCCTCGACCTTCTCCTGAATATTCCGCATCTTCTCGCCGATCCGCTCGACCTCGGAATGAGCCACTGCGATGTGCTCCGACGCCTTCTCCTCCAGCTCCCGGAGCGTGCCGCTCATATGGCGGGAGACATCCTTGGCGACGTCGAGGTCCTTCAGCTGCAGCCGAATCCCTTGGATCATGGCGTCGATTTTCTCGCTTACCCGCAGCGTGGAACGCTCAGAGGACGCCGTCGACTCGTCCAGCCGCACCTGGCTTTCCTTCACCTCGCCGGTCGCCCGCTTGACGCGAATCATGATGCCCTCGAGCGAATCGATCATATTGTTGATCCACTTCGCGAGCTCTTTCATTTCGTCGTTCGCGAATTCGCGAATGTTCAGACGCTGCGTCAGGTCGCCTTCCCCCTCCGCGTTCAAGCGGATGAACCGATTGATTTTCCGCAAGTGCTCGATCGCCGGGTCGGTGCCTCTCCGTTGGATCCGCTGCGCCCCGATGAGACCATAGAGCAAGTTCGCGACGGCGTACGCTTCGCCGGGAATCGCGGGGACGTACGTCAGCAGCCAGTATAAGCCGTAATTCAGCGCCATCAGCCCGGCAATGAACCACAGATGCATGCGTTTGACGTTCCAGCTGAGGCCCCGAACGCGGTACACCTCTTCCAAGTCTCCCTCGCACATCATGCCCCAGACGTCCGGACAGTGCGGGAGCTGGAACGTGACGCCTTTGCCGATGACCGGGATGTGGCGGTAATCGGGATATGCCGGGAATTCGACGAATAAATTATGCCCCTTGGCGATCGTGTTCGCGACGCCCGGGTGCAGCTCGTTCGTCGCCGGATCGGTGAACCGCAGCTCCAGCTCCGTATGCCGCTTTACGCTGACGATGCCGTACGCGGTGCGGACGCCGTCCTTCAGGTTGTCGCCGTGCGTGAACGTCAAATCCTCGAAACGGCTGCGCGAGAGCGCCGTGCCCGGCGCGATGTGCCGCTGCAGCACCGGCATCGCCATGAAAATATAATTGTCTCCGGAATCAGGGTACACATGCCCGGACTCGCGCTGGATCAGATCGCCCACGACGTCGTTCGGCACGCGCCCGCAAATCGCCCCGGCGTACGCGCCGCGCTCCAGCACGGGAGCGATGAACATCAAGGTGACCTCGTCATGGAACGACGACGTGCTCGGTCCGATCGCCAGCGTGAGCGGATCGGTATACGGACCGAAGAGGCATTTCTTCCCGTCCTTCGCTTGGCCGAGTCCGGGCGCGATTACCGCGTCGTCCCGGTATACCGCGCCGACGTGGGACGCATAAGTCGACGCCTTCACTGCGCCGTGCGCGTCCAGCAGGAATACCTCCGAAAAATCCGGCCCCCTCTTGCGCGCCCCCGCAAGCAAACGCTCCACGAACGCGCCGTCCGCGAGCGCGGACGCATACGACCGCTCTTCCGCCCTTAATGCGTCCCGCAGCTTGTCGAGATGCGACCAATAATCCTCGGCCCACGTCTTCAGCAGCTGCATCCTCGTCTGCGCGATGCCCTCGAAAATTTCTTCGACGTCGTGCTTTAAGTGCCGATTCAACCGATACGACCAACATAGCGGCAACCCCGTCTTCCAACCAAGCCAATCGAACATCCGGTTCCCCTCCTCGCCGTGTTTCGACGCGGCGCCTCTCTCTCTTTGCCCTTCCGCCCCGCCGAATCCTGTTGTATTTTCATTCTGTTTTCATTTTTATACAAAACGAAATCCAGTTCAACTAACATGTAATTTATATGTCAGATATATTTTCACGAAAAGGCATAAATAAACCCCCGAACGCTCAATAACTCGCATTGGCGTCGGAGGAATGTTAGGTTTCGGATGAAAAAGGTTTCTGCTAGGCATCCGCCTAGCCGAAAGCCGCCGGCTGCGTGCCTTCCGGCTGCGGCGCGACGAACGACTTGCGCTCCCATACTCGGCTGCGCCAGCGGAAAAACATGACGATGCCGCGGATCCATTCGTCGGCGACGATCGCGAGGAAGACGCCCGCGAGCCCGAGCCCTGCATGGAACGCTAGGTAATATCCCAACGGCAGGCTGATGCCGACCATGGAGACGAAGCCCATGTATACCGAAATTTTCGCGTCGCCGGCCGCTCGCAGCGCGTTAATGAGAATGAGGTTGAAGCACCGCCCCGGCTCGAGCAGCAGCGAAATGAGGATGACCTGCGCGGCCAGCGCCGCGACGGCGGCGTCGTCCGTGAACAGGCTAATGATCGGCGCGCGCGCCCACACGATGACCCCGTTGACCAGCACGGTAATCGCGAGCCCCCAACGCAAACTTTGCCATACGCGCCGATAAGCGTCGTCTTTCCGGCCAGCCCCGATCAGCCGGCCGGCGACGATCGCGGTTCCCATGCCGAGCGCCGCGCTGAACAGAAAGACGAACTGCGTAATGTTCATGACGTATTGCCGCGAGGCGAGCTCGGCCGCGCCGAGGAAGGTGACGTAATACAAAAACACGGACTGGCAAGCGTGGTACGTGACCTGTTCCAAGCCCGACGGAACGCCGACCGCCATAATGTTCCGAATATATTCCTTCGCGAACGATACGTAATAACGCAGTCGAATGCGAACGTCCATCACGCGATACAGCAGCCAGAGGAAAACGATCGCGGCGACGGCGCGGCTCGCGACCGTCGAAATCGCCGCGCCCGCCACGCCGAGCTCCGGCGCGCCGAGATGGCCGAAGATCAGCGCGTAGTTGCCGACGACGTTAAGCACGTTCATGCCGAGGGTGACGTACATCGATTCGCGAGTGAACCCGTACGTCCGAATCAGACCCGCCATCGTATTGATCAGCGCCTGCAGCACGAGCCAGCCGCCCACGATGCCGAGATACGCCCGCGCATGCTCGAGAATGACGCCGTGCAAATTCGCCGCCCGCAGAAGCGGGTCTCCGAACGCGAGGAACGCCGCGCTCACCGCGAGCCCGAGCCCCAGGTTCAGCGTCATCGCGATGCCCGCGACCCGAGCGGCTTCCGCCCGCAGGCGCGCGCCGATATATTGAGCGACGACGATCGCGGCGCCGTTCGCGACGATCTCCATCAGCAAGATCGCAATCATGACGAACTGGTTCGCCACGCCGACCGCCGACACCGCATCGTCCGACACGGCGCTTAACATCAGCGTATCCACGCTGCCCATCAGCATAAACAACGCGAGCTCGAGAAAAATCGGCCACGTCAATCCGAATATTTTTAAATCCGCGGGCGTTCCGGGCGCCTTGCCGGTTCGTGCGCTCTCCCCACTCATTGCCGCTTCACCGTTCCTGTCCGACCCCTATTTTCGCATCGATGAACGCAGGTATCGTAGCATACTTGCCCGCGGTTTTCATCCCCCATTCCGCGCGGTCGAGTCCCCTTCGTTTGGGGCGCCGCGCAGACAGAGGTATAATAAACACGAAACCATACGGATGGAGGAGTCGCAAGTGGAAAAAGAAGCCATATTGGAAGCGTTCCGTTTCCGCCACGCCTGCAAGGAGTTCGACCCCGCCCGCCGGGTGTCCGACGAAGATTTCGCTTTTATTTTGGAAACCGGCCGCCTCTCCCCGAGCTCCTTCGGCTTCGAGCCGTGGCGGTTCGTCGTGCTTCAAAACCCGGAGCAACGCGCCAAGCTGCTGCCGGTTACCTGGGGCGGGCAGAAAAGCATCCCGACGGCCAGCCATCTGCTCCTCCTGCTGACGCGCACGAAAGACAACTTCTTGCCGGACGCCGAGTACGTCGTGCGCATCAAGAAAGAGCTGCAGGGCATTCCGGACGAAGCGTTCGAAGGGTTTCGCAAGCGGCTGGACACGTTCCTGACTTCGGACTTTCGGCTGATCGACAACGAGCGGGCCATGTTCGAATGGGCCAGCCGCCAGACCTACATCGCGCTCGGCAATATGATGACCTCCGCGGCCTGCATCGGCGTCGACACTTGCCCGATCGAGGGCTTTGACAAGGAAGCCGTCGAGGCGATCCTCCGGGAGGACGGCATCTTGGACGCGCAAGGCGAGTTCGGCCTCTCCTGCATGCTCGCCTTCGGATACCGCGTGCGCGAGCCGCGGCCGAAGACGAGGCGCCCGATCGAGGAAGTCGTGCAATGGGTCCGATGAGCCGCGCGGCGGGGGCGTAAAGAAAACCTCGGCGCCCGGACGGCGCCGAGGTTCCTTTTTCCATAAAAATGGCTTTGTCATCCAAGGAGAAACCTGCTATAGTCGATACGAAATCGCAAAGAAGAAATCCGTCGCCGCTGCCGGCGCCGGGAGAGGTTCGCGAACTCCCTCTATAAAAAACTAAGGCCGGTGCAAGGGCTAAGCCCTGCGCTTGCTTCGTTTTGCGACTGGAGCATGGTTCTCGAAATCTCGTCTTCTTTTCCGACCCGGGCTTGCCCGAAGAAAAGAGAGGGGATTTTTTTATGTCCGAAGGAAGAACGAAGGAACAATTGCAGGGCGTCACGCTGCTCGGCAATCAGGGGACAAAGTACGCCTATACGTACGATCCTTCCCTGTTGGAGACGTTCGAAAACAAACACCCGAATCGGGACACGTTCGTCAAGTTTAATTGCCCCGAATTTACCAGCCTCTGTCCGATGACCGGACAGCCGGACTTCGCCACGATGTACATCAGCTACATCGCCGACCGGAGGATGGTCGAGAGCAAGTCGCTGAAGCTGTATTTGTTCAGCTTTCGAAACCATGGGGATTTTCACGAGGATTGCGTCAATATCATTATGAACGACCTGATCGACGCGATGCAGCCCCGATACATCGAGGTTTGGGGGAAATTCACGCCGCGGGGCGGCATTTCGATCGACCCGTACTGCAACTGGGGTCGTCCCGGCACGAAATACGAAGCGATGGCCGAACACCGGCTGCTGAACCACGACCTCGCTCCGGAGAAGGTGGATAACCGATGAACAAGCTTACGGCCCTGCTCTTCGTCGCTTTGTACCTCGCTTCCATCGTCGCCGCCAACGTCGTGACGGCGGCGTTCGCGCCCGTCCCGCTCGGCGCGCTGCTCGTGCCGGCGGGCTCGTTCCTGATCGGCGCCGTCTTCGTCCTGCGCGACCTCGTCCAGCGGGCGATCGGCCGGAAATACACGTATGCGGCGATCGCGGCCGCGCTGCTGCTTTCCGCCGCCGTGTCCGCCGCGCTCGGGGACACCCTCTGGATCGTCTTCGCGTCCAGCCTCGCCTTCCTCGCGTCGGAGACGGCGGACACGGAAGTCTATTCCCGCCTGAAGCTTCCGCTCGGGTGGCGCGTCTTCTACAGCGGCTTGGTCGGCGGCTTCCTCGACAGCGCGCTGTTCGTCGTCGTCGGCCTGTCGCCGATCGGCGCCGGCTTCCTCCCTTGGGAGGCCGTCGGACTCGCGATCAGCGGCCAAGTCGTCGTCAAATCGGCGCTGCAGCTCGCAGGCGCCGCGTTGATCGGCTGGGCGTCCGCCCGCCGGCCGGCGACGGCAGACGCGGCTGCGCCCGAAGCGTAACGTCCCCGGCCGAGGCGGGGACGTTCGTTACGCCCCGACGGCCCGCTTGCGCCCGCGGCCGTCGGCATGCTGCCGAATCGCGTAGCCGATCGCGTACAGCAAGACGCCCGAAGCCAGGAAGGCCAAATCGTACAACAGCTCCTGCGGATGCCCCGGCCTGACATGATGCACCTGCAGGAGATGGTGATTGACGAGCCCCTCGACGACGTTGAAGCCGCCGGCGCCGACGAGCGCGCCTCCGAACAGGAGCCGCCTTCCACGCTCGACGCCGCCCGGGTGGCCGGCGCGCCATAACAGCACCGCGCCGAAGACGAGCGCGACGACCGTGGCGGCATGGAACAAGCCGTCGCTCACGATTTGCCCGTGGCGATGCGTGTGCATGTACACGCTATGCCACTGGAGCAGCTGGTGGAAGACGACCCCGTCGAACGCGCCCGCCAGACCGATGCCTAGTAAGAGACTTCCGTAATTTAATCGCTTCCGTTTCTCTTCCGTTTCTATAGAAGACATGACGAATCGCCTCCGCGAAGGTTTTCTATCATTGTAGCCATCCCCGCGGAGGTTTATACGATTCTATTAATCGCAAGGGGCGGCGCGATAGATTCGCGCCGCCCCTTCGTCGTTCTCGTCACTTCGCCGGCATCGCCGCCGCATATCGCTCGATCGCCCGCGCCAGCCGCGCGAGGCCTTCCGGCACGAGAGCGGGCGGCGTGTGCGTGAAGTTGATTCGCAGCGTATTGCGCGCCGGAGCGCCCGCGTAGAACGGCTCGCCCGGCACGAAGGCGACGCCTTCCTCCACCGCCAGCTTCAACAGGTCGGCCGCGACGTACGTCTCCGGCAAAGACGCCCAGAGGAACATGCCGCCCGTCGGCCGGTTGTACCGAAGGAGCGACCACGGCTCCCCCGTCATGCCGGCGACGACGCCTTCCATCCGCTCGCGGTACATCCGGCGAATTCCGTCGATATGCCCTTGGAGATCCCAGCGGGTAACGAGCTCAAGCAGCGCCCATTGGTCGATCGCGCTCGAATGCAAGTCCGATGCCTGCTTCGCCTTGGCCATCATGCGGATGACGTCCGCCGGACCCGCCGCGAAGCCGGTGCGCAGCGCCGGCGCCACCGTCTTCGAGAACGAGCCCAAGTACAGCGCGTTGCCTTCCCCGCCGTGCGCCGCGTCGAGCCCGAATAACGCATCGACGCGCTTGCCGTCCTCGAACCGGATGTCGCCGTACGGGTCGTCCTCGATGACGAGCGCCCCGTGCGCGCGCGCCAACTCGACGAGCGCGCGGCGGCGCTCCGCCGACCACGTCTTGCCGCCGGGATTCGAGAACGTCGGCGTGACATAGACGATCTTCGGCCGATGCGTCCGCAGCTTCGCCTCCAAATCGTCCGGCAGCATGCCCTCGTCGTCGGAGTCGACCTCCGCCGCGCGGGCGTCCGCAAGCGACAGCGCCTGCAGCGCGGCCAGGTAGGTCGGCCGCTCGACAAGCACCGTGTCGCCGGGATCGAGCATGACGCGGAACGCCAAGTCGATAGCCTGCTGCGAGCCGGTCGTCACCAACAGCCGATCGGCGGACGTCGAGACGCCCTTCTCGGCCAAGAACCCCGTCAGCCACTCCCGAAGCGCCGGCACGCCCTCCGTCACGCCGTATTGAAGCGCTCCCGCGCCTCGCTCGAATACGCGCTCGTACGCCGCGCGGATCGCCTCGGCCGGGAACGAATCCTCCGCCGGCAGCCCGCCCGCGAAGGACAGCACCCTCGAGCTTTGCGTCAATTTCAAAATTTCGCGCACTGCGGACGTCTGCGCCCGCTCGATCGTCTTCGAAAACGCTCGTTCCATCGTTGCTCTACCCCCAGCTATATCGCCCTTGTCTTTGTACCAAAGTAACACATCCGGGCGAATCCGTAAACGGCGTCGACGCTCGTCATTGCTGCAGCCGCTCGAGCTGCTGCAGCAGCTCCGTCATGTTCCGGATCGTCTCGAGCATCGGCGCCTGCGCCAGCGCGTCGAGATCGATGACGTTCTCGTCGATCTGCCGCAGGTAGCCGTCTATTTGCTCCCGAACCGTCTCGTTGTACGCGACGAACCGCGCATGCACGTCCTCGGCGAACGCAGGCGCCTGCAGCGCGTCGAACGCCGCGATCTCGGCCTTCATCGCCTCCAGCTCCTGCCGGAGCCGTTCGATCGTCTCCGGATTCGTCAGCGCCTGCTCCGCGAGCAGCGGCACCTGCTCCGCGAACCGGTTCGCGTCGTTCACGAACGCCGTCGCCTCCGTCGCGTAGTTCAGCGTCGTGTTGACCTGTTCCAGCAGCGAGCAGCCCGTCAACAGAGTCGCAAATAGCGCGGCAATAATCGCGAATTTCTTAGAAAGCTTCATTGGATGCGGTCCCCTCCCGGCATAATACGCGTGATATCTATGTATACCCCGTATCGCGCCCGACGGTTTCAAACTTCGCCGCACCGGCGGCGGCTTCAGGGCAGCCTGCCCGCGTCCAACAAAGGTTCGGCGTCGAGCGCGCCTGCCGCGACTTCGGCCCACCGTTCGCGCCAGTCGGCCCAGTCGCGCTCGGTTTCCGGCGCCTCCGCGATCCAGGGCAGCATGCCGAGGACGGGGACGCCGCCGAACCGCTCGATCATCATAGCGTTCTCTCGCATGACGTCCGCCTGACCGTCGCGAAACCCGTTCAGCACGACGCCGGCCGGCGTCAGTCCGGCTTGCCGGGCATACGAGATCGTCAATAACGTATGATTGACCGTGCCGATGCCCGGCCGGGCGACGATCAACAAGGGCAGTTCCAGCGCCGACGCCAGATCGGCGACGACGCAGGCGTCGGTCAGCGGCACGGCGAGGCCGCCGGCGCCGTCGACGACGGTATAATCGGCCGCATGCAACCGCCGGTGCCCTTCCTCCGCGAGCTGGGAGAGGGAGATACGCTCGCCGGCGCGCTGCGCGGCCATCCAAGGCAGCACCGCATCGGGGAACGCATAGGTGCTGGCCTCGCTCTCCCGAACCGGAAGCCCGCTGCCGCGGACGAGCCGGACGCCGTCCGCCTGCACGCCCCCGGTCGCGCCGGTCTCCACCGGCTTCCAGACTCCGACGGTGCTGCCGCCCGCCGCTTGAAACTTTCTGTCGATGTGCAGCGCCAACACCGAGGCGACATGCGTCATGCCCACGCCCGTATCGGTGCCGACGACGAAGACGCCCCGCTTCATGCGTTCGCCCGCCCTTCGTGTTTTCGACTTGTTTCTATTATCATAGCAGGAATGCGGCGCTTACGTCATGCGGCAATTCCGGCCCGCCGGGCGCCTCGCGGCCGCCGCGCCGTGAATTTTGTCGAGATATGGTATACTTTAATCTTATTTTCGACAGCCTTTTCCCTTTCAAGCGCTCCGGTTTTCGTATAGAATGAATTTGATCGAACACTTCCTATGTTAGGAGCACGGTTCATGACGAAGCACAACAAGGGGGACTCGCTGTTCGTCGTGGGCATCGGCGCCTCAGCCGGCGGCTTAGAAGCGCTCCACATGCTCTTCGACCATATGAAGCCCGATATCGGGGCTGCGTTCGTCATCATCCAGCATCTGTCCCCGAATTATAAGAGCTTTATGGCCGAACTGCTGCAGCCACATACGAAGATGCCCGTGCATATCGCGGAGCACGACATGACTTTAAAGAAAGACAATATATACTTGATTCCACCGAACAAAAGCATGACCCTGCACGGCGGCAAGTTGCAGCTGTCGGACAAAACCGGCGGCCTGCACCTGCCGATCGATATCTTCTTCCACTCGCTGGCGATGGACCGAGGCCGGTACGCCATCGGAGTTATTCTGTCCGGCACGGGCAGCGACGGCTCCAAAGGCATCGCCTCGATTAAGGAGAACGGCGGCCTCGTGCTCGCCCAAGACGATCGTTCCGCGAAATTCGACGGCATGCCGAAGAGCGCCATGCTGACCGGCCTCGTCGACAACGTCGTCTCGCCGGCGGAGATGCAGCGCAAGATCGAGGCCTTCATCGCCGGAGACGTCATCGTGCCGGACGTTCACGACCCGATGCAAGTGCCGGATCCGACCGAGACGCAGATCGGCGAGCTGTTCGACTTGCTGCGAGCGAAAACTTCCATCGACTTTACCGAATACAAACGAGCCGGGGTGCTTCGCAGAATTCAGCGGCGCATGGTAATGAGCCGGATATTGGATTACGATCAATACATCGACCTGCTCCGGCAGGACGTACGCGAAATTTCGCTGCTCCATAAGGACTTGCTCATCGGCGTCACCCATTTCTTCCGGGACGCGAAGGCGTTCGAGGCGATCGCGACGAAGGTCATTCCCCAAATCTTCGAAAACAAGAAGGAAGAATCCGAGATCCGCGTTTGGGTCGCGGGCTGTTCGACCGGCGAAGAGGCATACTCGCTGGCCGTCTTGTTTATGGATCAGATGCAGAAGTCCGGGAAGAAGCTGAATTTGAAAATATTCGCGACCGATCTGGACAAGCAGTCCGTCGATTACGCCAGCCAAGGCACGTACCCGAATACGATCGCCCAGGCCGTCCCCCCCGACCTGTTGAGTAAGTATTTTATCCCTCGGCACGACAGTTACACGATTTCCGATGAAATTCGCAAGAGAATTATATTCGCGCCGCATAACATCATCAAAGATCCGCCGTTTATAAACATGGATTTGATTACCTGCCGCAACATGCTGATTTACTTGCAGCCTAAGATGCAACAACGCGTCATCTCCTTGTTTCATTTCGCCTTGAACCCCAGAGGGTTTCTGTTCCTGGGTCCGAGCGAGACGATCGGCCGGTTAGGAGGACTCTTTACGATTTTCGACAAGCGATGGAACATCTTCCAACAGAACGAAGCGCCCGCGGGCAGCTCCTATAGCGCGATCGGCATCTCCGACCAATTGAACGATAAGACGAGCGGTGCCCGGCCCCCGGCCGAGCCGAGCTACACGTTCCGGCAGCTGAAGCAGCAGCGCCGCACGGACGACATGAACTTGACGTACCTCGAGGAGCATTTCCCGCCGTCCATCGTCGTGGACGAGCACCTCGACATCGTGCATATGACTGGGCGAATCGAACCTTTCATCGCGATGTCCAAGGGCAAGCCGAGCCTGAACGTACACAAGATGTTCCACAGCCATCTATCCGTCGCGATCGTCACGGCGCTGCACAAGGCGCGCAAAGAACGAAAAGAACTCGTCTACCGAAATTTTAAAACGGGCCTCGCGGACGCGCCGGTCATCGACCTGACGATCCGTCCGTTCTCCCTGACAAATAAAGCATACGAGCATCTGTTGATCGTCATCTTCGCGAAGTCGCAAGTCGAGTCGGCGGCGCCGCAGGACGAGAAGCAGGAACTGGAAAGCAACGTAAACCAACGCGTGCTCGATTTGGAGCAGGAGCTGCTCCGCGCCGAGGAGACGCTGCAGATTACGATCGAAGAGCTCGAGACGTCCAACGAGGAGCTGCAGGCGACGAACGAGGAGCTGGTCGCGGCGAACGAAGAGCTGCAGAGCGCGAACGAAGAACTGCAATCCGTGAACGAGGAGCTGCTCACGCTCAACTCGGAGTATCAGGGAAAAATCCAAGAGATGACCGAGCTCAACAACGACATGGACAACTTCCTGACCTCCACGCGGATCGGCACCATCTTCCTCGACACCGAGATGCGTGTGCGCCGGTTTACGCCCGCGGTCACGAACGAAATTCATCTGCTCGACATCGATATCGGAAGGCCGATCAGCCATATTAAGCACCACTTCGAGTACGACGACCTTCTCGCCGACGCGAAGCAGGTGCTCCAGACGCTCGTCCCGGTCGAACGCGAGGTGAAGAGCTCTACCGGCAAGTGGTATAGCTTGCGCATCCTTCCGTACCGAACGGCCGATCAGTTCGTGCAGGGCACCGTCATTACGTTCGTCGACATCACGGACTTGAAGCTGCTCAACGACGAGCTGAAGATCATCTCCTACGCGATCGATCAAAGCCCGAGCATCGTCGTCATCGCCGATCCGAACGGCTTGATCGAATACGTCAATCCGAAGTTCACGACGCAGACGCTCATTCCGAAGGAAGAGATCGTCGGCAAACATCTTCACACCATTAACCGGTGGGAGCTGTCCTCCGAGCCGTTCCGAGACGTGTGGGCGAAGGTGCAGCAAGGAATGAAGTGGACCGGCCAGCTGAAGTCGCGCAAGAAGGACGGCACGTTGTATTGGGAGGAGCTGGCGCTCGTCCCGATTTTGGACGACGACGGCCGCCTCATTCATGTGCTGAAGGTCGCCTCGGATATTAGCGACCAGAAGATGTCCGAAGAGCTGCTTCGCAAATCCGAGATGCTGTCCGCCGTCGGCCAGCTCGCCGCCGGCATCGCGCACGAAATCCGGAACCCGCTGACGTCGCTGAAGGGGTTTACGAAGCTGATCGGCACCGGACGCAGCAACACGAAGTACTTGGAAATCATGAGCAAGGAGCTCGAGCGCATCGAAGAAATCATCAGCGAGCTGCTGATGCTCTCGAAGCATAAGCCGAACGACTTCCTCCCGAACGAGGTCAACGACATCTTGAACGACGTCAAGCTGCTGCTCGATACGCAAGCGATTATGAGCAACGTCGATATCGTCTGCGAATTCGACGATTCGCTCCCGCCAGTGTTCTGCAACGAGAACGAGCTTAAGCAGGTGTTTATCAACCTGCTCAAGAACGGCATCGAGTCCATGCCCCAGGGCGGCAAGCTGCTCATCAAGACGGAAAACATCCACAACCATAAAGTGCGCATCCTGTTCGTCGACGAAGGCGTCGGCATCCCGAAGGAGGCGCTCGCGCGCCTCGGCGAACCGTTCTACACGACGAAGGAGAAGGGTACCGGCCTCGGGTTGATGATTTGTTATCAAATTCTCGAAAATTTGCAAGGCACCCTTCGGTTCGCAAGCGAATTCGGCCTCGGCACTTCGGTCGAAATCACGCTGCCGGCCTATAATTACTTGGAGCATACAAACGACTTTAACGTATAAAAAAGAAGGGATCGGCCCGGGAAGCTGCGCATGCTCCCCGGGCCGATCCCTTC
>NZ_DASQMZ010000012.1:0-68895 GCF_035645235.1 Paenibacillus sp.
CCGGATACGTTCGGACCGGAAGAAAATCGACTGATTAAAGTCGTTCTCGGCGAGAAAATGTACCCGAATCGCTGGGAGCGATCGAAGTTGTTATTTTTTGCGCACGGCGGCAGCGCGAATTTCATGGTCTACAAAGGCATGGGGCACAATTGGGACGACAACGTCGTGACGGATATGGCGAGGTTCGTCGACGCCAATCGGGACAGCGCCGCCCCGGTCTACCCGGAACCCGCGAACAAATCCATCGTAATTTCCGATACAGGCAAGGGCTCCTGATCGCGGCGCCGGCCCTCCCTAACGCTTATGTACCTCTTCCAGAATTCGATCGATGGCGTCCCGGTAATATTCGTTCTTCCTCGCCTTCGTTACATATGCGTGCTTGCCGTCCGGCGCGGCGACGAAACGGTTCTTTCCCGTCTCCGCGTCGACACGGGCCGTACCGAACACTCTCCCGTATCCGGCGCCTTCCTCGTCGCCGATGCAGGCGAGCAGCACCAGCATCGGATCCCAAGAGCTTCGGCCGTTCGCGGAGCCATGATCGCGAAGCGCTTGCGCTACGATGTCCGAGGGAGGAAGCGTTCCGCCCGTCAAAATTTCGTTCGCCGTTTCCCAACCCAGGAACGTGATCGGCGTCGGCCAATGCTCGCAGACGTAGCTGCCTGCAGCTCGGGACCGCGCGTTCCTCGCGAAGTTATTTTCGAGGCCGCCCGCCGGGTCTTCCCAGTTGCCCGCCATCATCCACAGTTTGCCGACCTTCGCCGCGACCAGCTCCGCCCCCGTAATCGGAGAGAGGTCGTCGCCCGGACTGCGGAGCAGCCCGGCCAACACCTGCGGATAACCGATCTCGATCACGTCCACGGTCCCGGCCGCTTCGGCAAGCGCTCTGCGGTACAACCGCACCGCATCCTCCGCCTCGTCGTTCGACGTCCTTGCATGCGGATAAGCGAGCATATTGCGCTGATACGGCGGATTCCCGCCGAAATCCGTCGCTTCCCGATCGATGCCGATCGCGACGTTCGGTCTGCCCTCCGCCGTTAGGAACGCATCCAGCGAAGCGACCGAATGCTCCATACAAGCGTTAATGCCGATCGCCGCGATGTCGATCATGCCTCGCTTCTCCGCCCAGACGAGAACTCGCATCGCGACGACGTCGTCGCAATCGGTCCACCAGTCCGTTCCCACCAGAACCGTTCTCTTCGCCACTTGTTTCGCTCTCCTTCCGCGGGGACAGATTCCTGCATTCATTACAGCATCAACCTTTATTTATACACGTCCATCCACTCGCTCAGCATGCTTCGCATCGACTCCCGCACCGACTTCGGCTCGAGAATTTCCGCGGCGGGTCCGTATTGGAGAATCCAGCGCAGGAACTCCTTTTCGTTATTCACCGTCACCTCGAACGTCATGCTGCCGTCCTTATGGTCCTTCATGCGCGGATGGACGAACAGCTCCTCTTCTTTCACGTACCGGGCGATGTCGGCGCTGAAACGCACCTTGAACGTAATGTTCTTGTCGCCCTGCTCGATCGACCAGGTGTTTTTCAGATGTTTCTTAATACTGAAATCGCTCTTATTGAAGAACGCGTCCGTCGGCTTGACCTTCTGGAACCGGCTCAGCCGGAACGTCCGCACCTCGTTCTTCAGATGGCAATACCCGATTAGGTAAAATTGCTGGTTGCGCGGGACGAGGTAGTACGGGTCAATGCTGCGCTCGGTCGTCTCGTTCCGGGATTGCGTATGGTACACCGTCTCGATCGTCCGCTGCTCGAGAATCGCCTTGATGATCGGCTCGAGGAAATTTTTGCTTTCCTTGCGGTACGCCGGCGTGCCCATCTGAATAATGCCCGCGATGTCGCCGATGACGTCGCTGCGCCGCGCCTTCTCTTTCCGGTGCGTCGCCATCACCTTGTCGTACGCCGATTCGAACCCCGGCGGCAGCTTGTCCTTGTCGACGAAGGAGGGCAGCATCGAGAAGGCGAGCGACTCCTGCTCGGTAAAGTTGAGCGGCGTGAGCGCGAAGCGGCCCATGAAGCGGTAGCCGGTGCCTTTGCCCTCGTTCGTGACGGGCGCGATTAAATAGATCAGCTCCATATCGCGGTAAATCGTGCGTACGTCGACGTCGCATTTGAACGCGAGGTCCGCCGCCGAGATGCCGGGGTTCGCCTGGATCGCGGTCAAAATATTGAAAATGCGAATCAGCTTGTCGCTCATAAGGGTGCTCCTTCCGGAATTCGGAATCGGGTGCGATGGCGATGATCGTGCGGGTCGTCGTGGCGATGAGGTGATCCGCGAACTGCAGCCGCAGCCGGAACACGAAATGATCGAGGTACACGCCTTCCCCGCCCTTCGGACAATCCTGCAAAACTTCGGACCGCATTAGTAATAATTTCATTCTAAAGTGAGGTTGCCCGAATGTCATTACCTTCCTCGAAAATGAACCCCCTCGGCATCTTCAACGCCGTCTGTCGGCGATCTCCCGCTGCCGGAGGCGACCGCCGCCGCCCCGTTTCCCCCGCTTTCCCGCCGATTTACCGGAGTTCTCCGCTAACTCGCCCCGTTTCCCCCGCTTTCCCGCCGACTTACCGGAGTTCTCCGCTAACTCGCCCCGTTTTCCCCGCTTTCCCGCCGATTTACCGGAGTTCTCCGCTAACTCGCCTCGTTTCCCACTTTTCCGTGCGCGCCGGCGTCTGGACTCACCACCTCATAACACAAGCGGGGACACACTTCCCACTTTTTCGGAAAGGCGTTCCTTCTTTCGGGGAACTCCGTTCCCACTTGGCCGCGCCCCACCCGACTCCGGGCACCTCGTTCGCCCGAAACTAGGAACGCACTTCCGACTTTCTTGGGAGGGCGTTCCGTCTTTCACGGAAAAGCGTTCCATCTTCCGCTAACTCGCCTTGTTTCCGCCATACGCGCTGCCCGAATAGAGGTAGGCTCTCGCGTCACTCCATACTAATTCCGGCGATTTGGAAAAGGTAGTCCGATAATTTGAGATTTGGGTACTGTTTTTTCCGACGCCGCGAAAACAAAGACGCCGCGCTTCGCGACCGGGCGGAAAGCCCGTCTCGCGAGGCGCGGCGCCTCGTCATCATAACGCCGCCGCCGGGACGCCGGCGCGCAGCTGCACCCACGCAAGCGTCCAATAGTCGAGCCGCGGCAGCGTGAAGCGGACATAGTTGCCGACGCCCCCGCCCTTCGGGACGAAGTCGTAGTCCAGCCGGTGCGGGCGCAACCCGCCGCCGTCCGGCGACGCCCAGTAGACGCCCTCGATGTCCTCCCACAGCTCGACCTTGACCTCGATGTCGCGCAGCGGCTCAGGCGGCCGCGTCTTCCCCGCGTGCCAGACGTCGTCGTCGACGCCGTGCAGATTAATGAGGTGCACTACGAAAAATCCGGGCTTCTCCTTCACGAACGTCCAGACGGCGTTCGGGCGTCCGTTCGGCGCGAAGCCGACGCCGTCCTTCGCGAAGACGACCTCCGTGTTGATGCCGCCGGTGAACGCCATGGACACGTCGTCGAGCGCGAGATCGAACAGCAGCTCCCGGTACATGACGATAAAGTCGTAGTACCGCCCGAGCGTCGACAAGAACCGCTCCGACGGGCGGCCGTATTTCGGGAAATACGGATCCGCGAGCACGCCGCCCGCTTCGCCGAGCAGCAGATGGTAGCCCCCGCTCGCGAAGATCGTCGCCATGGCGAGCGTTCCGCCGATCTCGGCCTGCTCCGCCTCGTGCGAGCGGTCCGGGTGAAACCACGGCAAGTATGCCGCTAGCACCGTCTGCTTGCCGGAGCGCTGCCGGGCGTGATCGATGATCGCCTTCAAGTCGCGCAGATGCGTCGCCGGGTCCCACACCTCGATATACATGATGTCCTGGCCTGCGGCAGCCGTCGTGTGCGTCGGGTAGTTGCCGACGTTATTGAACACGACGCCGAGCCCCTCGCCGAGCCGGGACATCCGCTCTCGCACGAGATCGATGAAGCGCGGGTACAGCTCCTTGAGCGCGACGACGTCGGCCCCGCCCCCCCGCCGGCGAATCGCCTTCTTCGGGAAGCCGTACTGATCGAGGTGCACGCCGTCGAAAAACATCGCCTTCACCGCGCGCTCGTACTCGTCCAGCATATGCGCCGTCCACGCGGAGTCCTCGGAGATGTCCATGATATAGAAAAAGTTCCCGAGCGCGTGCGCCTTCCCGTCGTTCTGGTACAGTCCTTGCTCCGGGTGGCGCTCGATATAGTCCGGCAAGCTGCCGTACACGGCGACGTACGCCATCGAAGCGATGCCGCGTTCGTGCAGCGCCGCGATTTTCCCTCGCACGACCTCGAGCGACATGCGCCGGCCGAGCGGGTCGACGAACTCGTCCTCGTCCGGCAGCAGTCGGTCGTGCCGGTACATCCAGTCGTAAAACTGGACGAGATTGATATGGTGCCGGCGCAAAAAATCGGCGTCCTCCGTCATGCCCGCCTCCTCCGGCGCGAAGTCGCTCAGGAAGCCGTACCGCGGCGCCTCCCGCCAGTGCGCGGCGACGTCGTACGCGGTTTCGGCTTCGTGCCGCTCCCCGTCCGGGTCGACGAGAACGGCAAAAACGCCGTACGCGCCCGATCCGGCGGGAAACGCGGGGATCTCGACGGACGTCTCGGCCCGCTCATCCGCCGGCCATGCGCCCTGCGCCTCGTACGCCGGACGAGCGAGCTCGAGCACCGTTAGTTCATAGCGCCAGCCGGCGAGCGGACGCCCGTCGGCGCGGCGGAAAGCGAGGTTGGCCGGCTCCCCCGGCAGGTACTGGGCCTTATCGGGCGCGATGAGAATGGATTGCGGCGTTGGCATCGTTTTCCACTCCTTGGGTGTTGTAGGTTATCCCTTCACGCTGCCCTCCGACAGGTTCGGGTTGACGAATTGCTTCTGGAAAATGACGAAGATAACGATGATCGGCAGCAGCGCCATCATCGACGCGGCGAAAAACAGGCCGTAATACGTGGCGTACTGGCCGCGGAACAGCTGCAGCGCGATCGGCAGCGTTCGGTGCTCCTGCGTCTTGATGAGCGTCAGCGCCGCGATAAATTCGTCCCAGGTGCCCGAGAAGGCGAAGATGCCGAGCGTGCCGATCGCCGGCAGCGAGAGCGGAATATATATTTTTCGGAAAATGGTCCACCGCCCGCCGCCGTCGATGACGATCGATTCTTCCAGCTCCGTCGGGATGCGTTCGAAGAAGCCGCGCAGGAAGAACGTGCTGCCGACGACGCCGGTGCTGACGTACAGCAGGATGAGGCCGGCGTATGTGTCTACGAGCCCGAACGACTTCAGGATGGTGAACTGCGGGATCAAGTTCAGGATGCCCGGCACGAACATCGAGAACAGAAACAGCTTGAACAGCCACTCTTTCCCGGGAAATGGAAGTCTTGCAAATGCATAGGCCGTCATCGTGGCCGCCGCAAGCGAGCAAACCATCGTCGTCGCCGAGACGAACAGACTGTTGACGAAATAGCGCGAAAAGTGGTTTTTGTTCCACGCCTCGAAATAGTTTGTCAGCGTCTTCTCGCTGTTCATGAGCTTATACGGGCTCGGCAGGCTGAAATTGTCCGTCGTCAGCGACGTCAAGATCATGTAGACGAACGGACCGATGACGAAGCCGATGCCGAGCAAGAGGACAATGTGGACGAGCCAGGAGGTCGTCGTTCGTTTCATTTTCGTTGTTGGCCCCCTTCGCCTTAGTATTCAACTCGGTCTTTGCCGAACGTTCGCTGCTGGCTGTACGTGAAGACGAAGATGAGGAGGCCCATCATGACGCTGAGCGCGGCGCCGTAGCCGAAATCGAAATATTCGAAGGCGTGCTTGAACATGTACGTGTTGAGCAGGTGCGTCGAATCGAGCGGCCCGCCCTTCGTAATGAGGAACACTTGGATGAACGCCTGGAACGCTCCGACGATCAGGTTGATGACGACGTATGCCGTCATCGGCCGCAGCAGCGGCAGCGTAATGTTCACGAACGAGGCGACGCCCTTCGCGCCGTCGATCTGCGCGGCCTCGTACAGCGACTTCGGCACCGACTGCAGCGCCGCGAGGTACATGATCATGACCCAGCCGACGCCTTTCCAAATACTGACGAGCCAGACGACGACGTTCGCCGTCCATGTGTTTTGCAGCCAGGCGACAGGCTCCGGCAGCAGGCGCAGCACGTCGACGAGCAAGTAATTGACGATGCCGCTGCGGCCGTCGGAAAACAGAAATTGGAACAGGTAGCTCACGACGATCCATGAGCTGATGACCGGCAAGTAGTAGACGAGGCGGAAGAACACTTTGAACCGGATGAATTGCAGATTGATCAGCATGGCGGCGAAGATGCCGAGCGCCCATTGGCCCGGCACGGTGACGATCGCGAGCAGGACGGTGTTGCGCAGCGCCGTCAGCAGGCTTGCGTCCTGCAGCGCGCGGGCGTAATGCTCGAAGCCGACGAAGACGCTCAGCGACGGATCGACGACCTTATACTCGAACAAGCTGATATACATGCCCTTAACCAGCGGGTACAGGACGAACACGCAGGTCATGGCGAAGCCGACCGAGAGGAACGGCGCCGCCTGGAGATATTGCCTCAACGCTTTGGCCATCGCATGGATCGCTCCTTCCTGCGGGCGGCGGCGAATCGAAAGACGGCCGGCGCTCGGGCCGGCCGTCCTCGTCGCTGCGCGGCGCGCGCCGCCGCGGTTATTCCTTCAGCAGCTTGTCGATTTCCGCCGCCGCCTCGTCGAGCGCCTGTTTCGGCGTCGCTTCTTTGCGGAGCGCCCGCTCGAACGCTTTGCCGAACAGATCGCCGATTTGATTCCAGTTGGCGCTCGGCGTGCGGGCGAGCGCGGTTTCCATCTCGGCGACGTACTCGTCGAAGTAGTACACTTCCTTGAGCGCCTCCGCGGACGCCGCGGCCTTGTTCGTCGGGATTGCGCCCGTCTTTACCGCCATGAGCGTTTGAATTTCTTCGGAGAGCATGAACTGGGCGAACGCCCATGCCGCGTCCGGCTGCTTCGCGCCCTTGAAGAGCACGAGGTCTTGGCCGCCGATGACCGAGTGGCTCTTCCCGTCGGGGCCGTTCGGCATCTTCGCGGGAATCATCGTATCCTTGACGGCGTCGCCGAGAATGCCGAAGAACCACGGCCCTTCGTTAATCATCATGTACGAAGCCGGCTTGCCTTCTTCGCCTCGCAGCCCTTCCCATGTGCCCGGCTGTCCGCCGAGAATCGGCGGCGCGAGCAGCCCTTCGTCGTTCCACGCGACGATCGTCTCGAGCGCCTTCACGCTCGCGTCGCCGTTCAGGTAGCCGGTCGCCACCGTGTATTTGTCGTCCGTGATGCGGCCCCCGAGCGTCCAGAACCAAGGCGGCATGTTCCATGCGTCGGGTCCGCCGATCGTGATGCCGAACTTGCCCTTCGCCTTCAGGTTGCGAGCGAGCGTCACGAGCTCGTCGATCGTCTTCGGCGGCTCGGCCGCGCCCGCCTCCGCGAGCAGTTCCTTGTTGTAAATGGCGATCTTCGTGTTCGTGTCGAGCGGCACGCCGTAATACTGCCCGTTGTAGTAGTTTGTGGACATCGGCCCTTCGAAGGAATCCGCCACGATCTGATCGAAGCCCGGGAAGCCGTCGACCGGCTGCAGCACGCCTTCCTTCGCCATGCGCGCGATCCACGTGTTGTCCATGCGCATAATGTCCGGCACCGCGCCGCCCGCCGCCGCCGTAATGACCTGCTGATCGAGGTTCTCCGTCGGCATCCGCGTCGCGTTCACGGTAATATGCGAGAACTGCTCTTTAAATTTCGGGAGCACTTCCTCGAGCAGCACCTTCTCTTCCCCTTCGCCGTACGCATGCCAAAACTCGACGGTGACCGGCTCCGGGGGCTTCTCCTGCGGCGCCGGCGCAGAATCGGCGGTCTTTGTCTCGGTTGGCGCGTTGCCGCCGTTCGCCGGCGCGTCCGTACCGGACGACCCCGTCTCCGCGGCTCCGCCGCATGCCGCGAGCAGCAGCGCGACGGCCAGCAGCAGCATTGCGAGCTTCGTTATCTTTGTACTTGATGCTCTCATTCTTTTTTCCCCTCCAGCGGTTTGTGGTTACGCTTTCATTGTAGCGAGGGGGAGGCGCCGCGCCGATTGACGAACTTCCCGGATAGGTGCGCGATCTTCCTCTCTTCGCGCGCCATCGACTCGATTCGCTGCGCTTGGTGCAGAATATTCCGGTCGATCCGGAAATAAAGCGACATCTTGCGCGCCTCGCCGGAATCTGCCCAAGCGGACCCGGCAGGTTCGGCAAATTGGCCAACCGCGTAAATCGAGGAATTTGCCTAATCGACGGAAACCCCAAAGCTGCCCTTCCTAATAGGTAGAACAGCCAAGTCCCGCTGACGACCGCATCCGGTATCGCGCGAACCCGTAATCGGCGCCTAGAAACAAATGACCCGTAAGAGGGTCACTTCTTTCAAAGTGTCCATCTTACGGGTCACTGTTCACTTGGCTTGCGGAGACGGCGGCTCGACCGCCCAGCCTCCGCGGTTGGCGCGCCGCGCGTCGGCTTCCAAAGCGGCGAATAGCGCGTCCCAACGCGAGTTGGGCGCTTCGGCAAGCGCCGACGCGTACCCTTGCGCCACAAGCTCCGCGTTGTAGAACGCCCCTTCGGTAAAAAATACGTACGCCCGAATCGTTCCGTCGAGTTCTTTCTCCCGCTCGTCCGTCTCGAGCCACACGAGGCTGCCGGGCGCCAGCCGTTCCGCCGCGTAAGCGTCGGCCTCTTCCCGGTACGTCTCGAGCGGGGAGACGCCGATCAGTCGGACCGTATAGACGCCTTCCTGCTCGAAGGAGACCTTGAGCGTCCTCGCGTCCACGACCTCCTCCACCGTCGCCGCGTGCTTGGGCGGGGTCGAAACGATTACGGCGTTCGACCCGCCCTCCCAACTGACGAACGACCCGAAGCTTCGGGCGACGAAGCGCAATGGAACGTACGTGACGCCGTCGAGGAGCCGCCCTTCGACGGGAAGCGCGACAAGGTCTCCGTTCTTTGTCGCTTCCCGTTCTCCGATCTTATATCGAATCGTCGTATATTCCTTCACCGCCGTTACGGTTTTCGTATCGGCTTCGTACGCCACCGCGGCGCCCAACGCTTCGAAGATCGCCCGCATGGGGACGAGCGTATAGCCGTCCGCCAGCACGGGCGCCTTCTCGAAGGAGAGCGGCCGGCCGTCGAGAAACACCCGCACGTTCGCCTCGGCGGCGGCCGCGGCGCCCCATGGGCCGACCGCGGCCGCAAGCGAGAGAAGAGCAAGCAGCCATGCAACCTTCTTTCGAGTTCCTTTTCCCATCGATATGCTCCTTCCTATCCTAGTTTCCGCTATTCCCGCAGCAACGCGTCGATCCGCTTCGCGGCTTCGTCGGTCGCGGCCTCGACGGACTGCTCGCCCGTCATGATGCGCTCTATCATGCGCGCGAACACGTCCTCGATGTCCGTCCAGGCCGGCACGGGCGGGCGCGGACGGGCGTCGCTCAGCTGCTCGAGATACGTCGCGAACAGCGGGTTATCGTTCTTCGCCTGCAGGTGCTTGATCGTCGGAATGAGGCCCGTCTCCGCCATCAGCCGCTGCGGCTCCTCCGTCGTCATCCAGCGCATGAACGTCCAAGCCTCCTGCTTGTTGCCGCTGCTTTCGAACAACACTAAATTTTCGCCCCCGAGCACGGACGTGCCGACGCGGACGTCGTCCGGGAACGGCGACGAGACGACGTCCGCCAGCAGCGGCCGGTTCGGCCCCGTCTCGTTCACGGTATAAAACCAATGCGCGTCGTCGATCATGAGCAGCTGCCCCTTCAGGATGCCGTCCCACGTGCCGGGCGTGCCGCCGGTAATCGACGGGCTGACGATGCCTTCGTCGAGCCACGCCTTCAGCTTGGAGAGCGCCGCCCGGCTTCCTTCCCCGTTCAAGTAGCCGGTCGCCCGCGCATACGCATCGTCCGTCAGCTCCCCGCCGAGCGTCCAGAAATACGGCAGCGACCCCCAGCCGTTCGAGCAGCAAATCCCGATGCCGTACGCGTCGGGATGCGTCCGCTTCAGCCGCCGAGCCGCGTCCGCGAGCTCGTCGAACGTCGCCGGCGGCGCGTCGAGCCCGGCTTCGCGCAAGAGGCGCGTATTGAAAATCGCGGCGCGGGTGTTCGCGTTGACGGGCAATCCGTAATAAGAGCCCTTGTACTGATTCGTCTGGATGAGCGAGCCGATAAACTGACCGCGAATGTCTTGGAAGCCGGGCAGCGCCGATACGTCGCTGAGCGCGCCGCGCTTCGCGAACTCCGGCACCCAAATAATGTCCATCCGCATGACGTCCGGCGCCTTGTTGTCGGCGACGGCCGCGAGCACCGTATCCTTGAGCTGATCCGTATAGTCCTTGCGCACGGCGTCGATCCGGATATGCGGATACTGCCGATGGAAGAGCGGCAGCACCTGCTCGAGAAACACCTTCGTCTCGAGGTCGCTATACGTGTGCCAGAACTCCAGCGTCGCGACATGCGGCGCCGCCTCCGGCGCGGGAGCCGGCGGCGCGTCGTCCGGCGCGAGCGAAACGCGCATGCAGGCGGACAGCGACAGCGCGGCGAGGAGGAAGAACGCGGCGGGGGACCATTTTCGGAATATGCGCATTAGTCGTCCCCCTCCTTCGGCTTCGCCCGCTTCTCCCGATACTCGGCGGGGGTGCAGCCGGCCATGCGCTTGAACAGCTTCAGGAAATGCTTCGGGCTGTTAAACCCGGATTCGAGTCCGACGTCGTGCACGCGCATGCCCGTGTGCTCGAGCAGATGCTTCGCGTAATGGATGCGCAGCCGGATGACGAAATCGATGAAGCCCAGTCCCGTGCGCCGCTTGAACTGCTCGCTGAAATAATTTTTGCTCATGTGCACGGTATCGGCGACCTCCTGCAGCGAGATGTCCCTCCGGTAATTTTCCTGAATGTAGGACAGCGCCAGCTGAATGACATGCGCCCCGCCGGCGTCGTCCGCGACGATCCGCAAGCTGTCGGGCTCCCACAGCCGCGTCAATTCGCGCCGCACGAACGCGGTCAGCTCCGTCAGCGTCGGCGCGCGCTCGACCGCCTCCAGCTTCGCGATCATCGCGCGCATCGTCTCCTCGGTGTTGTTTCGGAAATGATGCGACCACATCATAATGAGAAGGCCGCGCGCCTGCTGGACGATGTCCGCGCGGGCGAACCGCCGCGGCTCGGTCCACAGCGCCGCATGCGTCTCGAAGATCGCTTCGCACCGATCCCGGTCCGCGGACGCGAACGCCTTGGAAAATTGCTCGCGCAGCCGTTCCGCGCGCTCCGCCGACGCCGCGTCGACGCCCGTCGCCGCCGCCGGAATCCCCCCAAGGTAGCATGCTCCCCGCCCGCGGAAGAACGCCTGCTCGAGCGCGGCCGACGCCAAGCCGTACGCCTCGCGCAGCGACGCCGGAAACCGGCGGAACGGCGGGCTGACCCCGACCGTAAAGCGAAGGCCTTCCTCGTCTTCGAGCCGCTGCCGGAACGCGCGGAGGTCGTCCCACGCCCCGCCGCCCCGGTCGGCGAGCAGCGTCGCGAGCTCGTCTTCGCCGGCGAGCAGCGCCGCGCCGCGGCCTTCGCACCACGCGTTCAGCTTGTCTCTCGCCGTCTCCAGCGCCACGATCCGATGCAGCGCACCTTCCCGCAGGGCGGTCCGGTCTTGCTTCCAGACTGCGATCGTCAGGTCGGCCTGCGCCCACTCCGGCTTCCAATCGAACGAAGGCTCCGCCGCGCCGTCGAGGTACGCCTTCAGCTTCGCCTCGAAGCCGAGCATGCGCCGGTGGCGCTCCTCGGTCGCGATCCACGCCTCCTTCGCATGGCGCAGCCGATCTTCCTCGAGCCGCTCCTTGCACGCGCGAAGCATGCGGACGAGGTCCGCCGGCTCCATCGTCGGCTTCAACAAATAATCGACGACGACGCCCAGCTTGACGGCCTCGCGCGCGTATTCGAAGTCGCTGTAGCTGCTCACGAGCACCGCCTTCACGTTCGGCCGCCGCGCCTTCACGCGCCGGATCAGCTCGATGCCGTCCATGAGCGGCATCTTGATGTCCGTGATCAAGATGTCCGCGTCGAAGCCGCGCTCCTCGAGGAGCGCCAGCGCGGCCTGCCCGTTCGCCGCCTCGCCGGCGAGCGCGAGCCCCTCCGACGCCCAGTCGACGCATGAGGCGAGGCCGAACCGGATGATCGGCTCGTCGTCGACGATCCACACGTTATACGGCATCGCGTTCGCCCGCCGCTCGCCGCAGCTCGAGCCGAATGCGCGTCCCCGCGCCCGGCTCGCTTTCGATGGAGACGCCGCTGCGATCCCCGTAATACAGCTGGATCGTCTCGTGCACGTGGTTGAGGCCGATCCCGAACGCGCCCGAGCGAGGCTGACCGGTTCGCTGCAGCAAGCCGCCGATCCGCTCCGCCGGGATGCCGAGGCCGTCGTCCTCGACGCGCAGCACGAGCTTCCCGCCGTTTTCGCCGTTCCCGCCGCTCTTTCCGCTCTTCCCGCTGTCTCCGGCGATCTCGGCGTTCGACTCCGGCGCGTCGTTCGAAGCTTCGATCATGACCTTCACCGTCCCTCCGTCCGTCTTCGGGGCGAGCCCGTGAAATACGGCGTTCTCCACGATCGGCTGCAGCAGCATGCGGGGAATCGAGACGTCTAGCAAATGCTCCGGGCATTCGACCTCGAGGCGAATGCCGTCCCCGTACCGGAACCGCTGAATGACCATATATTTCTCCAGCAGCTCCAGCTCGTCCCGGATACGGTAAAACACGCCCTTCTTCTCCATGCTCGCCTCCATCAGCTGCACGAGGGCGGAGATGCCGTCGTAGGCGCCTTCCTTGCGGCCGAACTTAATCATCCAACGGATCGAGGTGAGCGTATTGTACAGGAAATGCGGATTGATCTGATGCCGCAGCGCCCGCATCTCCGCCTCCCGCTTCTTCGCCTCGACGCGGTTTACCTGCTCGACCAAAATTTCGATCTGACGCACCATCTGATTGAAGCGGTGGCTGAGCTGCCCGATCTCGTCCTGCGAGGCGACCTCGGAGAGCGCCTTGAAGTTGCTCTTCTCGATCTCCTTCATCTGCTTCATCAGATGCTTTAGCGGCGACGTGATTCGTCTGGAGAACATGTACCCGACGAGCGAGGCGAAGGCGAGCAGCACGCCGGCGTACAGCCAAATCGTCCGCTGGATCCGCTCGATGTCGCCGATAATTTCGGCCACCGGCACCGTGCCCACGATCGTCCAGCCGTTGTCGAGCTTCCGCGTCACGACGTACGTCCGCGCGCCGTCGACGTCCGTCTCGAACTCCGCTTCCTCGGCGCGGACGGCCCGCAGCCTTCGGTCCAGCTCGGCGTTCGACGCCGCCCGTTCCCACGAGGACGGCTCCGACGCGACGACGACCTCGCCGCGCCCGTCGACCACGAAGAACCGCCCGGTCTTCCCGAGCCGGATCCGGTCGACCGCCTGCAAAATACGCTGCCCGTCCAGGTTGACGACGATCGCCCCGACCGCCTCCCGCGTGGCGAAGTTGCGCAGCGGCTTCACGAACGTCAGCACGAGCTCCGTGTTTTCCCCGCCGCCGCTGAACGGATCGTACTGAAGCGGCAGCCACAGGTCGTCCGTCCGGCCGCTGACGACGTCGTTGTACCAGGCGTGCTCGGTCAGCGTATACCGCATTACCTTGGAAGCGTTGAACATGCCGCTCCCCCAGCTGCTTCCCTCCGCGCGGAGCAAATAGACGCTGCGTACGAAGGAGCTCGTATACATTACGTTATTCAAAATGTTGTTCACCGTATCTTTATGATCGAACTTTTGATCGACCGTCAGGCCCCCCTGCGCTTCCTCCTGAATGACCTGCTGGATGCGCGCGTCGCGGGATATTTGTTGGCCCATGTCGCTGCCAATCGCGAGGAGGAGCGACAAATAATCCGCAGATTGCTTTGCGGATTGTTTCGTGGAAGCCCTTACATTATCGGCGATCATGCGGGCGGACGCCCAGGAATACAGCGTGCTGATGAAGGCGATGGCGAACGACAGGAGGAGCAAAATCGTAAAGATCAGCTTCGTCGACAGCTGGCGGAGCAGCCAGCGCTGCAGCAAGTGCTTCATCGCATCACCCTCGGGTAGGTTACTCCCATCTTGCCAGAACCCGGACTTTCTGTAAATAGTGCCCGCGTTGCAAAGGTCAGGACAAGGACAAATCGCTCAACCTTTCCCCCGAACGCTGCCGCTTCTACGTCGAACGGTGCTGGAGCGCGCAGACCGGCAACGCGCTTCCGCCGCCGCACGGCGAGGGGCCGGCGGCCGGGGGCAGCGTTCCATGCTGCTTCCGGCCGTCGGCCCCTTCTTGTTGCGCCTGCTTTTCGCCGCTATCGGCTACAGCTCAATGCCGCGTTTACGCAGTAATCTTTACGTCGAACGCTTCTTCGACCGGCAGCGTGCCGTACCCCAAAGCATTCGCAACGGCGGCGTGCGTAATCTGACCTGCGGCGACGTTGACCCCTTGTCGAAGCGCTACGTTCTCCGCGATGGCTCGGCGGATGCCTTTGTTCGCCAGCTGGAGCGCGTAAGGGAGCGTCGCGTTGGTCAGCGCCAAAGTCGACGTTCTCGGCACGGCGCCCGGCATATTCGCTACGGCGTAATGGACGACCCCGTGCTTTTCGTACGTGGGCCGCTCATGCGTCGTAATGCGGTCGACCGTCTCGAAGATGCCGCCCTGGTCGATCGCGACGTCTATGACGACGGAGCCGGGCGACATCGTGCGGATCATGCGTTCCGTCACCAGTTTAGGCGCCTTGGCGCCCGGTACGAGCACCGCTCCGATAACCAGATCCGCCTGAGCTACCGACTCGGCGATCGTGGACGGGTTGGATACGAGCGTTTGCACGCGCGTGCCGAACAAGTCGTCCAACTGTCGAAGCCGCTCCGCGTTCTGATCGAGGATCGTGACGTCCGCGCCGAGTCCGGCGGCGATTCGCGCCGCGTTCGTCCCGACGACGCCGCCGCCGACGATCGTCACCCTCCCCCTTTGCACGCCGGGCACGCCGCCGAGCAGAATGCCCTTTCCGCCTTTGACGCGCTCTAGATATTGAGCGCCGATTTGGGCGGCCATGCGGCCGGCGATTTCGCTCATCGGCGTCAACAGCGGGAGGCTGCGACCGACTTCCACCGTCTCGTATGCGACGGCCGTCACGCCCTTTCCCAGCAGCGCGGTCGTCAACTCGGGGTCCGCGGCAAGGTGCAGGTACGTGAATAGCAGCAAGCCCTCGCGGAAATAGCCGTATTCGGAAGGCAGCGGTTCTTTGACCTTCAGGACCATCTCCGAACGGGACCAGACGTCCGAGGCCTTCTCCTCGAGGATCGCTCCCGCCGAAGCGTAATCGTCGTCGGCGAAGCCGCTTCCCGCCCCGGCCCCCGTCTCGACGATGACTTGATGGCCCGCTTCGACAAGGGTATGGGCGCCGGTAGGCGTCAAGGCGACTCGGCTTTCGTTGCTTTTCAATTCCTTCGGCACTCCGATGATCATACTGCGGCTTCCCCCATTTTTAAACTGGCTTCCTGTACACCTCGCGCCCCTCGACGTACGTCGCCTCGATCGTAAGGTTCGCGTCGACCAACAAAAAATCGGCGTCCTTGCCCGCGACGAGCGATCCTTTCCGATCGGCCGCCCCGGCTTGCCTCGCAGGCGTCTCGGTGATCGCGGGCAGCAGGCGCGAAATCGAATAACCGGTGAACGACGCCATGTTCCGCAGCGCCTGGATCGTGGTCAGCGAGCTTCCCGCCAAACTGGAACCATCCTGCAGCATCACCATGCCGCCGACCATCCGGCAGTGGCCGTACTCGCCGTCCGGCAGCCCTGCGCATTGCACCGCGTCCGTGACGAGACATACGCCCTCCGGTCCCTTCACGTCGAACAACAGCTTCGCCACGGCGGGATGAACATGAAAGCCGTCCGCGATCAGCTCCGTCGTGAGATTCGGATTCGCGAGCCCCGCGCCCGCGACGCCGGGCTCGCGGTGGTGCAGCGGACGCATGCCGTTGAAGTGATGCGTCGTATGCCTTGCGCCTCTACTTACCGCCTCCATGACTTGGTCGTACGTAGCGTCGGAATGACCGATGGACACGGTGATGTCCCGGTCCGCAAGCCAGGAGACGGTCTCCATCCCGCCGGGCAGCTCCGGCGCCATCGTCACGAGCCGAATCGAATCCTCCGACGCGGCGAGCAGCCGCCGCAGCTCGTTCCGATCGGGCGGCCGCAGGCTCCGTCGGTCCATCGCCCCGCCCCGCCCGGCATCAAGGTACGGCCCCTCCAGATGGACGCCGAGCAAGGCCGCGCCCGGGAGCGTCCGGCGCCGGGCATCCGCCGCGTTCCCGAGCGCCGCGGCGAGTCGCTCCTCGGCGTCCGCGTCCGTCGTCGCGAGAAAGGACGTCGTGCCCCGTTCCGCATGGAAGCGGCTCATCTCGTCCACATCCCGCGGCGTCGCGTTCATCATCCGAAACCCGTTGCCCCCATGTACGTGTACATCCACGAAACCGGGCAGTAAGCGCATGCCGGCCGCATCGATCGTTACGGCGCCGTCCGCGGACGGAAGGCGGCCCGCCTCCGTCACTGCTTCAATCTTCCCGCGCTCGTCGACGAGCATGCTGCCTCGGCGGACAATCGAGCCCGGCACGTAAATATCCGCGTTCGTAATCAGCAGACGTGCCGCTCGCGCCATTCGCATGCATCCCCTTTACACCTTCAATTTCGTTCCGGCGATGTACCGCACGCCGCCGTTTATTTGAACCGGATCTGTCCGATCGTTGAAATAATACGACGCGAGGATCGAGCCGTCGGACAGCTCGACCGCTCTCGGATACCCGAGATCGTAGCTGCCCCCGTCGTCGCGAATGATCATTTCGGGTCCCCAAGTGACGCCGCCGTCTTCGCTGATTTTCGCACGAAGCCCATAAGAATGAAGGCGGAAGCCGTAAATCGCGAACAACCGTCCGTCCTTCATCGCGGTCAGGTGCACCGTGTCTCCGTGGTCGTTGATCCGGGAGACGAAGGACCAGCTGACGCCGCCGTCGTCGGAGACGTATAATTCGTCCCACACTGCGTTCACGTCGAGCTTGCAGCGCACGGCGACCGCGATGCGCCCGTCGCCGAGTACGACCGGCGACGGGCAAATCGTACGATATAGATCGCTCCCCGGCATGAACGAGAACAAGCCCCATTGGCAGCCGCCCGTAAAAGAGATAAACACGAGCGGCATGTCGTAAGCGGCATGCGTCGGCTTCGCCGTCAGAAATAACAGGATGGCGCCGTCCGGCCGAACGACATACGAGGGTCTGCCTTGGTAACGCGGAATTTGGCAATGCGGAAGCAACACCGCCGGCCCCCAATTCCGGCCGCCGTCGCCGGATATTCGGATCCAAGCTTTGGCGTTCGGATCGGCGGTGTTCGGGGTGGAAAAACAGCTTATGATCGTATCGGGATCGGAGAAGTCGTACGGGGTCGAATAGTTCCCCGGCTTGCCGTACACCAAGTCGTCGCTGAGTTGAATCTGGTCGGCGATCGGCTCGGGCTCGCCCCAGGACGCTCCGCCGTCGGACGACCGCGCGGCCGCCAGCTTGCCGAACGTCTCGATGCGCGTATGCCTTAGGTTGGCGGCTACCGAATAATCGCAGGGCGTCTTCACGAAGGCCACGAGCAATTCCTCGTTCTTCAGCTTCCACATGCCCCCATTGAAGGGCCAGGAGCAAAACTCCCGGTCGTTCCGATAAATCGTAAAGTGCTCCATCGCGCCGGGCGCGGGCGTCGTCGTCCGCGTATCGTTCATGTTCAGTTCCTCCTGTCGTTCGTTTACGAATGAGTCCCGATCGGCGATGTCAATGAACCGTAGACCCGCTTCAACAGCTCCCGCTGCGCGTCGTCCAGAGGCGCCACCGGCGACCGGGGCGGACCGACGTCGTAGCCGGCAAGCATCATCGCTTCTTTCAATACAGAAGGCAGTGTGCCGATCGACAGTACGCTCCGGAACGCGTTCAGCCGGTTTTGCGCTTCGTTCGCTTCCTCGAACGCTCCCCGCTTCCAGCTTTCGTAGACGGATACGGCGTCCTCGGGGAAGACGTTCGCCGTCGCCGCGATCGCGCCGCTCCCGCCCGCGAAGAGCGAGGGCAATATTAAGGAATCAGTGCCCGCCAATACGCTAAACCCGCTGCCGGACAGGCCGATGTATTGAAGGAGGTTGTCGAATTGTCCGCTGCTGTCCTTCACGCCGACGATATTCGGGACGAGCGTAAGCTCCGCGACCGTTGCCGGATGCAAGGCGTTCCCCGTCCTCCCCGGAATGTTGTACAAAATAATGGGCAAGGCTGCCGCGTCGGCGACCCTAAGGAAGTGCTCCTTCAGCTCCTGCTGCGTATAGGCGAGAAAATACGGCGTAATGATCGAGGCGACGTCCGCGCCGACGCGACGCGCCTCGCCGGTGAGCCGGATCGTCTCCTGCGTGGAGACGCAGCCCGTACCGGCGTATACCGGAACTCGCCCTCCCGCCTCCTCGACGACGATTTCGATCACTTTGACCTTCTCCTCGAACGATAAGGAAAAAAACTCGCCGTTCGTACCGAGGCAGAACAAGCCATGGACGCCGGCGGCGATATAACGGCGCACCAGCTGGCGGAGCACCGGTTCATTCAGCGATTGATCGTCGCGCAAGGGGGTCACCATGGCGGGGACGATGCCTTCCGGTTTGAACATAAGGTCAACCCTCTCTCTTAGAAGTAAGTCCGCGGAGGACCGCGCGAGGCGGTCGTTCCTATCGCGGCAACAAGCGCCGATACATTCGCTCCATATCGCCGACGGACACCGGCTTCGGGTTGTTCTGCAGCAGGCGGGTGACCTTCGAAGCAGCGGCAGCCAGCTCCGGGATGTCCCTCTCCGCGATGCCGTAAGCCGAAAGATCCTGCGGGATGCGAAGCTGCTCCGTCCAAGACGAGATGCGGTCGACGACCCGTTCGGCCAGCGCCTCCGACTCCGCGTCGTCGGCGCCGGGAATGCCCATCGCTTGCGCTACCGGGCGCATCCGGTCCTGGATGGCATCCATATTGAACTCCATGACATGTCTGAGGAGCATCGCGTTCGCGACGCCGTGGGCGATGCCGAATTTCCCTCCGAGCGGATACGCGAGCGCGTGAACGGCCGCCGTCCCCGCACCGGTGAGCGCCATCCCGCCGTACATCGATCCGATGAGCATATCCTCCCGAGCCGCCAAGTCGTCGCCGTGCCGATACGCTCGAATTATACCGCGTGAGATGCGGCGCATCGATTCCAGGGCGAACATGTCGCTCATGGGATTCGCCTTGTTCGACAGGTACGACTCCAACGCGTGAGTGAAGGCATCCATCCCGGTCGCCGCCGTGATCGCGTCCGGCAAGCCGAGCGTCAGCTCGGGGTCGAGGATGGCCGCAGCCGGTAATAGGTGACTGCTGACGGCGGCAACCTTCAGCTCTTGTTCCGGCAAGGTGACGATCGCGTTCGGCGTTACCTCCGAGCCCGTTCCGGAGGTCGTCGGGACGAGCAGCGTCGGCAAGCCGGCGCACCGCACCCGATCGGCCCCTAACATTCCTTCGATGCCGCCGGCGTTCGTCCGAAGGACGGCAAGCAGCTTCGTCGCGTCCAGCACGCTGCCTCCCCCGAGGCCGATGTATGCGTCAAACGACTCCCCGTCCAGAGCGCGATGGAACGACTCGATGTTCTCCTGCGTCGGTTCGGGACGGATGCCGGTTCGAACGACGGCCTCGATGCCTTCCGCAGCCAACAAGGCCGCCGTCCGCGCAGCCGCGCCGTTCTTCGTCATGCTCGGCTGCGTCACGATCAGCACGCGGCGTACGTCCTCGCAGATCGATTTCGCGAGCGTACCGATCGTATCGAGCGAACGGGCGCCCGCGACGATGCGTCGCGCCGTCGAGAAGGAGTAGACGGTCGGCGGTTTATCGATCTGCGCTCTTGTCATCCGCGATTCGCCCCTTTCCTTCGTTCGGCCCGTCGACCGCCGGCGTAGCGGCGGCGGCCGACGACGGCTTCGGCGAGAGCTCGGCCGCCATGCGGATCGCCTCGAGCAAGCTGCGCTCGTCGGCGACGCCCGTCCCCGCGATGTCGAACGCCGTGCCGTGGTCGACGGACGTTCGGACGACGCCTCCCTTCAGGCCGACCGTGATGTTAACGCCCGCTTCGATGCCGAGCACCTTCACCGGACCGTGCCCTTGGTCGTGATAACAGGCTACGACGACGTCGAAATCGCCGCGCGCCGCCCGATAAAATAACGTATCCGCCGGATACGGTCCGGTGACGTCGATGCCTTCGAGCCTTGCCCGTTCGATGCCGGGCGCCAGCTTCGTCGCTTCCTCTCCGTAGCCGAAGAGCCCGTTCTCTCCCGCGTGCGGATTAATGCCGCACACGCCGATGCGCGGATGCGCGACGCCGCCGGCGGACAGCGTGCCGTGCGCCAACTTGACGACCTCGTAGGTCCGCTCCGGCGTGATCGATTCGATCGCCTGGATCAACCCGATATGGGTCGTGAGGTGGATGACCTTCAGCTTCGGCGTCGCGAGCATCATGGACACTTTCTCTGTTCCGGTGAGGTGCGCCAATATTTCCGTATGACCGGGGAACGCATGCCCGCCCGCATGAAGCGCTTCTTTATTCAGCGGCGCGGTGCAGATCGCGTCGATGCGCCGGTCTAGGGCAAGCCCTACGGCGGTTTCCAGATAGGCGTACGCGGCGCGTCCGGCTTCGGCCGAAACGCGTCCGAAGGGCAGGTCGTTCGGCAGCAGGTCGAGATCGATGCAATCCAATACGCCGGGCGCGAAAGCCGCCTCCTCCACTTCCCGGATGCGGCGAACGGCGACGTCCGCGCCGCAAATGCGGGCAACTTGCTCCAGCCGCTTGGCGTCCCCGATCGCAAGAGGTCTGCAGCGTTCGTACACCTCCGCATGCCCCAGCGCCTTCACGATAATTTCCGGCCCGACCCCGGCGCCGTCCCCCATCGTGATGCCGACAATCGGTAAGTTCATGTTGGCCCCTCCCTTTGAAAATATCGCAGCGCCTTCACCAGCGCCGCATCGGAGCCGAAGGCCCCGGCCTTCGTAATCCCGTGTACGGCCGCGAATTCGCCTAGAAAGCAACCGGCAGGCATGCCGGGCTCTACCTCGTCGGCCAAGCGGAACGTACCGAGACCCGCCGCGTCGCAAAACCGCCTCGCGACGTCCCCTCCCGTCAGGACGACCCCGGCCGGCGCGGCGCGCTGCACCGCTTCCCAAGCGATCGCGCCGAGCGCTTGCGCGATGCGATCGCTAGCTCCTTCCCGCGCGGGGGCGTGCGCGTCGGGTTCGCTGGAATACACCGCGACGCTTCGCCCGCCCCCGAGCGCCGCCGCCGCCGCGCTGACAATCCGTTCCGCCTCGGCGCTCCGTTCGACGTCGTTCCCGGCCAGCGCAACCGACCGTGCCTCGATGCCGTAGACGTCCGGCTGCGCCAGCAGCCGCTCCAGCTGCGTTCGGCTGCGTCTGCTCAAGCTGCCCACGACCGTCAGCGCCGGCCCCCTGGGCGGGGAATTCGGACGCGGCGCCGCGCGCTGCAGCAGCCGTCCGCCGGTAGGCAAGCATGCCGCAAGCCCCGCGGAGCCCGCCCAAACCGTATGCGCGTTCAACCGTTCCACGGCGCCGGCGATCGTACGCAAATCCCGGTCCGAAGCGGCGTCGAAGACGACGTAGACGCCCCCTTGCCCGAGCAGCTCGCGCAGCCTCGCGAATAGTGCGTCCTCCGAGTCCAGCTCGGCGAGACCGACATGCACGATACGCGAGGACGGCCGCTTCGATTGCGCGCGAACGAGGGCCGCGACGTCCGAGGTGGCGACCGGCGTCTTCGGATCCTTCGCCGTCTCCGTCTCGTGCAGGAGCTTTCCGTGCACATAGAGGAAACCGTCGCGGACGATGCGCCCCGCTGCCGGATACGACGGAGCGATCGCTACGATGTCCGGACGCAAGGCGTCGAAGACGGCGTCGATCTCCGCGCCGACGTTCCCGCGCAGCGTAGAATCGAGCTTCTTGAACACGAGGGCGGGGCGAAGCGAGGCCGCGCGATCCGCGACGTCCCGCACCTTGCGGTACGCGGTTTCGGCATCGTCCCCTCGACTATCGGCGTCGTAAGCGATGACGTCGGGCGCTGCGGTCGGAATATCGGCCGCATCCATCGCGACGGAAACCTCGAGACCAGCCTTCGCAAGTTGGATGCCGCTATCGTTCGCGCCGGTCAAGTCGTCGGCGATGATGACGATCGTCATGTTTCGTGTCCTCCTTCGGTTCGTCCCGCGTCGCTGGCGGCGGAGCGGCGAAAAGTCGGTACGGCAGCGACTAATACCGGGTTAACGTCTCCACCGTCGATCGGTCGAGCTTCCTAACGACGGCGGTGACGAGGCGAATCGTCGCCTCGAGGTCGTCGCGATGCAGTACGGACGCCGCGCTATGAATGTACCGCGCCGCGGCGCCCAAGAAGATCGACGGTACCCCCGTCCCATGCAGATGGAGGCGCCCCGCATCGGTCGCACCGCCCGGCATGGTTTCGAATTGCAACGGGATATTTTCTTCCTCCGCCGTATCGATGACCAAATCCCGAAATTCCTTGTGCGGCAACATCGAGCGATCGAGCAAACATAACGTAGGGCCGCCCCCAAGCCTCGCGGCCGCCTCGCCGGAGCGAATATTGGGGGTGTCGCCCGCCACGCCGACGTCCAGGGCGATCGCAATATCCGGCCGCACCGCGTTCGCAGACGTCTCGGCGCCGCGCATCCCGATTTCCTCTTGGACGGTGCCGACCGCATAGACGACGTTCGGGTGCGGTACGTCGCGCAGTCGACGCAGCACCTCGATCGCGACTACGCAGCCGAATCGGTTATCCCACGCCTTCGCCATCCAATAGTTCGGATTCTGCATGACCGTGAACGGGCAGACCGGCAAGACCGCGTCGCCGGGACGCACGCCCGCGGCGACGGCTTCCGACTTGCCGCTAACGCCGATGTCGACGAACATCTCGTTCATCGGCACCGTCCGCTTGCGCTCTTCCGCCGGAATGATATGCGTCGGCTTCGACCCGATGACGCCGGACAATACGCCGCTGCGGGTATGGACGGTCACCCGTTGCGCCAGCATCGCCTGTTCCCACCACCCGCCGAGCGGCTGAATTCGCAGAAAGCCCTCTTCGGTAACTTGCGTGACCAGGAAGCCGAGCTCGTCGAGATGTGCGGCAAGCATGACGCGAGGCCCTTCCGCGTGCCCGACCTTCCTCCCGATCAAGCTGCCGAGGCGATCCGCCTCGATCGTATCGACGAGCGGCTCGAGGTGACGGCGTACGGCGTCCCGAACGGCGTGCTCGAAGCCGGATGCGCCCGGCAGCTCGGTCAGTTCCCGGCATAACGCCATCCGCGCGTCGGTCATGCGTACACCTTGCGCCACGCCGGAAGACGCTCCTCGAGCTCGCGGACGAGCCCCTCGAACTCCGTCTCCGTCGCCGTCTCGTACGGAGGCAGCAAGCGCAGAGGGAACGACGGGTCGATCAGCTTCGCAAGCGCCTTGTCGTAGGCGCCGTCCATGCGCTCCGTCGTGAGATGCTTCATGATGACGGACAACAGCGTCGCGAACTCCGACGCGTACCCTGTCACCTGCGCCGAGTCCCCTCGCTTCGCGGCGCGGAAGAAATCCCATGCCCGCTCGAGACGAATATTGGAGATGGAGCTTAACAGCCCGCATTCCCCCAGCCGGCTGCCGTACGCGTAGCCGAGCTCGCCCAGGAAAAATTGCAGCGGGGAGTCGTCGGTAACGAGCTTATGGATCGCGAGCATATCCATCGTCGTATATTTAGCGCCGACGAAATTCGGAATTTCGGCCGCCAAGGCGGCATATTCCTCCGGGGTAACGAGCCGCTTCGCCCGCATCAAGTTATAATGCAGGAACCGGCAGTCGGGGTACGGATCGCACAGATCGTGGAAGAACGCGAACAGCTCCCTCGCGTTGAGCGCCCCCCAGCTCGGCAGCACGAACTGAAAGTCGCGTATGCCCCGGTCGTATGCGATCCGAAGACGCTTATGCATCGCCGGCAACGAAAAGCTGAGCAGTCCGACCATCGGATGAAGCCCCGGCGCCGCCATCTCCTCGGCGAACGTCTCGACGATCTCGGCGTATTGCTCGTCCGTGACGGCATGGCCTTCGCCGGCGGTGCCGAATACGTACAGATGCGTGATGCCTTCCTTCACGAAGTGGCGCACTTGCCGGCGGAACGTCTCGTCGTCGAACGCCAGCGTCTCCGTCCAGGGGACGACCGCCGTCGGAAGAATCGTACTGGGAAAGCGCTTTTCAATACCCATACGAGGCATCTCTCCCTTCGAAGGCGGGGCGGTTCGCCGCGCCAAGCAATTGCTTGTAATAGTTGCTTAATCCGACGACGTCGGCGCCGATGCTGACGAAGCGGTATCCCATCCGGTTCAGCTCCGGCAACGAAGCGGCGTCTCCGACGGTGCCGGCCAGCTTGCCGTGCTTCGCGCATGCTTCGGCGATGCGCTCGCGCGTCTCCCGAATCCGCGGATGATCCATCTGCCCCGGCGCGCCGATCGCTTGGCTGAAGTCGCCCGGCCCGAAAAACAGCATGTCGACCCCTTCCAAGGCGGCGATCGCATCAAGCTCCTCCAGCGGCTCCGGGTCTTCGATTTGCAAAACGACGAACCGATCCTCGTTGGCCCGTCGCAAATATTCCTGAAAGTCCAAGTTCCCGAACGCGCCGTCGGCATTCCCGCCGTCGAGCGGACGAAGGCCGACCGGATGAAATTTCGTGTGGCGCACGATCGCCTTCGCATCCGCGAGACTCATGACGTGCGGCACCATAATCGCCGTCGCGTCCATCTCGAGCGGGCGAATCAAGTCGCTATAGCTGCCCCGGGGAACCCGAATCAAGCTGTCGACGCCGTACGCCTTCGTGGCGAGCACGATCCGCTCGACGACGGATAAATCGTTCGGCACATGCTCCATATCGGTCCAGACGCAATCGAAGCCCGCCAGCGAGGCGATTTCGGCGATGCGCGAATCCGCAAGATTCAGCTTCGTGCAAATCGCCGTCTCCCCGTTGCGCAGTTTATGCAATACGCGGCTCGGTCTCATAGCGCAGTATTCCCTTCTTTCATTGAAAATGGTTCCGGCTCGAAGCCGACGGCGGCGAGCCAAGCGCGAGCGATGAGCATATGGCCCGTAAGGTTCGGATGCACGCGGTCCGCGCTCAGCTCCGAGGGGTAACTGTCTAACAAATAACGGTCGAATACGCGCTGTATATCTACGAACATAGCGCCGCGGCGAGCCGATACGCGCTTCGCCGCTTCGCCGAAGGCCGCCGTCAGCAATCGCATCCGATCCGACGCGTTCTCTTCGATCACGAACGGCGAGAGGAGCAGGACCTTGATGCCGGCGGCGTTCGCCGAAGCGACGAGTTCGTCCAACGTGTCCTCGTACTCCTCGAGCGACACCTGATCCTCGGTCACATTCCTCCGATGGTGAAAGCGGCGCCATACGTCGTTAATGCCGATCATCACGGAGATCCAATCCGGCCGCAAGTCCAGCGCATCGCTCTTCCAACGCCACTTGAGCTCTCGGCTCGTATCGCCCCCGACCCCCATATTCACGATACGCAAATCGGCGGAAGGACAAGTCGCTTCAACGATCGCGTTGACGAGGGCGACGTACCCGCTGCCCAACGCGTTCTCCCTGCCCTCGCCGATCGGACGTACCCTGGAACAATCCGTAATGGAATCCCCGATAAATACGACCTTAGACCGCTTCGCAATGAGCACCGAATCACCTCACCGAAACAAAATGTTGAAAATATAAATAATAAGGAGTTCTCTCACTAATAATTTATAATAAAATGTTCATTATGGCAACACTTATGTTTATTACTTTTTCGTATTTCGACTTAATGTTTAATTTTTAAACAAGAAAGCCTTCCCATTAAGGGAAGGCTTTCTTGCGTTGGGCTTCGGCGCGATCCGTCTCTTCCAATTCCTTCACCCGACGCCACAACGTCGACCGGTTGATGCCGAGCCTTGCGGCCGCCTTGGACTGATTCATTTCCTCTTCTTCGAGAACCATTCGAATAATGTCTCTTTCGATCTGCACCAGCGGTTGGTTCAGATTGACCATCCGCATGTCCCCTTCGGAGGCGGCGGCAAAACAGGCCGTATCGTCGCCGACAAGCTCCAACGCGTCCGCCTCGATATATTCCGTCTTCGCATGCTTCACGAATTGCTTCACGCATTGCTCGAGCTCCGAGAGGTTGCCTGGCCACGCGCGACGCTTTAGCGCCTCCAGAGCCTCGGGCCTTATGCCTACGATTTGTTTGCCGTACCGTTCGTTATATTTGGCGATGAACGTTCGAATAAACTCGCCGAGCTCCTCCGCTCTCTCCCGAAGCGGCGCGATCCGAATGACGCAAGCCTTGAAGGACTCGTAGAACGATTTTTCCAGCTTCCGTTCCTCCTTGAGCTCCGCCGGATCCGATAGGAACGCGTAGATCGTCAGGCTTTGCGTCTCCGCTTGCAGCTCGCGAATGCGCCGCTGCAGCGCAGGCGGAAACCGTTCAATCCCCGTAATATAGTATATCGACTCCCGCTTCGCCGTCTGCAGCTGGGCGTACAATCGCTCGAAGGCGGAATCCGTCCCTTGCTTCACTTCGATCTGCACGAAGCTTTCTTCCCGGTCGCCCAGCCGCGCGTTCACGGCGTCGGCGAACAACCGCTTGCCCGCGCCCTGCTCGCCCCAAATCGCGACGGGCTTCCCTTTCTCGAGGCAGCCGATCGCGTCTTCCACGAACGCATGGTATTCCCCGCCGGAGAGGAACAGCTGCGGGAACGCGTCGACGGACGCATTCGGATAGATGACATTAATGTCTTCGTCCGTGCCGTCGGTCCGCTTGATTTGAAAGTAATACAATTCCTTCCCCGGCTCATCCGGAACGACGCCCCCGGAGACAGAAACCGAGCGTTCGGGATCGTACATCGTGATCGGCCGATCGGAGAAGCGCAGGTCGTACACGAGCCGCTGGAACCCGGGGTAGCGCTCGAACAATCCGCGTTCCCTAAGGTCTTGGTATGGGCTTTGGAACAATGTGTGGAACGCTTCGTTCGAATATACGATGCCGCCCTGCGCGTCCGCGACGACGATGCCCGTCTCCAGCCCTTCCAGCATTCGTTCGTATGCGACATATCGCTTCTTGTTCCGATTCAGCGTCTCGTACACATGCTTAGCGTCATAGAACGCAGCCAATACCGCCTCCCGGCCCGACGTAATCAACACGCCCTGCAGCCCCGCTTCCTTCGCGATGGCGACTTGGCTGGAGTACCCGACGATCACCTTCACGCCTCGCTGCTTGGCCCGCTCGATCGCCGCGGCCGTCTCGCTTTCATGATGTATGACCGTATACGGGATATCGATGCCCATCAAGTTCGAAACGGTCACGACGCTTTCGATAATGTTCGGCAAGCCGATCATCTCGACTTGCATCTGATATCCCTTCAGCAGCGTCAGCAGCCTCATAATATCGTATCCGGAAATTTTAATTTCCGTCACCGGCAGCTCGGAATGTTTCCGAAGCAAGCGCGCCGTGCCGCCGCGGCTGATAATCATCTCGAAGCCCTCATCCTCGTACTGCTTGATTAACGGAAGCACTTCGTCCAGGTCGGCTTGCACGACCGTAATATCGAAGCCTTCCAATTCCGAAGACAAGCTCAGAGTGAGCTCCATCAAGCCGCGATACGGCGCGATGACCAATGTCTTTATACCCATAAGCCACCTCCTTCGCGTGAACTAACATTTTCCATCTATTATAAAGCAGCCTCTCGCATGTCGCAAAATTCGACATCTTACCCTTTAATCGATCCGACCAAGAACCCCTTCGTGAAATACTTTTGGGCGAACGGATAGACGAACAATATAGGAATCATAGCCAGCATGACGGCTGCCGGCCGAATATTCTTCGGAGTCACGTGATATCCGTTCATGACCGTATTTTCGAATACGGTATCCCCGGATATAATGACCATCTTATAGATGATCAATTGGATCGGGAACATCTTACTGTCCATCAAATAGATGAGCGGCGTTAGAAAGCTGTTCCAAATGGCGATGGCCGTAAACAGCCCGACCACGGCAAGCACCGGTTTGGATACCGGCAAGTAAATGTACGACATAATCTGAAAATCGTTCGCGCCGTCCATGAAAGCGGACTCTTCCAGTTCGTCGGGGATCGCTTCTAAAAACGTGCGCGTGATGATCAGAAAAAACACGTTCACCGCGCCGGGCACGACCATGACCCAGAACGAGTCGACCAAACCGAGCGTTTTGTTAATCAAATACCCCGGAATAATGCCGGCATCCAAAATCATCGTAAGCAAAAATACGAACATGATCGCATAACGATACCGGAGCCGCTTGCGCGAAAGCGCGTACGCCGTCATGTACGTGAGCGCCAAGGCGACGACCGTACCGACGACCGCGTATCGCACGGAATTCCATATACCGCTCGTAATGTTCAGGTGCGGGTTGTTAAAGATGTACTTGTACACTTCGAGGTTAAAACTCTTCGGCCAAAAATACACTTCCCCGAAAAACACGCGCATGCCGTCGCTGACCGACAACGAGACCAAGTGCAGGAAAGGGAGCAGGCAAATCGCCGAGACGGCGAGCAGCACGATAGCGTTGAAAAGATCGAACGGCTGGATTTTCATGTTCCGCATGGTCGGCGCCCCCCTAGAAAAGTCTGGATTCCGAATACTTCTTCGCCGCCTGATTCGCTAGGAAGATTAAGATGAATGCGAAGATCGACTGCAGCAAGCTTACCGCAATGCCGTAGCTGTATTTCGGAAGACCGAATTCGCCGGCGAAAGCGACCCGATACACATAAGATTGAATGACGTCGGCTCGTTCGAATACGCTCGGGTTGTACATCAATAAAATTTTGTCGAGATTGACCGTCAAAATATTGCCGATTTCCAAGATAAACATAATAATGACCGTATTCGCGATCGAAGGCAGCGTAATGTGGAAAATTTTGTGCCAGCGATTCGCCCCGTCCATATCCGCCGCCTCGTACAAATGCGGGTCGATGGCGGCCATCGCGGACAAGTAAATGACGGCGCCGTACCCGAAGCTGCTCCAAATCCCCGAGGATACGAACAAGGTTCGGAACCATGAAGGCTCCGCGAAGAAGAAGATGGATTCAAATCCGAGCTTCAACAAAACCACGTTTACGATGCCCGTCTGCGGCGAGAACATTAAATACATCATGCTGACCAACACTGCCGTCGCGATAAAGTGGGGAAAGAAAGTCAACGTCTGCACGGTGCGGCGAAGGAACGCGTTCCGCACCTCGTTCAGGAACAGCGCGAATAGGATCGGCGCCGGGAACCCGAAAATTAACGTGTATAATGAAAGCAACACCGTATTCGCGAGCACCCTCGGAATGTACGGATCGTTCACGAAAGCGATGAAGTGCTTGAAGCCCACCCACTTGCTGTGCAGCACGCCAAGGAACATATTGAAATCCTGGAATGCGATGGCGAGGCCGAACAACGGCGCGATTTTAAAGACGAGAAGATGAATCAAGCCGGGCAACAGCAGCAAATAGAGAATCCGGTTGCGCCATACGTGCTTAAGGTAAGGCTCCTGGTAAGCCGTCGCGTTCGCTTGCGCGCCGCCGCGATTCCCAAACTTCACCATCATGAATACGACACCGCCTTTGTGAATAAATGTTGCGAACCGACTCGGCAAGGAAAGCGAGAAGGCGCTCCGCCCAAGCTTCGACGCGAGCGCCTTCTCCGATGCTATTCCGCAGGACGACCCGCGTTATTTCGCGCTCGTGGCGTCGTATGCGGCTTGGTCGATCTCCGTGATTTTCTTGTAGCCTAACTTTTCCATGTCGGCCAAGAACGCGTCCCACTCGGACATCGGGCGATCGCCTCTCACGAACTTGATGACGTTGCTCTTCACTTCCTCCAGCACCCTTGCCGCCAGCTCTTGCTTCGCCGCGCTTTGCTCCGTCGTATACTTTACGAACGGAATCGGCTTCGTGTAGTTCTCGTTAAACAATCTCGTCGCGAATTCGCGCGTCTGCTCCGTGCTCCATTGCCAAGCGTCATCGACGTTGTAGGCCCGCGGGAACGTCGGGAAGCCGACGCCGAATTCCCAGCGCTTCTGTCCGGCGACCTTCGTCACCTCATCCTTGTAGTTGACCGTATGCTGCTTCTTGCCGTTCGCGACCGCGAACGTCTCGCCCTCGATGCCCCACTGGCTAAGCGTCTGGCCCTCGTCGCTCCACATGTAATCGAGGTACCGCAGAATGCCAGGCGCTTTATCCTTCGCTTTCGCGTTGATGACGAAATTGTAGGCCTGAAGGTACTTCAAGCTCATCGTCTGCTTGGATTGTTCGCCTTTCAAGTCGAGGAACGGGGTCATAACGGCCGTCTGGTAATTCGGGTCGTTCTCCGGACCGCCGTTGATCATAAACCACTCCGGGCGGGAGTAGTGATCGTAGTTGAACGCGCCGCTGCCCGTCAACATCTTCGTCTGCCACGTCTCTTCGCTCTGGGTGTTCGTCGCGAATTCCGGATCGATTAGCCCTTCTTTATACAGAAGGTTATGCCACTCCACCCACGACTTGTACCCCGGCGCGTATAAGTCGAATGCATCGAACGCGCCGAGCACGCCGTGCACCTTGCCGTCCGCATCCACCTTCGCCGACGCGTTGAAGGCGTCCAGGAAGAAGCGCGTGAACTCTCCGCGGCCCGTATACGGATAGAACGTGTTGTTCGTCGCCCCGTACTCCGCCTTCAGCTTGCGGAACGCATTCGTAAGCTCGTCGATCGTTCTCGGCTCGCTCGTCACGCCTACTTTGTCGAACATGTCCTTCCGGTACAGAATCGTCATCGGCGCCGCCAAGTTCATGAAGGTCAAGCCGTAAATTTGGCCGTTCTCGTTCGTGACCAACTTCCGATAGGTCGCATCCGATTCGATATACTTCTTAATATTCGGGGCATACTGATCGATCAGAGGCTTCAAATCCAGGAACGCGCCTTCCTGCCCGTACAACAGCGCTTGCGCAGGCGTTACAATGCCGGCATCCGGGAAGTTCGAGCCGCCGACTCGCAGGTCCACGTTGGAGGTGTAGGACGGATCCTCGCCCCCGTCGACGTATTCGATCGTCGTATTCGTACGCTTCATCGTCTCTTCCAACCAATTGCTGTCTTTGATCCAACCGATAATCCGCGTGTGCGCCAAGTACGAGAAGGCGACCGGCTCTACCGCGTCGGTTGCGTCCGCAGACGCTTCGCCCTGCTTGCTTTCGGCTGGCGCCGGCGTCGGCGTCGGCTCCGTCGCAGCCCCTCCGCCGGAGCAAGCGGTTACAAGTAATGCGAAGCACAACGACAAGAGAAGCGAGACCCTACCCTTCTTAAGACCTGTAATCATTGCGTTCCCTCCCGGGGTATTGTGATGAGTATGAAAAAGGCGAGAGCCTAAGTCATCGGATGTTTCACTTTTAAACAATCCCAATCGAGGTGAAGCGGTCATCTCTGGAGGGTTGCGGGCTTTTTCCTCAATTTTCTATTGCAAATAATATCACTTTCACAACTTCCGTTTCTCTACGATTTTGATTATACGTTATTTAGTTTATTTTTTCAACACTATAACTTGAGATTTTGCGATTGTTGCATTTTTTCAGCGTGTAATTAGGGCTTTTTTCCACAATTTCAGATCGCCTTCCATATTTTCCTTCATTGAAAGCAAACATCAACGTCATTTACTGTTGCGGAAACAAACAAAAGGACATACCCCTATTTTCGGGATATGCCCTTGGTTCAAAATTACGAACGGTCGAGCTCGTCTTCGGACAGCGGTACGAAGCTGCGCGTTGCCGCAAGCGAAGGGAAAAGCTCCAAGCGACCGAAAACTTGTTCGTCTGGAGATCCATTTTCTGTTATAATATGGGTCTAGCCTATACGAGGAACGGGGGACGTTGATGGATCGCGTCGGGTTTCCGACTACGCTGTACCACGGGACGCTGGATCTATATTTGGAATCTTTCACGGAGCGGCTGCTGAACCGGACGTTTTGGCGGCCGGGGCGCGACTTCGGGGAAGGGTTCTACACGACGATCAGCATGCAGCAGGCGATGAAGTGGGCGGTTCAAGGGGCCAAGCATTATGCGGGGCTGCGGACGCCCGTGCCCTGCGTGCTGAAAATCCAATTGCTCCCGAAGAAGATCGACGTGCTGCCGCGCATCTTTATGTCGCCCGAGGACGAATGGATCGAGTTCGTCTTTCGGCACCGCGTCAACGACCGGAAGGGGTGGGATCCGTGCCGCAGGCATCCGGACTTGCTCATCGGCCCGATGGCCGACAATGATACTGGCGCAATCGTGCGGGATGCGGTAAAATTAGGGAAAGACGCCGCTTGGTTCGGCGACAAGATTACGCGCGACCGCAGAGGCCGGCGGCTCGATCCGCTGAAGCTCGGCAACCAAGTCGTCTTTGCCCACGAGCGGTTGGAAGACAGCTTGAAGCTTGTAGGCTACTACCTCCGAACGGAAGGCAGGTGGAAGTATCATGACAACCAAAGCGTACGAAGAGCTTGACCTATTCGAGCAGGGCATGGTGGAGCATTTGGTCGACCGCTACCGGTATGGCCATGACGACGCGCTCCGCCTGTTGGACGAATACGCCCCCGTGCTGGAGCAGCTCGAGAAGCACTACAACTGCGAGGATTACGCGGAACGGCTGCACGAGGCGCGCGCGAACGGCCTGACGCCCGAACGGTGGATGGCGCGCATCCGCGAGCTGGAGCGGCCGGCCGCCCGGAGCGCCGCCGACGCGAAGAAGCCCCGCGGGAAGGCGCGAGGCAGCATGCTTCAATAAATGTGAGGAACCGCCCCGACGGGCGGTTCTTTTTGTTTTACTTGCCCTGCCGCCTAGCCGATGGGCAGAATCGTACAGCATTCCCCCGCCTGCAGCGTCACCGCCAGCTCTTCGCCGGCGCCGCATCGGACGGTTTCCTCGACCGCCGTCCCGCCATGCGTTCGCTCCAGCCGAAAGCGAGTCGACCGGAAGTCGTTGCGAATCCGGAACGTGCCGCCGCGCTCCGCCTGGAGCGTCGCGGATCGGATGCGCCCGCCTTCGGCCGCCGACGAGACGAGCACCGCGCCTTCGGCGCGCAAATCCCGGAAGGCGACGCCCGTTTCCAGCCACCCTACGGGTACGGCGGGGAACAATAGCAGCCGGCCGCGGCGAGTCTGAAGCAGCATCTCCTGCAGCGAGTCCGCAGCGGATAGATTCGTCTCGAGGGTGAAGTAGCGGCCGTGAAGCGAAGTAATGCCTTTGCGCGCGAAGTCGACGTTCAGGCAAAACCCGTTCGGCGAGCACAGATGGTTCCAAAACACTTGCAGCTGGTAAGCCGCCCCTTCTCCGTTACCCTGAATCGCGTAGAGGGCGGCCATCCAGGTGAACGTATGCCCGCCCCAAAGCCCCGTCCCCAACGCTTCGATCGTGCCGACCGTCGCGTCGATCAAGGCGCGCTCGTCTTCGTCCTCGGGGTCGAGCAGCCGCAGCGGGTATATGCACATCGCGTGCGAGAGGTGGCGATGGGACTCCGGCACCTCCATCCCCGGCGCGAGGAGCAGCCCCTTCGCCGGGTCCGTCGCATAGTCGGGCAGCCGCCCCAGCTTGTCGCGCCAGAAGTCGGCCTCCGAACCCTTCCCCAGCTCCTCGGCCATCTCGGCGAGCGTCGCGAACAAATATTTCAGCAGCGCGAGGTCATTGTTGCTGTTCGGGGGCAGCCAGGCTTCGATGCTGTTGTTAAACATCTCCGGCGAGCTGGAGAGCGGCAGGTACAATTTTCCGTCCGCGCCGGGCGACAGCCACCGCAGGACGCAGGCTGCGGTCTCCGCAAAGTACGGATACGCCCGCTCGCGCAGGAACGCCGGGTCGCCGCCGTACCGCCAACGATGGTCGAACGCTTGGCACAGCCAAATTTGATTGACGAGGTTCGTGGCGTACATCGGCCAGCCGCCGAGCGAATGTCCTTCGATGTCCATGACCGACGGCAGGCAGAGGCCGGGCGCGTCGAAGAAGGAGCGCGCGAACCGTTCCGCCGCGGGGCGCAGGGACCAGAGGAAATCCGTCAACACCGCGCCTTCCTCGAGACGATTCGCCTTCATGTAATGCCAATAACTCATTTGCACGTTCAGGTCGCCGTGGTAATCCCCCTTCCACGGCGGCAAGCCGCCGTCGTCCGCCGTCCAGACGCCTTGCAGCGGCATGGCCGGGTTGCCCGGCCGCGAGCAGCTCGCGAAGAAATAGTTGGCAAGATACCACATCCGCTCCAGCTCCAGCGCCGACTCGGGCAGCGAGACGGCGCTCTTCGCCCAGTACCGGTCCCACCAGGCGGCGTGCTCGGCGTGCATTGCGTCCCAGCCGGCGTCAAGCGCCTGCCGCAGCAGCGCGTCGGCGTCGTCGTGCCACGCCTCGCCGTCCCGGTTGGACGCGACCGTATAAGCGACGGTAAAGCCGCCCCCGGCAGGTGCGCGCGCATGAGCCACGATGCCGTACTCCAACGACTGCGCCGCAAGCTGTCGGAACCAGAGGCGCTCGCCCTCCCGGCGGACGACGGCTTTCTCGTAGCCGAGACTGCCGAGGCCGCCCATCGATTGCGGGCCCGTCGCTTCCGCGGGGCCGTCGTAGTCGGGCGGCAAAATATCGACACGAGGGAACGCCGCGTCTCCGTCGATCCGAATCAAGCCGAGCGGACGGGTCGCGTGAAGAAAGCTCTCGACCCGAACCGATCGATCGCCGAAGGCGAGCGAGACGCCGGCGACCGCGCGGCGCACGTCCAACTCGCTCTCCGCGCGATCCGCCGCCGCCGGAAACCGCAGGTGCAGCTTGCCCGCGGGCAGCTTGGTCGGCGTCGGCCGTCCGTAGAACGTATCGAACCGGCGCAGAATCGACGCTTGATCCTTCTCGCGAACCAAGCGAATCAACTCTGCGTAGGTGTAATCCTCGGCAAGCGTCTCCGGCGGCACGCGCGTGTCCCACAGGTCCGCCCGGTCTAGGCTAAAGCGGAGCGGGTCGCCGTCCCCCCACAGTAAACAACCGAGCCGCCCGTTGCCGAGCGGCATCGCCTCGTCCCAGCCGGCGATCGGGCGCGTCGCGCGCAGCCGATGCCGCACGTTCGGGCCGTCGCCAAGGGACTCTCGCATTTGTTCCGTCATGAGGCGCCCTCCTCGAATGATGTTTAATTCCACGCCGTGCGGTACCGGAACCGTTCGAACTCGGCCTCGATCGTTCGCCGCGCCTCCGCCGGCAGCGCGTTCGCCGGCGGCTCCGGCGGCGACGCGTCCGTCCGCGCGCCGCGGCTTCGTTCGGCGAACCGGGCGAACGCCTCCTCGAAGACGCCGCCGACGACCGGCTCGAACGCGGGCAGCGCGACGGCGACGCCCGGATGCTTCGCGGTCAACTCGCGCTCGAAGCGCTCGAACATCGCGCGGCAGCCTTTCCAAGCGCTGCCCGCCACGGTGACGGGACGGCTCCGCAGCGCGGGGCGGCCGTCCAGCATCGCCGCGGTCAGCGAGGCGAGCTCCTCCCCGGCCGCCTCGAAGATCGCGAGCGCGACGGCGTCGCCGCCCCGCGCCGCGGCCGCCGCGATCGGACAGACGGAGGCGACGAAGGCGCGCGGCGAAGGCGCGCCGTGCAGCCGCCCGAGCAGCTCCTCGAGCGCGCCCAAGCCGAGGCCGTCGACGATCGCTTCCGTCAGCGCCGTCCGCGGGCCTCGCCCCTCCGCCGCGCGAATCGCCGCCGCGATCGCCCGGCGGCCGATGTCGTAGCCGCTGCCCTCGTCGCCGATCCAGCTGCCCCAGCCGCCGAGCGCCGTCTGCGCGCCGCCCTCGATGCCGAAGGCGATCGAGCCCGTGCCGGCGAGCGCCACCGTCCCTTCGCGGCGTCCGAGTCCCGCCCGAAGGCACGCCTCGCCCTCGGAGAGAAGCAGCACCTCGCAGCCGGGGCTGTGACGCAGCAGCGCTTCCTTCATCGCGTCCGCCGCGCCGAGGGCCGTCACGTACGCGCGCGCGATCGAGCCCGGGGCGCAAGCCTCGAGGCAAGGCGCAAGACAGCGCAGCGACTGCTCGCGGATCGACGCGGCCGCGTCGAAGTTCGCGTTGGCGCCGCCGCCCTCCCCGGAGGCGACGTAGCGGAGATCGGCGTCGAACAGCACCGCGCGCATCTTCGTGCCGCCGCTGTCGACGCTGAGGGCGAACCGCCCCGCCTCGATCGCGCCGGCCGCGCCCTGGCGGCGGTCATCGAGCGGAATCGTTCGCATCATCGACGCGGGCGTCCCCGGCGTTGCCCGAATCGCCCGCGGCGCTCGCGGCGGCCGCCTCGGCGGCGCCGGCCGCGCCCGCGGGTTTCGCCAGCGCCTCGTCGAACGGGCTCCAGCCGCCCTCGTACCGGGCGAAGTGCGTAAACCAGACGCCGTCCCGCAGCCGCTCGATCGTCGTTCGCGCGGGAACGTGCTCCGTCAGCTGGCGAATGCCGGCGCGCTCCACGTCCGCGAGGAACCCGTCGAGCTCATCGTCCCGCCCCGGGGCGTCGGGCGGCAAGAAGCACAGCTTCGCGTAGCGGATCGGCAGCCGCGCCCGGCGCAGCCGGTCCAGCGTCGCCTCGTCCGGCGCGAGCGCCTCCGCCTCTTCGAAGCACCGGTCGGCGAGCGCGAGCAGCTCCGGCGTCAAGTAGCCCGCGTCGGGCCGGTCGTAGATGCTCGCGTGCAGCTCCGGCCGCGACGCGACGCGCGTCAATTCGTCGAGGTAGACGCGAAGGCGCGGGCCGCCGGGGCCGTAGACGCCCGCGAGAAAGTCGTCGACGATGTCCTCGGCGTCGGCGTCCGGATTCCACAGCAGCTTCGCCAGCAGGTAAGCGCGAAGCTCGGCGAACTCCCCGCCGCCGCCCTCCGAATAGCTGCCCTGCTCGAACACGCCCTTCACGTTGTTTTCGGCGAACAGCCGCAAATTCGGCTGCAGCACGCCGTAATTCGGGAACGGCAGCACGTAGTTCGAAAAGTTGGTCACGTAATCCCAGACGTACAACCGCTCGCAGATGCGTCCCCATGCGATCAGGTCGGCCGTGAAGGAGTCGCCCGTCCCCTTGCTGTTCTTCAGCAGCAGCTTCTCGCCGCAAGCCGCCAAGGGATGCGAGAAGCAGCATTCGATGCTGCACAGCCGCACGATGACGTTCGGGCGCGGGCGCGTCAGCGCCGGCGGCTTACGCGTGTACTGATAGGCCAGCGTGTCGATCGCGAGCCGCGGGTAGTCCACCTCGAGCGCTTCGGCCAGCCGGTTGACGAATCGGATCAGCGTGCCGCTGTAATTGCCCTCCGCCTCGTCGATCGCCCGGCAGGAGGGACACTCGCACGGATGCTCCCAATCGTTCTGCGATACCGATACGATGCTCGCCTCCGGGTTTTCGTCGATCCACGCCCGCAGCTTCGCGAGCGCCAGCCGGAACACGTCCTCGTTCGTCAAGCATAGCTGCGTCTGCTCGCGAAGCCGCACGCCGCCGACCTCCGAGAAATATTCGGGATGCGCGTCGTAGTGCTCGGCGACCGGGACGAGCGCGTCGAAGGTGTGAACGAACGGCTCGACGTAACGCACGCGCCCGCCCCGCTCCTCGTCGAGCGGCGGGAAATGGCCGTTCACCCGGTTGCGGACCGCCCAATCCGGGTCGCGCGCCTCGGTAAAGAACGGCTCGCGATACTCGAGACGCGGCTTGTCGCGCACGTCGATCGGTCCGGCGAGTTCGAGCGTCTCCCGCTTCGGCACGCGGCTGACGGTCGCCGTAAACCACCGGCAGCCGAAATACCGCTCGAGGAACGCATAGACGCCGTAGATCACGCCGCGCGGGCGGCCGCCGACGATCCACAGCGCGCCGCCGGCCGATCGCAAGGCGAATTCCTCGGCGCCGAACGCCAGCTCCTCCGGCGCGAAATCGCCGAGCTCGGCGGCGCCCTCGCAGAAGCCCACGCGAATTTCGCGCGCCGCTCGCGGCGCCGAAGCGCCGTCGACGATCGGCAGCTCGGCGCCGGACATCTCGCGAAGGTGCGCCTGCAGCTCCCGCGCCGCGCGGCGCTCGGCCGCGGTCGCCCCGCCTCCGACGACGATCGTCCAATCGGTGCGGCCCCGTTCGGCCAATACGTACCTCGTCTCGTTCATCGCCCGTATTCCTCCATTCGCACGATGCGTCCCTCCACGCGGGAGCGTTCCGCCGCCAGCGCCATGAGATGGCTCTGCACCGACTTCGCGGCGGAGGTGAGCCCCTCTTCTTTCCCGCCCTGCGCCACGAGGCGCAGGAAGTCGCCGAGCAGAAGCTGATCGCCGCCGCCGTGGCCGACGGGGCCGTCGACGCGAGGCAGCTCGACCGCGACCGGACCGCTCCCGCCGAAGCGGATGAGCTCCAGCTCGTTGCGCTCCATCGAGCCGCGAATTTCGCCTTCCGTGCCCATCAGCTTGATGGTGCGGTTGTTGGCGGCTGTGAAGGCCGTCATGGTGAAGGCGGCGGTGATGTCGTTTTCGAACCGGAGGTTGACGACTTGATGATCCACCACGTCATTGTCGCAGCGCCAGACGCAACGGCCGTACGGCCCTTCCCGGAGCGCCTTCAGAATGCCCTCCCGGCTGAAATCCTGCGTCGCATAAGCGGTGTATCCGAGGTTTTCCGGGTTCAAATAAAATTTCGGCGCGCTGTAGATGCACTCGTCCTGCAACGGGCAATCGAGACAGCGGTCGGCGGCGCCTTCCGGCGCGCGGTCCGCCCGGTAATGCGAGAGCGCCCCGAACGAGGAAATTTCGGCGCAATCCGCGCCCGCGAGCCACAAAAGAATGTCCATGTCGTGGCATGACTTGGCCATGATCATCGGACTCGCTTCGTCCGCGCGGCGCCACGGCCCCCGCACGAAGCTATGCGCGTGATGATAATAGCCGACGTTCTCGTTGTGCTGAATCGTCATCAGCCGCCCGATCGCGCCCTCGTCCAGCAGCCGCTTGATCGTCTGGAAGAACGGCGCATAACGCAGCACGTGGCTGACGGAGAGCACCCGCCCCGACGCGCGCGCCTTGCGGCCGATCGCGAGAATGTCGCCGGCCTCCGTCGCCATCGGCTTCTCGAGCAGCACGTGATAGCCGAGGTCGAGCGCCCGCACGGTCGGTTCCACATGCATGCGGTCCTGCGTGCAAATCAGCACCCCGTCCGCCTCCGGCGCCGCGTCGAGCAGCTCCGTCCAATCGGCGAAGCACGCCGACGCGGGCAGCCCGAAGTCGGCTTGCATCGCCGCGAGCCGCTCGGCGTTCGGCTCGGCGACGGCGACGACGGCGGCCTCCTCGGGATGCGCGAGCACGTAGTTCGCGTAGATGCGCCCCCGGGCGCCGGCGCCGAGAATCGCCAGCTTGACGATGCCGCCGCCGCTCATCGGTCCGCCTCCCCTGCCGGCCGCACGAGGCACGCTTCGCCGACCGCCAGCGCGACGACGAGCTCGCCGCCCCGCGGCGTCTCGACGATGCGGCCGCCCTCCGGCCCCTCGATCCAGAGCCGCTCGGCGCCGAACGCGTTCCGCAGCCGATAGGCCCCGTCGCGCTCCGCGTACAGCCGTACGGCCTGCAGCGCGCCGCCCTCGGCGCGGATCGAGACGAGCGCGCCCATCTCGCCGCGGAAGTCGTCGAACGCGACGGCGCCGCGCGCCCAAGCGCGAGGCAGCGCGGGGAGCGGCCGGATCGTCTCGCCGTCGGTGCGCAGCAGCATCTCCTGCAGCGCGTCGACGGCCGCGAAGTTGCCCTCGAGCGTGAACGGACGATAGTGGAAGAAGCTCATCCCCGTATGGCGGAAATCGCCGTTGACGTGAAAGCCGTTCGGCGAGCACATATGCCTCCACATCTGCTGCAGATGGTACAGCGCCGCCTCGCCGTTCCCGCCGGCCGCATAGATCGCCGCCGCCCAAGCGTACGAGTAGCCGGTCCACAATCCTCGGCCATACTTCTCCAAATCCTGAATCGACGCATCGAAAATGAACCTCTCCCGCTCGGACCGGTCCGGCTGCACGAGCTTCAGCGGATAGATCGCCATGAGATGCGCATGATGGCGGTGACTTTCGGTCAGCGTGTCGTCCGGGCTGAGCATCAGCACGCCGGCTTCGTTCACGGCGAGCTCCGGCAGCTGCGCGAGCAGTCCGTTCCATCGCGCCGCCTCCTCGGCGTATCCGAGGCGCACGGCCAGCTCCGCGAGGCGGCCGAACAGCCAGCGCATGAGCGACAGGTCGTAGTTGCTGTTCGGCGTCAGCCACGCGTCGAGCGAGTTGTTGTAAATTTCGGGCGAGCTCGACACCGGCAGCGCCAACAAGCCGTCCGGCCCCGGCTTCAGCCATGCGGCGATGCATTCGGCCGTCTCCGACAAGTAGACGTACGCTTTCTCCCGAAGGAAATCGACGTCTCCCGTATACAGCCAGTAATGGTCGAAGCATTGGCACAGCCAAATTTGATTGGCGATGCTGAAGCTGTACATCGGCCAGCCGCCCATCGGGGCGCCGTCGAGCGTCATGACCGACGGCAGGTTGATGCCCGGCGCTTCGAAGAAATCCGACGCGAATTTTCGCGCCTCGGGACGGAGCGCCCACAGGAAATCAAGCAGGCTTTCGCCTTCTTCCAGGTGGTTCGCCTTCGGATAATGCCAATAGCACAGCTGCACGTTCAGATCATGGTGATAATCGCCCTTCCACGGCGGCAGCTTGCCGTCGTCCGCCGTCCAGACGCCTTGCAGCGGCATCGGCGGACACCCTTTGCGGGACGTCGAAGCGAACAGGTAATTGTTCCAATACCATTGGAACTCCGCCTCCTCGTCCGGCAGCGACAGCGCGCTGCGCGCCCAATACCGCGCCCACCAGGCGGCGTGGGCTTCGAGCGCCGCTTCGAAGCCCGTCTCGAGCGCCGCCGCGACGCGGCGTTTCGTCTCCGCCAGCCAGCCGTCGCCCGCGCCGTTCGTCGCGACGGCGAATACGGCTTCCCGCGCGCCGTCCGCCGCGCGCCGCTCGGCGAGCACGATCGCGTACGCGAGCCCCTCGGCGGCTTGCTGCTCGAACCAGCGCATGCCGTCCTCCGCCCGCTCGTCGGCGGCCGGGTAGCCGAGCTGCATCAGATTGCCGTAGACGACCATGTCTTCCGCGTACGATTGCTCCCGCTTGCCCGCGTAATCCGGCGGCAGCACGGCGAGCTCGCCGGCCGCTGCGGCGCCGGTTCCTTCAATGCGCAAATAGCCGAGCTCGTTCTCGGCATGCAGAAAGCAGCGCACGACCGCCTCGCCTTCGTCGTCCGCGAGCCGCACCTCGGCGACGCCGGTCGCGACGGGCAGGCGGCTGACGACCCGGCGCGCCGGAGCGGCGAGCCGGTATTCGAGCGCGCCGGACGGCAGCTTGGTCGGGTACGGATAATCGCCGTAGAAGTCATCGAAACGCTTGCGCAGCCCCTCCTGATCGCCCTCCCGCGCGAGGCGGACCATCTCCCGATACGTGAACCCGGGATCGAGCGTCTCCGGCGCCCGCCGCAAATCCCACACGTCGCCGCGGTCTAGGCTGAAGCGCAAGGGGGCCCCGTCGCCCCAAATCAAACAGCCGACCATCCCGTTGCCGAGCGGCAGCGCCTCGTCCCAACGCCGGATCGCCTCGTCGAAACGCAGCTCGTGAGTCGGCATCCGCTCGAGCGGCTTCCAGTCTTCCTTCTTCGTATGCATCGGCATCCCCTTAGCCCCCTTCCTCGTTGTTTCCGTCGTTCGTAAGCGCACAGGCAAGCACGCAGGTCGACAGCGGCGGGATGCGCCCCGCGAACGCCACGCGCCCGCCGCCGCCCCGCGACGCCTCGACAGGCGCCCCCTCGGGCGCCGACCGGCTGTACATCGTCCACCGCGCCGCGCCGGCCTCGTCCTCGACGCGAAGCTCCCACCCGTCGATCTCGTCCATCGACGCGTTGACGAGCGCATAGACCCGGCCGCGGGCGGCGGTTTCGAACGCGTACACCGACAAGTGCGGGCTGTAGCTCGTCACCATCGCCGGCAGCCGCGCGCTTTCGCCTTCGCTAGCCGCCCAGCGCTCCATCGCCCGCTGGACCGCTTCCTTGCGAATCGGGTTCAGCAGCGCATGGGACCCGGCGACGCCGCCGCCGAACCGGCCGTACGGCAAGATGAAGACGTTCCCGCGCGCGACCGCCATGCCCGCGGACACGCGGCGCCCGTCGGGGTTCATCACCGCCGATATTTCGTCCGGCGCCTCGTCGTAGTCGATCTCGAGGTGCGAGCCTGCGAAAATTTGCACGATCATTCGCGCCTCCTCGAGTTCCGCGTACGTCTCCCCGTTCGTCACCTGTTCGTAAGATTGAAATCCGCTTTCGGGCTCGTGCCACCGGGCGCCGCGGATGCCGAGCAAATCTCCACGGCCGATGTCGAGCAGCGTCTCCACCGCTTCGCCGTCCAGCAATACGAACCGTCCGCGAAACAACGCCGCGAGCGCGTCCCCGTCCCCGGCTTCCGCCGCGTTGCGCAGCGCCTGCCCCGAGACGGCGACCGCCTCCTCGTCGAGCGCGCCGTTCGCTGCGAATCGGTTCGCGACGCCGTACGCCGACAACAGGCTGGCCCATAACGTCTCCTGCGGGTACAGCTCCTCCAGCCGTTCGCCCGACGCCGTACGAAGCGTGTAGGCGCTTCGCTCGAATAACAGCGTCTGTACGCCGCGCTGCCGCTGCGCATGCAGGCCGAGCGAGGCGACAGCGTTCAAGTACGGCTTCGTCTCGCGCATCCACCCCTCCGGCCGCTCGGCGGGGTACGTGCCGTTGCCGCCCATCTCGAGGATGTTCATCGTAATGCCCGCGCTGCCGAGCAGCAGGGCGGTTTCCGTCTGGAACCGCTGGAACGCGGCCGACTTGCTGTATAGCGTATACGGGTAGTTTTCGAGCTCGGGGTAGATCGGCGTCTCGCTCGGGACGAGCGCCGCCGTCGGCCGCGACACCGCATTGAAGCGCCACCAATATTTATAACCGCTGTCCTCCGTGTAAGCCGGCAGGTGCGGGCGGATCGCCGCCGGCTTCCGCCCGCCGCCGAACGCCTCGAAGATGCCGCGCCAATCCCGCCCTTCGGCGGCGTGAATGTCCGGGCAGCTCGTCATGAGGCCGAGCCGCGTCTCCCGCGAGACGCGGTGCACGGCCGACGCGATGACGCCCGCAAGGCCTACGAGCGCCTCCCGATTCGCGTCAAGCCAGACGCGCCGATACGGATGCGGCTCGCCCGGCGCCGTCACGGCGCGGACGAACGACGCCCGGTCGAGCGAGGGGACGCCGGCGCGTTCCGCGAACAGCGCCATATGCGCGTCGCAGAAGCAGCCGCCCCACTCGAGCGGCGCGTGGTTATGGAAGCGGAAGTCGTCCTCGACCCAGATCGTGTCGGGCTTCAGCTCCGCGTAGCAGGCATATATCTCCGCGAGATAACCGCGGAAGTCCTCGCACAGCGGGCAAGCCTGCGCCGTCGCGGATCTTCCGTACGGATCGACCATCAGCCGGAAGCGCTGCGACGGGCGCAGCGTACGGCCGCGGTCCGCGCCGAGCAAACTCGTCCACGGGTTCAAGGACGTCGTCACGCCGATCGCGTCGAGCCGCGCCTTCCCTTTCGCGACGACGTCCATCCACGGCTTCGTCTCCTCGAGCGTTAGATGGCCGCGGTTCAGCTCCTCCTGATTCATAAAAAACATCACGTCGTCGACCGCCGCGGCCTCGCACAGCCGAACGAGCCGATCCAGCTTTTCGTCCTCGCGGTGCCCGGGCTGGACGGCGAACCGCAGCCGGTATGCGAACGGATCCCAGCTCATCGCGCCGCCTCCTCTTCCGCCGCTCCGAGCCCGATATCGAACAATCGATCGTACGCTTCGGTCCGCAGCGCGCACGGCGGCCGCGCGGGGCCGCCGGCGAGAAGCGGCGCGAGCTCGCGCGGATGCTCGAAGGCGAACACCTCGCGCATCGCCGCATCGACCTCGTCGCCGTAGCCCTCGTCGCGAAGCAGGCGCATCCATTCGTAATCGCGGATGCCCCGCTCCAACCACTTCAGCCGCAGGCTCGGCATCGGCCTGCCGGAGGCGCCGGGGTAGACCAGCAGCGTGTCGCCCGCCATCCACTCGGACGGCCGGTACGAGACCTTCTCGTTCGGCCTGTCGGGCCACGCGTAGACGCTCCACCGCAGCAAGCCGTCGAGGCCGAGCCGGTCGACGAGCCACGGCAGCGCGCGGCTCTCGAGCGGCTCCGAGACGAGGAAGCTGTTCGGCCGCCTCGGCTGGCAGCACACGTAAAACTGGAAGCGCCCCGGCGTCTCGGCCCGGATCTCCTGCAGCCGGTCGTACTTCTCCGCGGCGCAGCCGAGATACGGCACGTAGTCGGTAATGCCTTCGAAGCGATGCTCGAGGAAGGTCAGATGATTGATGCACACCGATAGCTTGAGCGACGGCGCGAGCCGGCGAAGCCGGGCCATTCGCCGCTCGAACCGCTCGACGTCGTCCGGCTCGTCCGCCACGATGCGCACCCGATCGGTCCAGCCGCGCGACGCGAAATGGCGCTCCAGCGCGCGAATATAGTCGTCTAGCTGCGACAGCTCCCGCATGAAGCGGTAGACGCGAGCGCCCTCGTCGTAGTAGCGAACCCGGAGTCCGTCCGGGTCGCCCTCCGCCACGGAGCCGTACCCGGCCGCCGGGTCCTGCCAAATGCTGAGCAGGCCGAATACGTCGATGTAACGGGCCATGCCGCGGGCGTCCGCCAGCTCGACGATCCGATCCAGCGCGGAATAGTCGTAATGGAACGCGCCGTCGGCGCGCCGGACGACCCGAACCATGTTATACTCGAACAAATCGGACGGCTCCCGGTCGCGATGGCTGTTCTGACCGGACCAAGGCGCTTCCGAGACGATCGTCGTCACCGTCTTTTGCCCGAGGCGCGAAAGCGGTTCCATATACGCTTCTATTAAGGCGAAGTGCGCCTCCGACCAATACGGCACGCCGTATTTGCGCGCCAGATTCGATTGATGCTGCCACAGGTTGAGATCGAAGCGGTAATCCCGCGGCTCCGGCAGCGTGCGCGCGACGACGCGCACCTCGTAGTCGCACTCGCTCGCGAGCGTCTCGTCCTCGAACAGCTCCCGGACGTACAAGCGGACCGTCCCGCGATAGACGCCCGGCGGCGTCGACGCGTCGGCATGGAACTCGATCCAAACCGACTGCAGCCGGCGCTGCTCCACGTCGACGGCCTGCGCCTCGAGGATCGGATCCGCCGTCTTGCGGCCTTCGTCGTCGTCCGCGAAGCCGATCAACGCGACCTCGCAACGGAGGCCGGGGGACTCCGGCGCGACTTCGAGGCGGGCGATCTTCCGTCTGCCGCCTTTATAAAAGTAAGGATCCCCGCCCACGGTCAGCGAGAACGGCGCCTCCGCGTCGCCGACCACCGCTTGGAAGGCGGCGCTGTCCCGCCTGCCGCACACGACCTCGATCCGGCGCCGCTCGGCGGCGCGGGCGATTTCGTCCCAAGCGTTGTGATGCCATACGTACTTGAAATAAGCGTCTTTCAATCCCATGACCGGCATTGCGGCCGCACCTCCCGTCGTTGCCTATTATAGGAAGCCGACCCGCGGATAGCAATGAACGAGATTTTCTTTTCTTGTCTTTAATTTCGCTATTTTCCGCAGGGGGTGGAAGCGCTAACAAAAAAACCGCCGAAATCGAAACCAAAGACAAGAAATTAAAACGCAAACCATTTAGAATCGTCGGAAAACTCGTCTACAGTTAAAGGAGCCGCATCGCAGCGGCGGAATCAAAGATGAAATCAGTAACGTCAAAAAAGGAGGATTTTCAGTATGCGAAGAAAATCGGCAGCATGGGTCATGGCGTTCCTTCTACTCGTAACGACCGCCTGCGCAGGCGGCGCCGGCACGTCGAATCCGCCCGCGGAAAAGCCCGCAGAGAAGCCGGCGGCGACGGCCTCGGAGACGCCGGCGGCTTCCGAGGAGCCGGCAGCGGCCGACTCCGAGATCAAGGGCGAAATTACGTGGGCGACGCACCGCACGGACTTCGTCGAGAGCGGCTTGTTCGACGCGTATGTCGCTAAGTTTAAAGAAAAATATCCGAACGTGACGGACGTGAAGATCGAAGGCCTCCCGGACTACGGCCAGACGATCCGCGTGCGGATGGCCGCCAACGAGGTGCCGGACGTGCTGTCGCCGCCGGACATGGTGCTCGAAAATTTCCCGTCCTTGTACGTGCCGCTCGACGACCTCGGGCTCAAAGGGAACATTCATCTCGAGGAGACCGGGATGTACGAAGGCAAGCTGTACACGGTTACGTCCGGTGCCGGAACGAACGGGATCATCTACAACAAGAAGGCGTTCGCCGCCGCGGGTCTTTCGGGTCCGCCGAAGACGCTGGACGAATTTTGGGCGGCCGCCGAGGCGCTGAAGAAGGCCGGTCTCGTCGCCATGAACACCGACTTCAAGGACGGCTGGACGGCGCAGTATTACTACGACATCGCGACGTTCCTCACCCCCGACGGGATCAATTACCATAACTTGATTTTCAAGAGCGATCCGCCGCTGCAAATCGACGGACCGATCGGGCAAGGCCTCGGCGTGCTGAAGAAGCTGATCGACGGCGGCTACGTCGAGCCGGACTTGTTCTCCACCGACTGGGAGGGCAGCATTCGGGACATCGCGCAAGGCCGCGCCGGCATGTATTTCATCGGCCAGTGGCTGCTCCCGCAGATGGAGACGACGGGCGGAGGCAATCCCGCCGACTTCGGCTTCGTGCCGTTCCCGTACGACAACAGCGGCACGTATAAAGCGGTGCTGGGCGGCGATTATCACTGGGCCGTCAGCGCGACGAGCGACAATATCCCGACCGCGAAGGCTTGGGTGAAATTTTTGCTCGAGGAGAGCGACTACGCGAACGATTCCGGCTTATTGCCGACGCTGAAGACGCGGGAATCCAACATTCCGCAGCTTGCCGAGTTCAACAGCTTCAATCCGACGTATTTGCCGTACGACCCGCCGAGCCAGGACGCGACGAAGGTCGAGCAGCACATGCAGTTCGACGCGATCAAGTTTATGCAGGAAGCCGTCACCTCCCCCGATATGGCGGCCGTGTTCGACGCGTACGGCAAGAAATATGCGGATGCGAAGAAGAGCTTAGGCTTCTAATCCAACAGGCTTGAGGTCGGCGGTTCGACGCCGGGACGGGGGGAACGACTCCCCGTCCCCCGGCGTGCCGTCCGCGCACCCCGGGAGAAAGGAGCGACTATGCCGCACGTTTCGTTGTCCTATAAATGGCAGAGAAAATTGTTGATCTTCGGCTTTCTGCTTGTCCCCGTTACGCTCGTGACCGTCTTCGGCGTCTATCCGACGCTGCAGCTGCTGCGCCTGAGCTTTACGGCATGGAACGGCTACTTGCCCGACATGCCGTGGGTCGGCTTCGCCAATTACCGGAACGTGCTCACGAATCCGGAGATCTTCACCATTTTCGGCCATAATGCCGTCTACTTCGTCTGGGGATTGTTCCAAAACGTCGTCGGGTTGTTTTTCGCCGTCTTGCTCAATTCCCGCATTCGCGGCCGGAACGTCTACCGCATGCTGCTCTTCCTGCCGTTCATCATGAACGGGACGGCGGTCGCGTTCATGTTCAACTATTTGTACCATTCGCAGGTCGGCTCGCTGAACGCGCTGCTGTCGCTGTTCGCCTCGGAGCCGGTTAAAATCAGCTGGCTGGGCCGCCCCGAGCTCGTGAACCATTCGCTCGCCTTCGTCGGCTTCTGGAAAAACGTCGGGTTCAATATGGTCATCTATTTGGCGGCGCTGCAATCCATTCCGTCCGACATCGTCGAAGCGGCGAAGATGGACGGCGCCAATCGGCTTCAGCTGCTGCGGTCGATCACGCTCCCCAGCATCGTGAAAGTCATCGAGCTCAACCTGTTTCTGACGGTCATCGGCGCCCTGGAGGCGTTCGAGCTGCCCTTCCTGCTTACGAAAGGCGGTCCGCTCGGCTCGAGCGAGACGTTCGTGACGAAGACGGTGGACACGGCGTTCGAATTCGCGAACTTCGGCCTCGCCTCGAGCATGAGCGTCGTCCTCATCCTGATCGTCGCCGTCGTGCTGCTGGCGCAGCGTCTCGTCATCCGGAGGTGGGATTCATGACGGCCCGTCTGTTCCGCCCGGTGCAATGGCTCAAATACGCGTTCCTGTGGCTGGGCGTGTTATCCATTCTGTTCCCGCCCTATGTCGTCTTCTTGAACGCTTTCAAGGGACAGCAGGAATTCGCGCAGTCGCATGTGTTCGATTGGCCCCGCAGCTTCCTGAATTTCGAAAATTTCGAGTATGTGCTGTCCGCGGGCAATATGCTGCAGGCGTTCGGCAACACGGGATACATTATGGCGCTCTCGCTGGCCGCGAATCTTCTGATCGGCACGATGGCCGCGTACGTGCTCGGCCGGTTCGAATTCCGGCTGAAGAAATACGTCATGGCAATCTACATCGCCATCGCCTTCATTCCGACCATCACGACGCAGGTCGCCATCTTTACGGTCATCAAGTCGCTGGGTTTGTTTAACACGATCTACGCCCCGGTCGTCTTGTACATCGGCACGGATATCATGCAGCTCTACGTCTATTTGCAATTTATCCGGACGATCCCGTACGAGCTCGACGAGGCCGCCATGGTGGAAGGCGCTTCCCTGTTCCGGATTTACCGGTCCATCGTGCTGCCGCTCCTCATGCCCGCCGTGACGACGATGATGATTATAAAGTCGATCAATATTTACAACGACATGTACATTCCGTATTTGTATATGCCCGCGCAGGAGCTGGGCGTCGTCTCCACGACCTTGATGCGGTTCGTCGCCGGGCGGACGACGGAGTGGCAATACATCTCCGCATCCATTCTGATTATTATGCTGCCGCTGATCGCGCTGTTTTTGTTCGCCCAAAAATATGTGTTTGCCGGAATCGTGACCGGTGCAGTAAAATAGTCTCACCTTTAATGGATCGTCGGCACGAGGGGGGGGTCGGACCGGATGAGAAGCTTCCGCGCGTCGATGTCACGGCTTTGGAACGCGATGCTGTCCGTCGCGTTCAACATGAACTTGCAAACCAAGATGATCGCGGTCTTCGTCTTCCTGTTGTCGCTCCCGATTCTCGCCGTCAGCTTCATGGCCTATCGCCATTACGCGGGGCTGAGCGAGGCGAAGACCGTCTCGTACGTGTCGGAGATCGCGCACAAGAACACGGGAAGGCTCGACGACTACGTCGAGGATTTGTTCAATATGTCCGCCATGCCGCTCTACATGTCTTCCCCGCGCCTTAGCGAAAACGTCATGCGGTATTTGGCGACCCCGGGCACGAACCTCGAGAAGGTCGATTTTTTGAACGCGTATCTTCAATATTTGAACAAAATCAAACCGGACACCGTCTCCGTCTATTTGTTCGATAACTACGGCAACGTGTTTTACAACGTGAAATCGTACGGCAAGCGCATCGACCTCGCGGACGTCGCCCCCCTCTGGCGGGAGGCGGCCGCGCAAGGCAGCGGCTCGCCGCGGCTCATCAGCACGCAGAAGGTGCCTACCGAGCTTTCCGCGGACGACAGCCGGTACTCGTATTACGCGTTCACGGTCGTCCGCGAGCTGAAGGATCTTCACACCCGGCTGCCGATCGGCTTCATCGCGTTCGATACGAGGCTTAGCGCGTTCGAGCAATGGATTACGGACCTCGACGAAGTGACGAAGGGAAAGACGATGCTCGTCGACGCGGAAAACCGGGTCGTCTACCATAGCGACCGGGGCCGCATTTCGGAGACGCTGCCGGCGTCTTCGCCGCTCGTGCAGCGCGCCTTGGAGCCCAAGGGCTCGTTCCTGTTCGACGAGGACGGCGTCTCTTACCGCGTCATCTACGAGCAGTCGAATCGCACCGGCTGGAAAATGTTCGTCTACGTGCCCGTCTCGGAATTTACCCGGCAGGCCGAGGAGGTCCGCAAGTTTTCGGACGCGAGCACGCTCCTGATCGTCGCCTTCGCGCTGGTCATTTCGATCATCATCACGTACGCCTTGACCCGGCCGCTCCGCAAGATGAAGCTGCTTATGGTGAAGGTGCAGCGCGGCGACTTGAACGTGCGCTTCAACGTGAAGTATAGCGACGAGATCGGTTCGCTCGGCCGCACCTTCAACGCGATGCTGGATCGGATTCAGGCGCTGCTCCGGGAAATTCAATGGACGCAGGACCGGAAGAAGGAAGTCGAGTTCGAGTCGCTTCAGAACCAGATTAATCCGCACTTCATCTACAACACGCTCGAGACGATCCGCATGACGGCGGAAGCGAACGACGACGAAGAAACCGCGGATATGATCTACGTGCTCGGCCGGCTGCTGCGGTACAGCGTGGACAAGGGACAGCCGCTGGTGACCGTGGAGGACGAGCTCGTCCACCTGCGCAATTACCTCGCGCTGCAAAACTTCCGTTTCTCCGACCGCTTCGTGCTCGTCGAGGACATTCCGGAAGCGATGCTGCGCTACCAATGCCTGAAGCTGATCTTCCAGCCCGTCGTCGAAAATGCGATCTACCACGCCTTCAAGCAAAAGGAGGGCTCCGGCACGATCCGCATCTCCGCCGAGCGCGCGGGCGACGGCGTGCTCTTCCATATTCGGGACGACGGGGTCGGCATGGGCCCGGAGGAGCTGAAGCGGCTGACCGAACGGTTGACCGACCGTTCCGCGGAGGTGAACTCCAACGGCATCGGCCTTCGCAACGTGCACGAGCGCATTCAGCTGCATTACGGGACGCCATACGGACTGCGCGTCTCGAGCGAGCTCGGACGCGGAACGGTCGTTACGCTGCATCTGCCGGGTACGCGGGGCGCGGCGGGAGCGGCGGGGGCTGCGGAGCGTCCGGAGGCGCAAGGCGCTTACCTCGATGCGCCCGACCGGAAGAAGCAGGCATAAAGGAGGCTCGCATATGGCGCTCAAGGTCATGGTCGTCGACGACGAGCAGCGCATCCGCAAGGGCATCGAAGCGGTGCTGAAGCGTTCGCCGCTGGAAATCGAGATCGTCGGCTCGTATTCGAACGGCCGGGAAGCGCTGACGCACGTCATCGCTATGGAACCCGGCGATCTCGACGTGCTGATCACCGATATCGAGATGCCGTTCATGGACGGCCTCTCGCTCATCGAACACGTTCGCAAGCGCTTGCCCGAACTGCAGACGATCGTGCTTAGCGGCTACAGCGAGTTCGAATACGCTCGTAAGGCGTTCCGTCTCGGCGTCACCGATTACTTGCTGAAGCCGGTAGAGAAATCGCAGCTGTTCCGGCTGCTCGAGGCGTGCGGCAAGAAGCCGCCGCAGCCGGAAGCCGCCGACGCGGCGGAGGAAGGGCCGGGCGGCAACACGCTCGTCGCGCAAATTCACCGTCTGCTTGAGCAAGAATACGCGAACCGGCTCGATCTCAAACGGCTCGCGACCGCGATCGGCTTCAGCCCGAGCTATATCAGCCATCAATTCAGCCAAAAGACCGGCGAGACGATTACCGATTATTTGAATCGGCTGCGGATCGAGAAGGCGAAGCGGTTCCTGCTGGACCATCCCGATCTGAAAATGTACGAGGTCGCTCAAACCGTCGGCTATGCCGACGCGATCTACTTTCATAAGATGTTTAAGAAGCTCACCGGGATAACGCCCCGGGAATTCAAGGAACGCGGAGGGAACTAGCCATGTCGTTGGTCCGAACGTATTTCGATCGATTGCGCTCGCTCGTGGAACGCATCGAGACGTCTCAGGCGGAGCCCATCGCACGAGCGGCCGAAGCCGTCTCGACGGCGATGAGCGAAGGCCGCTGCATTCACGTATACGATACCGGGCATATGCTCGACAGCGAGCTGATTAACCGGGCCGGGGGGTTCGCGGCGTTCCATGCGCTGCGCGTGCGCTTCGAGGTGGACGACGCGGTGCGCGACCGGCCCGAGCTGGCGGCGAAGGACCGCAGCCTCGAAGGCTTGGCCGAATTCGCCCTTCGGGCGAGCAAGGCGCTGCCCGGCGACGTGCTTATTATCGGAAGCGTGTCTGGCAAGTCCGCGCTGCCGGTCGACCTCGCGCTCGCCGCGCGGCGCATGGGGCTGTACGTGATCGCGATGACGAGCGTCACGTACTCCTCGATGCTGAAGAGCGACCATTCAAGCGGGAAGCGGCTGTTCGAGGCGGCGGATCTCGTGCTCGACAACTGCGCCCCTCCGCTCGACGCGATGGTGGAGGCGCCCGGCCTCGAGGCGGCGATCTGCCCGGCCTCGGGCATCGCCGCAGCCGCGATCATGTGGGCCGTGACGGCGCAGGCGACGGAAAACCTGCTCGCGCTCGGCAAGCCGCCGTCCGTGCTCAAGTCGATTAATTATCCGGGGAGCGACGCGTTCAATCAGACGATGTACCGGCGTTACGCCGAGACGTCCCTATGACCGGCGCGCCGAAGCCGTCCGGGACGGCGGTCGATCGGTATTTCGAGGAGGTGCGGGCGCTGCTGGCGCGGGCGCAGGCGGAGCAGCGAACCGCGATGGAGGAGACGGCCGCGCTCTTCGCGCGAACGGTGCAGCGCGGCGGCACGCTCTTCGTGACCGGCTGCAGTCATTCCAGCATCTTCGCGCAGGAAGTGTTTTACCGCGCGGGCGGCTTCCTGCTCATGAATCCGTTGTTTCTGCCCGGCATGACACTCGAGAAGCCGCCCGTCACGCTCACGACTCGCTTCGAACGGCTGTCCGGGCTCGCCGAGGCGGTGCTCGAGGAATCGCCGGTTCGCCCGGGCGACGTCCTCGTCATCGCCTCGGTGTCGGGCCGCAACGCCGTGCCGATCGAGATGGCGCTGTGGGCCAAGGCGCGGGGCGTCGCCGTCGTCGCGCTGACGTCGGTGCCGTATTCCGAACGCGTCGAAAGCCGCCATGCCGGCGGCAAACGGTTATTCGAGCTGGCGGATTACACGCTCGACCTGTTATGTCCGCCGGGGGACGCGGTGCTCGCCATCGACGGCTTGTCCGAGAAAACCGGCCCCGCGTCGACGGTCGTCGGCGTCGCGATGCTGCACGCCGTCGTCGCGCGGACGCTCGAGCTGCTGATCGAAGCCGGCGTCGAGCCGCCCGTCTTCGTCTCCGCAAACATCGACGGCGCCGAGGAGACGAACCGCCGCCGTCTCGAGGCGTACGGCTCGAGAATTCATTACCTATAGGCAGCCGGGAACAAACAAAGAAACCTACAGGCGTCCAAGCGGGCCCGTAGGTTTCTTTGTTTACGTCCGGGGAATCGCACCTCTCCCGTTACAGGCGCACGACGTCCCCTCGCAGCAGGTACGTCCCGGCCTGCCAATGCTCGCCCTGATTGCTTTGGACCGCCAAGCGGCGGTACGAAGCCTCCGCCAGCTCCTTCATCGGCTGCCGATACGCCGTCATCCGAAAGCCCGCCATGTCGGGCAGCAGGTCGATCGCCGCGAGCGGGCACGCCGCCTCGAGCCCCCGCGCGCGGAGCGACTTCGCCGCGGCGATCCCGACCGGCCCGTTGCAGCATAGCAGTCCGCAGGGCAGCGTTCCCTCCGCCGTCAGTTCGTCGAACAGGCGCTCGATCTCCTGCTCGACCGGCCCCCTCCACGGAATCGTCCGGATCTCGTCTCCCGGCCGCATCCCGTCGCGGAACGCTCGCTCCCGCGCCGTCTCGCTCGGCAGCTCGACGCCGTGGAAACCGATAAACACGAGCTTCCCGTCCGTGCGCGCCCGCAGATCGTCGACGAGCGAGAGCACGGCGTCGCGGTGGTCGACGCTGACGACGTCCGCGACGTCGCTCTCGAACGGCTGGTCGAAGAAGACGAGATTCATGCCGACCGTCCTTAGGCGGCGCAGCAGCCCGAAGTCGATCCGGTCGGTTTGCGGCCACAGCACTACGTTGCGAATGTGTTTCTTGACGAAGCGGAAAAACAGCTGATCCGACTGGAAGGCGTCGCCCTGGAAATCTTGCTTGAACAGCACCAAAGACCCGTTCTCCTCCGCGGTTTTCTCGAAGTGCTCCATGAAGGATGCGAAGAACGGGTTATGGGTAGCCGAGACGAGCGCGATCAGGTCGAGGGAGCCGGCATAGCCCCCGCGGCGGTCGGCGACGACCGTGCCTTGCCCTTGCACGCTCGAGATCAAGCCGTCTTTCTTCAGCTCCTCCAGCGCCTTGCGGACGGTGACCCGGCTCAGCCCGTGCCGCTCGCACAGCAGCTGTTCGGTCGGGAGCGGCGAGCCGCCCGCATAGACGCCTTGGATAATGTCTTTCGTCAGTTGATCGATGAGCGTCCCGTACAATGACATGGAAGATTACATTCCTAACGTGTATTAGCTTTTGACTTCGTCCGTGCTGGCGATATGCAGCTCCTTCGGCAATCTGGCGAACCGCTCCGTCGGCACGATCCCTTCCGGGTTATGCTTGAACTCGTCGACCCCGCGCACGAGGTACGCCTTAAATTGAGGCGCGCGGGACAAGTCGCACTTTACGTTCGTGCCCGAATAGCGGATCGTCAATCCCGTGCGCCACCGGTCCGAGCCGTTCGCCGGCGAGCCGTGCACGATGTTGTCGTCGTGCAGCGACATCTGCCCGGCGCGCAGCGTAAGCGACTTGGCGTCCCGCTCGTCGAAGGTGCCTTGCTCGAGCTCCAGCGCCAAGACGGAATCGCTCGAAACGGTGTTGTGCTTGATCAAGCCGGCTTTATGCGTCTTCGGGATGACCTTCATCGCGCCGTTCTCTTCGTCGACGTCCGTGAACGCCAGCCACACCGTGACCGAATGATGCGGAGAGAGCGGCCAGTAGTAAGCGTCTTGGTGCCATGCGACCGTGTCGGAGCTCTTCGGCGGCTTCGCGAAAAATTGCGAACCCCACATGTAGAAGTTCGGACCGAGAATGCCTTCGACGTAAGCCAAAATTTGCGGATGCGTGCAGATGTCGTACAGCCACTTGCTGCTCATATGCCATTCCCGAATATGCTGCATCTTCTCGCCCGGCTCGAGGTACGCCTGAAGCTGCTTCAGCTCCTCGTTCAGCGTCGCCATCTCCTCCGGGGTAAACACCGGAGCAAGGTCGATCAGATAGCCGTTCTCATGATAAAACGCTTTCTGTTCTTCCGTCAACGTAACGTAAGACATCGATGAGGCCCTCCCGAATTTGTATTTAATTATAATACAAATTTACAACGATACGACGGCCCCGTCAATCCCGAACGTCTATACGCCCCATTCCTTGCGCGCTTCGCTCACCGGCTTCGGCGGCACCTTGCCCCACGCGTAGTGCGCCTTCGGCTTCCGTCCGACCCAGCGGTCGTCGACGGGCTCCGACGCCCGCTGGTACCGCGTATCGCTGCTGATCCGGTACCGGTTCGTCGTGTTGTTGAAGGACGCGTGCATCATGAACATGCCGAAAATAATGACGTCCCCCGCGTTGAACGTCGTCGTCGCCCACGTGCCGCCGAAATTTTCGATCATCTCGACCGGGTCCTCGGTAAACCAGCCGGTCGCCACATTGTCGCGGTCGACGTCCATCTGTCCGTAGCTCGCCTTAATTTTCTCGTAATGCTGGGACCCCAGCAGCAGCGCGAGCGTGCCGAGCTCCGGCGGTATGTCGCCGAACGGCGTCCACATCGTATACAGCTCTTTCGTTCCCCGCCCCATATAGACGATGTCGTAGTGCGCCCCGGTGTTGCCGCCGTTCGCGATCGCTCTCGGCCACTTATAGTCGTACGTCATCGCCTTCTCGCCGAACAGCTCGTCGAAGAAGCGCATCGTCCGCTCGCTTTCCACCACCTCGAGGAACGTCGGAAAGTCCGCCCTCAGCTCCTCCGCGCCACCGCCCCACATGCCGGATTTATTGTCGGGGTGCACGACGGCTTCCTCGACGGGATAATCCGGATGCAGCCTTCCCATACTGTGCAGCTTCGCCAAAAACTCGCCTCTCGCCTTCAGCACCTGCGCCCGGTCGTGGAAATCGCGAAGGAGCAAGTAGCCGTCTTCGCGAAGCCGCGCGCGCAGCGCCTCGACGTCGCCCAACACATCGTTCGAATCCCGCAGCTCGACGACTTCCGTTCCGTAGTCCAGCTCGGCCTTGCCCATTTGCAGCTTCATCTTGCCCAGCACCCTTTCGTCGATCGAATACTTTCATCTTACGAGGCAGAGGGTCGGCCGTCTTTACGAGAAACCCGACGCGATTTATTCGAAACCCGACGAGGGCGCGCCGTCCGGCCGGTTGAGCCGAAGCGACGCCTTCCATTCCTTGGGCGAAACCCCGAGCTCCTTCTTGAACCAAGCCGAGAAGGCATGGATCGTCGCGAAGCCGACCGCCTCGCCCACCTCTTGAACGCTGCGCGTCGTCGAGCTCAGCATCCATTGCGCTTCGGCGACCCTGCACCGCTGCTGGTATTGCTTCGGCGTCATGCCGTACGTTTTCAGAAAATGCTTCCGAAACCCGTCCTCGCTCAACCCGCTCATCCGGGCGAGCCTCGCCACCGACAGCGGCTCGGGCAGCCGCTCGCGAATATAGTCCGCCGCCCGGGCGACGGACAGCACCTCCGCGCCGGCGTCCCCGTGCTCGGACAGAAAGACGAGAAACAGCTGCAGCCACGCCGAATACGCCGTATCCGGATCCTTAGCCGGCGACGTCAAATCGCGCAGCCAGAGGCGGAACAGCGTTTCGTATTGCGTCTTGTGGGCGGGCGACAGCCGCAAATCGGCGTACGGCTTGCCGCCGAGCAGCGCCTCGAACCGCTGGAGCGCCGCCCCGGCGACCCCGTCCGCCAAGATGACGCCGAAGCGGATCGGCGTGACGGCGTGGAAGGAATGCAGGGTGCCCGGACGGATAGCGAGCACGCGGCCGCTCTCGACGGCGGTCTCTCCGCGCTCCGTCCGAAACCGCCCGCTTCCTTCCAATATCATCGTCAGCTCGTGGCTCGCGTGCGCGTATAACCGCTCGTCCTCCCACTCGCTGTCATGCGTTCCTATGAAGCTCCTGATTCGCATCGGCATTCGCGCTTCGTCCCTCGCTCCTATCAAATTCCGCGCCCCCGCGTCTCGCGGCCGCGACCGCCGGCCGGGCTGCGCGCGGACCTCGAGACGCGGCGGCGGCGCACCCACCACCAGGCCGCGAGCTCGGCGGAGATCCAGCCGGCGGCGAGCATCGCCGTCAAATATTTGCGGTCCAGCTCCGGGAACGCGTAGCCGTACAGCAGCATCGCGACGACGACGAACGCGAGGCGCACCCCCTTCGCGATCCGCCGCCCTTCCGCTTTGAACGTTCGAGCCAATGATTTCCCTCCTTTGCGTACCGTTTCCCTTCTCGACGCCCTAAGAGTTCGGCGCCATCCGATGCAGTTGGTCGTTCTCGTACACATGCGTCCCCGGCAGGAACATCTGCGCGACGCGCACCATGACCGCCGCGACGTCGTCCGCCTCGATCGGCCGGTATTTGCGCAGCGGACCGGCGAACGCGAACATCAGCGGGCGGGCGACCCAGACGCCGATGCGCTCCCCGAGCCGGAATTGCTCCCGCTCGCCGAGCAAGAGCGACGGGCGCACGATCGAAATCATCGGCACGCCCGACGCGCGGACGGCCGCCTCCGTCTCGCCCTTCACGCGGCTGTAGAAAATTTTCGACGACGGATCCGCGCCCATCGACGACACGAGCACGTACCGCTGGGCGCCTGCCGCCGCCGCGAGCCGCGCCGCCGCGACGGGGTACTCGTAGTCGACCTCGCGGAACCGCGCCTGCGTCCCCGCCTGCCGAATCGTCGTGCCGAGCGCGCAAAACACGTCGTCCGCGCCCTCGAACGGCTCGCCGTCCATCGCCGCAAGGTCGTCCAGCACGACCTGCGTCAGCTTGTCCTGCGTCAGCTTGTCCTGCGTCAGCTTGTCCCGCGCCGGCAGCGCCCGCCGCGAGACGACCGTCACGCGCTCGTACGCCGGCGACGCGAGCAGCCGTTCCAAGACGCGGCGTCCCACCAAGCCCGTCGCCCCGAGCAGCACCGCCTTCTTCTTCGTTTCCATCCGCGTCGCCTCCGCCGTCATCATGATCACCACTATTATACTGGAAACTCGGCCGAGCGAAAAAACTTTCGTTACGCAGGGGAACGCAAAAGGCCGGCATGCCGCCGGCCCCGAACCTTACTTATGCAGCTCCTCGTACGGCACCGGCAGCTCCTGGCCCGCCGCGGCCGAGCGCTCCGTCGTCTCGATGACGGCGATGTTGCGCAGGGCGCTCTCGGCCGTCACGATCAGCGGGGCGCCGCGGTACAGGTGGTCGGCGACATTTTCGTAATACTTCTCGCCCTGGTCCTTCATCGTCTGCACCTCGGTCTCGACGCGCACCCCGTTGAGGTCGGTGTAGAGCGTCAGCTTCCCGTCGAAAATGTTCGCGTCCACGATGCCGCCCTTCGTCCCCTGCACCCGAATGTGCGGCTTGGCGGCGTGGGTCAGGCTGGAGATCGTGACGTCGATCGTGGCGCCGTTTTCCATATAGATGCGGCTGTCCACATGATCCTCGTTCGTGAATTCATGCCACAGCAGGTTATGCACGACGCCCCGCACGCTGCGGATGCCGCCCGGCACGACGCCGAGCGCGTAATCGACCAGATGCGCCCCCCAGTCGTACAGCGCGCCGCCGGAGATCGCCTTGTCGGAGCGCCACCAAGTCAGCGGACGACCATAGCTGCCGAACGCCATTTCGATTTGGAAAATGTCCCCGATGATGCCCTTCGCCATCAGATCCTTCAGCGTCAGGTACCACCCGTCCCAACGGCGGTTGTGATAGACGGAAAGCATCTTGCCCTGCGCGCGGGCGAGCTGCGTCATCTCGTAGCCTTCCTCCGCCGTAATGCACATCGGCTTCTCGAGAATCGCGTGTTTGCCGGAAGCGAGAATACGCTTTCCGAGATCGGCATGCGTGTTATGCGGCGTAATGACCGTAACGAGATCGATATCGCCTCGCGCGAGCAGCTCGTCCGGGTTCGTGTAGACGTCAATGTCCGGGAAGTCCTGCTTCGCTTGCGCGGCGCGGGCCGGATCGAGGTCGCACGCCGCCGCGAAGGCGATGCCGTTCTTCGTCATTTGCTTCGCGTGCTGCATGCCCATGTTGAACGCGCCGCCGTAGCCGATGACGGCGCCGCGCAGTTGAGTCGTCATATTGTTCACGCTCCATTGGATAGGTAGTTCGGAATCGCTTCCGGATCATGTTTACTTTACCAGAACCGCCCGGCGGGACGCCATGTCCCGGATGGTCGCGGCATGTACGATCTGGCTATTGTTGTTCCGGCAGCGCCCCCGGCTCCAGCTCCAGCTCGATGACCGTATCGATCTCGTCGGGCAGCCGCGCCGTCTGAATCCATATCAGCTCGTCTTCGGGGTAATGATGCGCGAACAGGTGGCCGAGGGCGACCTCCGACCCGTCGGCGAGCCGTCGCGCGCGCCGAATTTTTCCCTTCAGGCCGACGAGGTGAATGGCTCCGACGCCTTTGTCGAGAATATGCGCGTACAGCGTGTTCCCCTTCCGCGTATACCGGCCCCAGTCGGGACGCGGCAGCCCCGCGCGGCCGCAGCCGTAGATGCTGGCGCCGTTCTTGTCCATCCACCGGCCGATCTCGCGAAGAATATCCTCCGATTCCTCCGGGATGACGCCCCGCGCGTCGGGTCCGACGTTCAGCAGCAGGTTGCCGCCTTTGCTGACGCACTCGACGAGCGCGCGCACCATATCCTTCGCGGACTTGTAATCTTTATCGTTGGCGTTATAGCCCCAGTGGTTATTCAGCGTAATGCACGCTTCCCACGGGATCGGCTTCCCCGCCTCGTTCAGCACCCCGTGCGGCGGCAGCGCCTGCTCCGGCGACGCGAAGTCGCCGGCGTACTCCTCCGGCGTCTCCGCCTTGATATTGCCGCCTAGCCGGTTGTCGATGACGATATCCGGCTGCAGCGCGCGGACCGTACGGACGAGCTCGGTCGCCCGCCACGCCTCGCCCCGGAGGCGCTCGTACGAGAAATCGAACCACATGACGTCGATCTTGCCGTAACCGGTCAGCAGCTCGCGCACTTGCCCGTGCATGTAGTCGAGGTAACGGTCGAAGTCGTGCGTCTTGCCGCGGAACGACTCCTCGTCGCGCATCGGATGGACGAGGTCGCCGTAATGCGGGTAATCGTCGTGGTGCCAGTCGAGGAGCGAATAATACAGTCCGACCTTCAGCCCTTCGGCGCGGAACGCGTCGACGAATTCGCGGACGAGGTCTTTGCCGATCGGCGTGTTCGTAGATTTGTAGTCGGTCAGCGCGCTGTCGAACAGGCAGAAGCCGTCATGATGCTTCGCCGTCAGTACGGCGTACTTTTGGCCCGCCGCCTTGCCGAGCTTCGCCCATGCCTTCGGGTCGTACGACGTCGGGTTAAATTCCTCGAAATACGGTCGGTACCGCTCTTTGGAAAGACGCTCGTGGCTTCGCACCCATTCCCCGCGCGCCGGGATCGCATAGAGCCCCCAATGGATAAACATGCCGAAACGCGCCTCGGCGAACCACGCCTTCCCCGCCGGCGCTTGGGTTTGCGCACCTCGCTGCCGCTCTGACATCGCATTTTCCCCCTTCGTTATCGGTTTCCCTCATTGTAGATGCGCCCAAGTCCGTCCGAAACTATAAATCGGGGAGATAACTGTAGAATCGGCATGCATATACTTGTATTAAGGAATCCACAAGGAGGCGGTAGGCATGCGTACGGCGGGATGGCGAAGGTGGAATACGCTCTCGTATTTGGCGGTGCTGCTGGTGATTACGCTCGTGAACGTCGTGCCGATCGGCGGACGCACGACTGCGGAAGTGTCGGCGATGGTGCCCGTATTGGCGACCCCTGCTTCGTATGCGTTTACAATTTGGGGCGCGATCTACGCGCTGCTCGGCGTCTTCGTGCTGCTGCAGTGGCGGCCGGGCTGGCGGGAGCTGTCCGCGTTCCGCCGCATCGGACCTTGGTTCGTCGTCGGCTGCCTCTTCCACATCGCTTGGGTGCTGTGCTGGCACCTGCTCTATTTGCGCTCGACCGTATTCCTGATGCTCGGGCTCTTGCTGTCGCTGCTTCCGATTTATACGGCCACGCGCAACGTGCAGGGCTCGCCGCGGGACGACGCGGGTCTCGCCGCGAAGCTCTTCGTACAGCTGCCGTTCAGCTTGTATACGGCTTGGGTTTCGGTCGCCGCGGGGGCGAATGCGCTCGTCGCGTTCGAGCTGGCGGGGTGGAACAGTTGGGGGCTCGAGAAGTATTGGACGTTCCTGACGCTCGTACTGCTGGCGGGCGCCGCGATCGCCGTATTCGCGCGTTGGCGCGACACGGCGTACGTGCTCACCCTCGTCTGGGCGTTCGCCGCGATCGGCGTTCAGCAGCAGGCGAACGCCCCGTTCGCCGCGTGGACGACGTGGGCGCTCGCCGCCGCGCTGGCGGCGGTCGCGCTCCGCATCGTGCGCGTGCCCCGCTCGAGGGGCGCCCGGTAACGGCGAACGAGGCTGTTGTTTAAGGGTGTTAATTTCCCCGGAAATATTGTCGCGCCGGGCGCCGCCGGTTACGTGGCGGCGTCCGACTTCAGCGCGGCGGCGATGCGCGTCAGTTGATCGAGCGCGCGGTCGACGCGTGCGCGCATCCCTTCGTCCGCCGGCGCGCCGTCCTCGAACAACCGTTGGCGTCCGCCGAGCGACACCCACTCCGGGCAGTTAATGCCGTGCAAGCCGCGCACGATGCTCTGCAGGTGGGTCAGCGAGCTGACGCCGACCGCGCCGCCCGAAGAGCTGACGGAGAGCGTCGGCTTGCCGCCGACCTCCTCCGAGCCCAAGTAATCGAGCGCGTTCTTGAGCGCGCCGGAGACGCTGCCGTGATATTCCGGCGTTCCGAGGACGAGGGCGTCAGCGGAACGCACGAGCGAGGCGAGGCGGCGCGCGTTCGGATGCGGCTCTTCGTCGTCCGGCGAGTACATCGGCAGCGGCGATTCGTACACGTCGAACAGCGCCGCCTCGACGCCCCGCTCCGTCAGCCGTCCCGCCATATATCGAAGCAGTTTCGTACTGGAGGCGTCTTTGCGGTTGCTGCCCGCGAGCAATGCGATGCGGATCATAGGGATCAAACCTTTCCGAGTTGGATTTATCTCTGCTTGCCCCTATCGTACCCCGAGACGAAAAATGCCGCATCGGCACGAAGGCCGACGCGGCGCTCACGCTTTGGACTTAGGACTTCATCGCCGGTCGGCCGCGGCTTCCGGAGCCGGATCAGGCTTCACGGACCCGGCTCGGCCAGTCCGTGTTTCACGGCGTACAACGCCGCCTGCGTTCGGTCGGCCACCCCAAGCTTACTGAGCAGGCTGCTGACGTGCGTCTTCACCGTCTTCTCCGCGATATCGCAGGCGGCGGCGATCTCCTTATTGCTGTATCCGCGCGCGATCAGCCGCAAAATCTCCGACTCGCGCGCCGTCAACGCGTCGGGCGCCGACGTCCTCCCGGCGGGAGGCGGCGCCGCTTCGGCCGCGACGTGGGACATGAGCTGCGCCGCGGCGGCAGGGTGCAGCTGCGCCAGCCCCGCGTGCGCGCCTCGAACGGCGTCCGCGATGGCGGCCGGGTCCGCATCCTTCAGCAGGTAGCCGTTCGCGCCGGCCTTGATCGCCGATAGGACGTGATCCTGATCGGAAAACGACGTCAGCACGATGATTTTCGTCTCTCGGTCCCGCGCGCGAATGTCCCGCGTCGCCTCGATGCCGTTCTTCTCCGGCATGAATAAATCCATCAACACGACGTCCGGCCGTAGCGCCGCCGCCCGCTCGACCGCCTCGGCGCCGTTCGCGGCTTCCCCGACGACGCGCAAATCCGGCTGCAGCCCGAGGAAGAAGGCGAGCCCTTGCCGCACGATCGCATGATCGTCGGCGATCAGCACGCGGATCTCGTTCCTTGACGTCTCGTTCATGATTTTTCGCCTCCCTCTTCCTTCGAAGCCGCACCGTCGCACGGCAGCGGCAGCCGCACGCGCACCGTCGTGCCGGCGCCCGGGCGGCCGTCGACCGTCACTGCGCCGCCGACCGACTCGGCCCGCTCCCGCATCGTCGTCAGCCCGAAGCCGAAACCGCCCGCGCCGGGCGCGAAGCCGACGCCGCGGTCGGTCACCGTCATGATGACGGCGTCCGGCTCAATCGACAGCGCGACCGCCGCCCGTTCGACGCCCGCGTGCTTGCGCGCGTTGTTCAGCGCCTCCTGCCCGATGCGCCAGAGCGCAAGCTCCACGCGCTCGGGCATCGGCGTCGACAACGCGCCGGCGTCGCAGTCGACGGTCAGGCCGATCGCCGCGCCGTACTTGGCAAGACCGGTTAGGAGCCCTTCCTCGAGCCCTGCCGGCCGCAGCTGGCGAATCATGCCGCGCATCTCCGTCAGCGCCTCCCGCGACAGCCGCCCGATTTCCTCGGCGGCCCGCCGCGCTCCGTCCGGCGGCGTCCCCGCCGCGCCGAGCGCCGTCTCGAGCCCTCTCGCGTGCAGCTGCAGCGAGAACAGCATTTGCGACACGGAGTCGTGCAGGTCGCGCGCGATCCGATTGCGCTCCTCCCACCGGGCGAGCGACTTGGCCTGCTCCTGCAGCCTTGCGTTCTCGTACGTGAGCGCCGCGTGCGCCGACAGCGCCTCGAGCACCTCCGCGTCGATCTCGTCGAACGGCTCCGCCGTCGAGCTGCCCGCCACGAGCACGCCGATCGGCCGCCCCTGCAGCAGGAGCGGCACGGCGGCGCCGCCGCGAATCGGAGCGAGCGACGGCAGCAGCTCGGGCTCGATCGAGCCGTCGAACATGCGCGGGCGCTGCGTCTCCAATACGTCGTCCAGCATCAAGCACGACTTCTTCGGCGCGTCGCAGGACTTGGCGCTCGCCGTCCCTGCGTTGTATACCGCGTGCAGGTACAAGCCTTGCGACTCGCGCATCCACAGCGCCGCGTTGGACCACCCGAGCGTCTCGCCGCACGCGCGCACGATGTCCGAGGCGATGCGTTCCGGCGCGTCGGATGCGCGAAGCTCGCGCGCGGCGGCCCCGAGCCGCTCGAACAGCAGGGCGCGCTTGCGCTCCTGGCCGTACAGCCGAATGCGGTGGGCCGCGGTGCCGATCTGCAGCGCGACGGATTGCAGCAGCGACAGCTCCTCCTCGGTGAAGGCCGTCTTGCCCGGCGCGCCGACGTTCAGAATGCCGAACAGCGCGTCGCCCGAACGCAGCGGAATGGTCGCGTGATGCGTCAGCCCGTTCGTATCGCCGCGCCGCAGCAGCGTCGCCTCCTCGATCCGCTTGCAATTCAAGATGTTCGCCGCGCGCTGCAGCCGCCCGTCCCGATACCGATCGACGCACCAGCAGGAGCCCTCGGTCATCGGGCGTTTGCCGTCTCGCGCCAGCGCCGGGGGCAGCCCCGCATCCGCGGCGCAGCGCAGCTCCCCGGTCGTCCGAGGCTCGATCAGAAACACCCAGCCCGCGGCGAGTCCGGTCAGCTTTAACAGCTTCTCCAGCACGACCTCCAGCAGCCGGCCCATATCGTACGTGCCGTTGATCGTCTCGGCGATGTCCTTCAGCAGCTCCGCTTCCCGCACCCGATCGTGCTTCCGCATTCGTGCGCACCTCTCTTTTCGTTTTCCGGCCGATGCCTTGCATATTACCCCTACTGTACAAGAATTCCGGGGTTCCCGCTACTATGGAGCTCGCCACTTTCCTCCAGTGTAGCCGGCCCGGGGACGGAGCGCGTCGGAACGAGGGCGGAGCCGCCCCTCCGCCTTTGGTCGTAGGTCGCTTGATTTAAGTTGACACTTAATTAAATTGACACTTAATTAAGTTGAATTTAAAGTAATACCTATGACGATCGACAACTTATTTGCCGCTATGACCGACCCGAATCGGCGCAAGCTGCTGGAGACGCTGCGCGGAGGCCGCCGATCGGCCGGGGAGCTTGCCGCGCGCTTTGCGATCAGCCCTCCCGCCGTGTCCCAGCACCTGCGGGTGCTGCTCGACGCCGGGCTCGTCGGGGTGGAGAAACGAAAGACAAGCCGGATTTACTATTTGCGGAAGGAAGGGTTCTCGGAACTGCAAGGCTATTTGGATTCGTTTTGGGACGATCGCCTGTGGCTGCCGAAGTCGCTGGCGGAAGAGGAAGTACGCAGCAGCCGTGACTGACATCATTATCGAACGAATGCTTACGATCGACGCTTTCCCGGAAATCGTGTTTTCGTATTTCCGCGGCGGCGGCTCGCCGCCGCCGGCTCCGCTCTCGCTTGGAGCCCTTATATCGACTACGACGCTGACGAAGGAGCAACCCTGACATGACCATTGCTCGCCCCGCCGCAACACACGGCTATTCTTACCTCTCGTTAGGCCCAGCGGACGGCCCGTTCGTCCTTTTGCTGCACGGCATTCCCGGCTCCTCGCACGCCTGGTCGCGCGCCGCCGAGCCGCTCGCGGCCGCGGGCTTTCGCGTCGTCGCGCCCGACCTGCTCGGCTTCGGCGGTTCGGACGAGCCGCCGGGCGACGGCTATATGGAAGATCAGGCGCGCGGGTTGAAGCGTCTGCTCGACGGTCTCAACGTCGAAGAACTGTACATCGGCGCTCATGATTTCGGCGGCCCCGTCGCGCTGACGCTGATGCGGCTGTATCCGTCGCTGCGCGTTCGCGGCTTATGCCTGTCCGCGACGAACACGTTCACGGATACGCCGATTCCGCTGCCGCTGCGCACGGCCGGCGTGCCGCTGCTCGGCCGCCTCGTCTTCCGCGTCATGGCCGGCAGCCGGTTCGGCGCGCGCATGATGTACGCGAAGGCGTTCGCCAACAAGGACGCGACGTCCGCGGCGCGGTTCGAACGCCACTTGACGCCGCGCGGGCTTGCGCGGACGAGCGCCATTTTCCGTAGAAGTCTTGCGAACTTGGCCTTGGAATACGCGAACGTCGAGGCGCAGCTCGCGCGCGTCGATTGCAAGGCGTTGATCCTATGGGGGACGCGCGACCCGTTCTTCGCGGTCGACGTCGCGCGGCGTATGCAGCGCTCCATTCGCGGCGCGGAGCTGGTTCTTCTCGAGGAGACGGGGCACTTCGTACCCGAGGAACGGCCGGAGCGGACGGCGGCGGAGATGATCCGGACGTTCGGAGGAGCGGCGCGATGAAGTACTACGAGGAATCGGTCGGCGGCGCGCTGCGGGAGGCGGTGGACCGGCTCGTCGGGGCGTGGGACGGCGTCGGCCGGCGCCGCATGTTCGGCTGCCCGTGCTATACGGCGAACGGGAAGCTGTTCGCCGTCGTCGTGAACGGCGGCGTCGTCCTGACGAAGCTGTCGTCCGCCGAAGCGAGGGATCGCGGCTCCCCGCTTCCCGTCGAGCCGTTCCGCACCGGAAATAAGTCGGTGGGCGCCTGGTCGGCGTTCGCGGTCGCCTCTCCCGCCGAGGCGGCGCTGCTCGCGGATTGGATTAAGGAGTGTTATCTCGCCGCCTTGGCGGAGGCGTCGGGGGAAGGCGAAGCGCGATGAGCGCCTTTGCGGGTATACTATAGAAAACGAACAACGACCCGGGGAGGCGGATGCTGCGTATGTTCGATCCGACGATATTCGATAATTGGAAGGTCGTGCTCGAAGGGGCGCTGTACGATCTCGACCGCGACGGTGCGGCGGAGATCATCGGGCGGGAAGACCTGATGGACCTGGCATCGCTCTCCCGCTCCTTCCGCATCGGGGCGCGGCGGCCGGGCGGCGGCTGCCGCGCCGAGCTGCGGCTTTCTTCCGGTCTCGCCGACTTCGCCGCCGAACGGTACGACCTGCGGCTGACCGAGCTGGGCGCGCCGGGCATCCGGCTCGAGCTGCGCTTCACGCTCCCCGGCGCCCGCGTGCGCGACGCGCAGACGCTGCACGGGGCGCTGAGCCGGCTGTGGGCCGCCGAGGCGGAGGCCGAAATATGCCACCGCGTGCGCATCGAAGTCGACCCCCACGCGCCGCCGGCCGACGCCGCCGCCGCCGGCGGCAGCGCGTACGAGATCGACGTCTTGTTTCACGAGAAGCGGAACGAGGACCGGCTGGACGACGTCGATGCGCTGCTCGAGCGTCTGCTGGCGTCCCTGGACGCATTGGACGGCTTGGAAACGAAAGAGGCTTAGCGGGCAGGGGGTTCCCCCTGCCGCTGCGCCTCTTGTTTCGTTGTTCTGCGGTTGTGCCTGGGTGCGCCGCCTCTCGCTGCTCGGCGCGTAGGTTCTATGTGCCGTCGCGCGGCGGCGGTTTACGCCTGCACGAAGCCGATATTGCGCAGCCAATCCGCGCATGCGCCGGTCCAGCCGCGCGCGAACGGATGCTCCGCGGCGAGCCCGAGCCCATGGTGGCCTTCGGCGTACACATGCAGTTCGAACGGCACTTTGTGCTTCCGGAGCGCCGTCGCGAACATGAGGCTGTTCTCCACGGGCACCGACTCCTCGTCGGAGGTGTGCCATAGGAACGTCCGCGGCGTATCTGCCGTCACCTGGTCCTCGTTGCAAAGCGAAGCGAGCAGCGCCGGGTCCGGGTCAGCACCGAGCAGGTTCAGGCGGGAGCCCTCGTGCGCACATGGGCCCTTCATCGTAATGACCGCGTAACATAGGATCAACGCATCCGGACGGCACGACAGCAGGTCGACGTCATCCTCCGCTTCCGTCGCCGGCAAGCCCCGGTCGTAATGCGTGCCCGCCGTCGCCGCGAGATGCCCGCCGGCCGAGAAGCCTAGGAGCCCGACGCGCGCCGGATCGATCCCGAACGCGTCGGCCCGGCGGCGCACCGTGCGAATCGCGCGCTGCGCGTCGAGCAGCGCGGCCGGATATTTATACGGCGCTACCCGGTATCGCAGCACGAACGCCGAGATGCCAAGGCCGTTCAACCATCTCGCGATCGGCTCCCCCTCGTGCTCCGCGCGCATGCCGTACCCGCCGCCCGGCGCCACGACGACCGCCGCATTGCCTTTGCCGGGCACGAGATACGGCGTAATCGCCGGCCGATCCTCGTCCGTATCGCCCGCCGCAAGCGGCGCGCCCTCCGGCCACAACAACAACGTCTCCCCCGCTGCCTCACCCATGCCGAATCCTCCCTATTCCTTCTGTAAGCGTTATGCCTACCACTCTATCAGAAATTCCCCCCTACCGTAAACATAGGTCGATGTCCGTTGCGCAGGCGCGGAGCGGCACATATCTTGAAAGTACGCTGAACACGAAGGAGGGAATCACTCATGTCTTGCGTTAACACTGCGGCAGGCGTCGGCGGCTTCTACACGTCGACGGGCGCGATCCTGGTCCTTTTCATCCTGTTGGTCATCATCTCCCGCTACGTCGGTTTCGGCGCCTAATCGAGCAGGAGGGGGATGGCCGTCCCCCTTCTTTACATAACCGCCGCCGACCGCTCGCTGCACCCGCCGCCTCGCCGAACTGCCGCTGCCCCGCGCTCCCTCGCTCCATACGCCGCCGCACCGCCCCCGACGCTCTTATGTTCAAATTTTGCTCTTATTTCGCGGTTAAGTTCAAAATTTGCTCCTTTCCGCCGCCTCGCCGAACTGCCGCTGCCCCGCGCTCCCTCGCTCCATACGCCGCCGCACCGCCTCCGCCATTCTTATGTTCAAATTTTGCTCTTATTTCGCGGTTAAGCTCAAAATTTGCGCTTTTC
>NZ_DASQMZ010000013.1:0-6057 GCF_035645235.1 Paenibacillus sp.
TCGAGCGGCGACAGCTCCGTGCCGTTGATCGCCACGCAGCAGCCTTGCTTGAACGTCAGCTCGATATATTCCGCCTCGTCCGGCGCGAGCTCCGGATCGACGCTCATGACGTACATGTCGCGCACGTCCTCGCGCGTCGCGTCGAACCACGGATCCTCCAGCATGCCGCTCTCGAACGAGATGTGCAGCAGGTTGCGGTCCGTCGAATACGGCTTCGCCGCCGACGCCTTGACCGGAATGCCGTGCTTCTCGGCGTATTCGATCATCTCCGCGCGGCCCGGGAACTGCGCCCGGAACGCCTCGTCCCGCCACGGCGCGATGACCTCGAGCTCGGCCGCGAGCGCCGCCGCCGTCAATTCGAAGCGCACCTGGTCGTTGCCCTTGCCCGTCGCGCCGTGCGCGATCGCCGTCGCGCCTTCCGCCTTCGCGATCTCGACCATGCGCTTGGCGATGAGCGGACGCGCGATCGACGTGCCGAGCAGGTATTGCCCTTCATAGAGAGCTCCAGCTTGGAACATCGGGAAAATGAAATCCTTCGCGAACTCCGCGCGCAGGTCCTCGATATACACCTTGGACGCGCCCGTCTTCAGCGCCTTCTCCTCGAGGCCGTCGAGCTCGTCGCCTTGGCCGATATCCGCCGTGAAGGCGATGATTTCGGCGTCGTACGTCTCTTTCAACCAGGTAAGAATGACCGACGTATCGAGACCGCCCGAATACGCCAACACGATTTTTTGCTTGGACATGTGCCGCTAATCCACCCTTCGATCTTCTTCGTTCCCGTCTATCCCTAATGGTACCCTTAACCCATCAGCGCCGCAAGAATCGCCTTCTGCGCGTGGAGCCGGTTTTCCGCTTGGTCGAACACGACCGAATGGTCGCCGTCGATGACCTCGGCCGTTACCTCTTCGCCGCGATGCGCCGGCAAGCAATGCAAGAATAAGTAGTCATGCTTCGCGTACTGCGTCAGCTCCGCGTTCACTTGGAACGTTTTGAACGCCTGCTCGCGCTCCTGCTGCTCCGCCTCCATGCCCATGCTCGCCCACACGTCCGTATAGACGACGTCCGCTTCTTCGATCGCTTCCTTCGGGTCGTAGTGGAACGTGTATTTGCCGCCGGAGGCCGCCGCCGCTTCGCGCGCGATTTCCGCGACTTCCGCGTCGGGCTCGTAGCCGGCCGGGCTCGCGACCGCGATGTGCAGCCCCAGCTTCGCCGCGCCGACCATGAGCGAATGCACCATATTGTTGCCGTCGCCGATGTACGCGATCTTCAGCCCCTCGAGCTTGCCCTTCTTCTCGAGGATCGTCATGTAGTCCGCCATCGCCTGACACGGGTGCGACAGGTCGGTCAGGCCGTTAATGACCGGCACCGTCGCGTTGCGCGCCAACTCTACAACGTTCTTATGCGCGAACGTGCGGATCATGATGCCGTCGACGTATCGAGACAGCGTACGCGCCGTATCGGCGATCGTCTCCCCGCGTCCCAGCTGAATGTCGTTCTTCGATAGAAAGAGCGCATTGCCGCCGAGCTGCGTCATGCCGACCTCGAACGAGACGCGCGTCCGGGTGGACGACTTCTCGAAAATCATCGCCAGCGTCTTCCCGGCGAGCGGCTGGTACGCCTCGCCCGCCTTTTGCTTGCGCTTGAGCTCGATGCCGAGCTCGAGCAGCTGCTTGATTTCCTCCGTCGTGTAATCGGCTAACGCCAAGAAATCTCTGCCTTTAAAAGGGTTCGACGTCGTCTTCGGATGCGCTTCGCCGGCCGGCGAAGACCCTACTGCCGTTTCCAAATCGCCCCTCTCCCCTCTATGCGTAGATACCGTCCTTCGATTCCGCCGCGATCAAGCCCGCGAGCGTATCGAGGCCTCGGTTCCATTGTTCTTCCTCGATCGTGAGCGCCGGCAGCAGCCGAAGCACGTTCGGCCCCGCCGTAATGACGAGCAATCCCGCCTCCTGCGCCTTCGTTACGATGCCGGCGACCGGCGCCGCCATCTCGATGCCGAGCAGCAGTCCGCGTCCCCGCACCTCGACGAGCCCCGGCACCCCGCTGAGCGCGCTCCGCAGCCGCTCCGCGCCTTGCTCGCCGAGCCGCTTCGCCCGCGCCGGAATGCCTTCCTTCTCCATCGTCTCGAGCGTGGCGAGCGCCGCCGCGCAGGCGATCGGCGTGCCGCCGAACGTCGAGCCGTGAGAGCCCGCCGAGAAGCCGTCGCTTAGATAAGCCTTGCCAAGCATCGCGCCCATCGGGAAGCCGCTGGCGAGTCCCTTCGCGAGCGTGATAATGTCCGGTTCCGCGTCGAATTGCTCGTAGGCGAAGAACGTCCCCGTCCGGCCGATGCCGGTCTGGATTTCGTCCGCGATGAGCAGCAGCCCGTGCTCCGCGCACAGCGACTTTACCGCCGCGACGAAATCCGGAGACGCCGGACGCACGCCGCCTTCGCCCTGCACGAATTCGAGCATGATCGCCGCCGTCTTATCGGTGATCGCCGACTTCAAGCCGTCGACGTCGTTGTAATCGACATGCACGAAGCCGGTCGGCAGCGGATCGAAGCCGTCCTTTACCTTATCCTGCCCCGTCGCCGTCAGCGTCGCGAGCGTCCGTCCGTGGAACGAATTGCGGAACGTAATAATTTCATAACGGTTATTGCCGAGCACCTTCCGGTGGTAGCGCCGCGCCAGCTTGATCGCCGCCTCGTTCGCCTCCGCGCCGCTGTTGCAGAAGAACGCGAGGTCCGCGCAGGACAGCCGGGCGAGCAGCGCCGCCAGCCGCTCCTGCCCCGGAATTTCAAACAGGTTGGAGACGTGCCACAGCTCGTCGAGCTGCCGCTTGAGCGCTTCCAACACCGGCTCCGGCGCATGGCCGAGGTTCGCTACGGCGATGCCGCTCATCAAATCAAGATATTCCTTGCCCGCTTCGTCCCATACCCGGCTGCCCTTGCCCTTCACGAGCCGGATCGGGAAACGTCCGTAATTCGGAAACAGCGCTTCTTTGCCCGTCGTCATCGTCGCCGCCCCCTTACGCCTTAGCGGCGGTCGGTTCCGCCACGATCGTCGTGCCGATCGGCTCGCCACGCAGCACCTTGCCGAGGACGCCCGTCTCCGAGCCGTTCACGATGACGACTTCGTTGACGCCGCCGCCGAGGCATTTGAGCGCTGCCTTCACCTTCGGAATCATGCCGCCGTAAATTTCGCCGCTGTCGATCATCGCCTGAATTTGGCTCGGCGTCACCTTCGGCAGCACCTGCTTCTCGCCGTCTACCGTGCCCGCGATGCCCGCCACGTCGGTCACGACGATGAACGGCCCCGCGCCGAGGCTCGACGCGACCGCGCCAGCCGCCGTGTCGGCGTTAATGTTGTACCGCTGGTTGTCGACCCCGAGGCCGACCGGCGCCACGACCGGGATATAGCCGGCCGCGAGCATCGCGTTCAGCAGCTCCGCGTTGACCTCCGTCACCTCGCCGACGTAGCCGAGCCGAGCCGCGTTCGCCACCGGCTCCGCCGTGAGCAGCCGCCCGTCGGTGCCGGAGAGGCCGACGGCCTTCGCGCCGTTCTGCGACAAGCGGCGCACGATCTCCTTGTTGATCTTGCCCGCCAGCACCATCTCCGCCACGTCGAGCACTTCCGCGCTCGTGCGGCGCAGGCCGTCGACGAATTCCGTGTGAATGCCGAGTTTATTCAAAGCTTGCGAAATCGCCGGCCCGCCGCCGTGCACGATGACCGGCTGGCGCCCTTCCTTCTGGAATGCCGCCAGTTCCGCGAAGAACGCGTTCGGGAGCGCCGCCAGCGTGCTTCCGCCGCATTTGATCACGAACGTGTTGCCTTTCCCCGTTGCTTCTCCCATGTTCGCAGCTCCTCTCTTACGTCCGATACGATGCGTTGATCTTTACATAATCGTATGTCAAGTCGCAGCCCCACGCCGTCGCCCTGCCCGCGCCGCCGTGCAGGTCTACGTGAATCGTCACTTCGTTGCCGTCCAAATATTCCTTCGCCGCCGGTTCGTCGAACGGAACCGGAGCGGAGCCCTTCAGCACCGGGATATCCCCGAGGCGAATGTCCACCGTGTTCGGATTCATCGGAACGCCCGCGCGGCCCGCCGCGGCGATGATCCGGCCCCAGTTCGCGTCGGAGCCGTACACGGCCGACTTGACGAGGTTCGAGCCGACGATCGTCTTCGCGATCGCGCGCGCGTCGTAGTCGGTGCTCGCGCCGACGACGTTCACCTCGATCAGCTTCGTCGCGCCTTCGCCGTCTCGGGCGATCTCCTTCGCGAGCGTCTCCGCCACATGCCGGAACGCCGCCGCGAACGCTTCCCAGTCCGGATGGTTCGGCCCGAGCGGCGCGTTGCCCGCGAGGCCGCTCGCCATCGCCACGACCATATCGTTCGTGCTCGTGTCGCCGTCGACCGTAATCATGTTGAACGTCACGTCGGTCGCATTGCTGAGCAGCATTTGCAGGCAGCCGGGCTCCAGCTTCGCGTCCGTCGTAATAAAACCGAGCATCGTCGCCATGTTCGGATGGATCATGCCCGAGCCTTTGGCCGCGCCTGCCACCGACACCGTCTTGCCGTCGACCGTCAGCGTGACGCAAATCGACTTCTGTACGAGATCGGTCGTCATGATCGCTTGGCAGAAGTCGTCCCCGCCTTCCGTCGACAGCTTCGTTCGCAGCTCCGGAATCCCGCGGTACAGCTTCTCCATCGGCATCGGCACGCCGATGACGCCCGTCGACGTCACGCCGACGTAATGCTCCGGCACGCCGAGCGCTTCGGCGAACTTCGCGCGCATGTCGCGCGCGTCCCGGTCGCCCTGCTCGCCCGTGCAGGCGTTCGAGTTGCCGCTGTTGACGAGCACCGCCTGCAGCTGGCCGGACCGCGCCAGCGACTCCTTCGTCACCGTCAGCGGCGCCGCGACGACGACGTTCGTCGTGAAGACGCCCGCCGCGTCCGCCGGCACGTCGCAGACGATGGCGCCAAGATCGTAGCGCTGCACTTTCTTAATCCCGCAATACACGCCGCCCGCTCGAAACCCTTTCGGCGTCGTGATCGACCCCTCGGTCGCTATCGTAAACCCGCTGTGCCCGGCCATGCCGTTCTGCCTCCCCATTCGTTCGGTTCCATGATTTTTCCTCGTATTGCCGACGCCTCGCTAACGACTATGGATACGCCGGGGCGAGCCGCAGCCCCAGATCCTCTTCCCAGCCCATCATCAGGTTCAGGTTTTGGATCGCCTGCCCCGCCGCGCCCTTCACCAGGTTGTCGGTCGCGGCGAGAATCGTCACGCGCTTCGTGCGCGGGTCCACCGAGAAGCCGATATCGCAAAAGTTCGATCCCCACACTTCCTTCGTCGCGGGCCATTGGCCTTTGCCCCGGATGCGTACGAACTTCCGCCCTTCGTAGTAGTTGCGGTACAGCTCGATCCAAGCGTCGTCGGAGAGATACCGATCGTCGGCGATCGACGCGTACATCGTGCAGAGGATGCCTCTCGTCATGGGCACCAGATGCGTCGTGAACGTCACCGTCACCGGCGCGCCGGCCCGTTCGGACAACACCATCTCGATTTCCGGGATATGCTGATGCTTGTTGACCTTGTAGGCCTTAAAGTTTTCGTTGATTTCCGAATAGTGTACGCCGACGCTAAGGCCCCGGCCCGCTCCGGACACGCCCGATTTTGCGTCGATAATGATCGAGCCCGCATCGATGACGCCGGCCTCCACCGCCGGAATGAGCCCGAGCATCGACGTCGTCGAATAGCAGCCCGGGTTCGACACGAACGCCGCGCCGCGCACCCGATCCGGAAAGACGTCCGCCAGGCCGAACACCGCTCGGTCGAGCGCATCCTGCGGCGGCGCTTCGTGCTTATACCACGTCTCGTACGCCGCTCGATCCTTCAAGCGGAAGTCGCCCGACAGGTCGATCACCGTCAGCCCCGCGTCGAGCAGCTGCGGCACCAGCTTGCCGCTGACGCCGGACGGCGTCGCGGTGAAGACGACATCGGCCTTCTCGCGAATCGCGGCCGGATCGACGGCGTCGAGCGTATCGACCGGCAGCAGCCCCTGCAAATGCGGA
>NZ_DASQMZ010000014.1:0-41157 GCF_035645235.1 Paenibacillus sp.
AGGAAGCTCGCACGCTCGTCGTGCAGACGGTGCTCGGGGCGGCGCATATGGTCGAATCGACCGGCGAAGACCCGGCGGCGCTGCGCGCCAAGGTGACGTCGCCGAACGGAACGACGTTCGCCGCCATTCAGCTGTTAGAGCGGCACGAATTTCGCGAAAACATGATCAAAGCGATCCATCGCGCGTCGGCCCGCGCCGGCGAGATGGGCGACGACATCGCCACCGCCGTCCTGGAAGGCCAAACGAAAAAATAGCGGCGGGGGCATGTCGGCGGGACGGCCGCGCAGCGCCGGATAGGCGGAGTTTCTCCGCTTATCCGGGCCCGGACGGCCGCGCAACGCCAGATAGGCGGAGTTTCTCCGCTTATCCGGGCCCGGGCGGCACCGCAGCGCCGGATAGGCGGAGTTTCTCCGCTTATCCGCCCCGATCGAGCCTCCGCCTCGCGCCATGCGGCCGACCTGGACGGCCGCCGAAACGCGCAGAAACGCCCGGAGCCGCCGCACGCGGCCGTCCGGGCGTCTTTGCGCGCAACGCGCTTGTCGCCGGGCGCGCCGCCGACCGCCTCGGCCCGCGGCGCCCCGCCGGCACCCTCCCGCGGTGCCCCGCCGGCACCTGCGCGCGGCATGGGCGGCAAATTTACCCTGCGGCGCTTTTCTTGTATAATTGACGAATTAAGAATGCTAGAAGGATGGTGGGTTCCGATGACCTCGTACTGCACGGCGACGTATCGCGCGTTCGACGAGAAGGCGGATTTTCATAAGAAGGCAGCCGGCATCGCGGTCGGCCTCACGGTCGGGAGCTGGACCGAGCTGCCCGAAGCGAAGAAGAAAGACATGGAGAAACATCTAGGCAAAGTCGTCTCCGTCGAGGTGCACGAGCCGGAAGCGGACGCGGCGCCGGGCAGCCTCGCCGCCCAGCGCTATGCCGACATCAAGATCGCGTACCCGGACGCGAATTTCAGCCGGGACATCCCGGCGCTGCTCGTCACCGCGTTCGGCAAGCTGTCGATGGACGGGCGCATCAAGCTGCTCGACCTCGACGTGTCGGACGACTTCCGCGCCGCCTGCCCCGGGCCGAAGTTCGGCATCGCGGGCGTACGGGAGCGGCTCGGCGTGTACGACCGGCCGCTGCTGATGAGCATTTTCAAATCGGTGATCGGTTACGACCTGCCGGAGCTGAAGGAGCAGTTTTACCAGCAAGCGCTCGGCGGCGTCGACCTGATCAAGGACGACGAGATTCTGTTCGAGAACCCGCTCACCCCGATCGAGAAGCGCGTCGAGGCATGCATCGCGGCGGCGCGCGAAGCCGAGAAGCACACCGGCCAGAAGCTGCTGTACGCGACCAACATTACCGGCCGGACGTCGCAGCTGCGCGCCCAAGCGAAGAAGGCGATCGCCGCCGGCGCGAACGCGCTGCTGTTCAACGTGCTCGCCTACGGCTTCGACGCGCTGCAGGAGCTCGCCGAGGATCCGGAGATCGACGTGCCGATCGCGGCGCATCCGGCGTTCGCCGGAGCGATCTACCCGGCGCAGCATTACGGCGTCGCGCCGCAGCTGCTGCTCGGCAAGCTGATGCGCCTCGCGGGCGCGGACCTCGTCCTCTTCCCGAGCCCGTACGGCTCCGTCGTCATGCCGAAGGACGAGACGCTGGCGATCGCGGACGCGCTTAAGCAGCCGGAAGGCGCCTTGAAGTCCAGCTTCCCGGTGCCGTCCGCGGGCATCCACCCCGGCCTCGTGCCGGTTCTCGTCAAGGACTTCGGCCGCGAGTCGGTCGTCAATGCGGGCGGCGGCGTGCACGGCCATCCGATGGGCGCGGCCGCCGGCGGACAAGCGTTCCGCCAAGCGATCGACGCGGCGCTCCGGGGCGAGGCGCTGGAGGAAGCGGCGAACCGGCCCGGCAACGAACAACTGAAAGCCGCTATCGAGCTATGGGGAGTGAAACGATAACTTGCAGCAGCAGCAACCTAGACATCGCGCGCCCCAAGACAAACAGCCGATCGTGTTTTGCGACTTCGACGGGACGATTACGCTGAGCGACAACATCGTCGCGATCATGAAACATTTCGACCCGCCGGGCTGGAACGGCATCGTGCAGGACATTATCAGCGGCGCGAAAAGCATCCGCCAAGGCGTCGGCGAGCTGTTCGCGCTGCTCCCCTCGAGCCGCAAACAAGAAGTAGAAGATTATGTATTGCAATCCGCCGGCATCCGCCCCGGCTTCGCGGACCTCCTGGCGCTGTGCAAGCGGAAGAACATCCCGTTTTACGTGACCAGCGGCGGCATCGACTTTTTCTTGCGTCCGCTGCTCGCGCCGTACGACATCGAGGAATCGCATATTTACTGCAACTCCGCGGACTTCTCGAAGCCGCACATCGAAATCGTGTGGCCGCATCCGTGCGACGACGAATGCCGGAACGACTGCGGCATGTGCAAGACGCGCGTCATTCGCCGGTTCCCGAAGGAGCGCTATTACCGCATGCTCATCGGAGACAGCGTGACCGATTTCGAAGGGGCGAAGCTCGCCGATCTCGTGTTCGCCCGTTCGCATCTGGCGACGCGCTGCAAAGAACTCGGCCTGCCGCATTACGAGTACGACACGTTCTTCGACGTGATCGAAGTGTTAGAAGAAATCATAGAAGGAGCAACGCCTACATGACGCTACCCTTAGAACAACGCATGGCCGCCTTCGCCGAGCTGCGCGCCGTCAAAACCGACTTCGCCGCGCGCGGCTGGTTTCCCGGCACGAGCGGCAACCTGTCCGTCCGCGTCGGTCCGTTCGACGGCCCGAACGCGTTCACGTTCGCCATCACCGCAAGCGGCAAAGACAAATCCGTCAACACGCCCGAGGATTTCCTGCTCGTCGACCCGTCCGGGCAGCCGACCGAGCCGACGGCATTAAAGCCCTCGGCGGAGACGCTCATTCATTGCGAGATTTATAAGGCAACGGGCTGCGGCGCCATTTTCCATGTCCATACGGTGTTTAACAATATTATCTCGGAGTACGACGCGAGCCTCGGGCATGTCCCGATCGAAGGCGTCGAGCTGATCAAGGCGTTCAACATTTGGGAGGAAAACGCGTCCATTCAGGTGCCCATTCTCCCGAATTACGCCAATATTCCGCGCATCGCCGAGCTTGTCCAGGGCGCGATTCGCCCCGGCATCCCGGGCATTCTGCTGCGCAATCACGGCATCTACGCGTGGGGCGCGAACGCCTTCGAGGCGAAGCGCCATCTCGAAGCGTTCGAATTCCTCTTCGAGCATCGCTACCGCTACCTGCTTCTCACGAAGTAAGCATTAACTCCCGATTCGGCTCCTCACCCTGCCGGCGACGTACAGCGACGCCAGCAGGATGAGACCGCCGAAGCCCCAGCTGAGCGCCACGCGCCACCAGATCAGCAGCCCGTACCCCTCTACCCCATGAATCGAAAACATCACCAGCTTCACGAGCGCGATCACGACATAACGAAGCGCGAACAGCAGCGTCAGCGCTTGGAAATAAGGCATCAGCCGTTCGTCCCGCAGCGCGTCGCGCCCCCGCCCTTCCGGCAGCCAGCCGAGCACCCGCGCGGTATCCGCGAAAAAATATAAAGCCATCGGCCGTTTCGCCAGCATCGTCGCGACGAAGAAAACGCCGAAGACGAGCAGCGTGCGAATATTGTTCATAATCATCGTCTCCGCGTCGCCGGACAACAGGTCGACGGTCGTGCCGACAAGCAGCGCGACGATGAGGAAGACGCCGGTTACGTTCCAGCTTTTCTCCTTGGCGAAGCGGCCGATCGTGTAGACGAAGCCCGGCACGGTCGACAGCAGCAGCGCATGATAATCCGACAACGCATGGCGCGTAAGCATCCAGATGACATAAGGCAGGACGGCGTAGAAGAGCAAATCGAAAACGACGAGCTTTCCGGATCCTTTCGTAAGGCAAGTCCCCTTTCCTCTCGTTGTTCGTATTCAGTTTATGTTCGGACCGCCCGCGCTTATTCCGTCACCGTTTCCCTTCCTGCAGATGGTAAAGCGTCGCGTAGGTCGCGAACGTCAACGCCCCGAACAGCAGGCTGAAGGCGATGCCGCGCACATGCAGGTTGTGGAGCGCGTCCTCGATCAGCGCGGCCGGCCGCATCCACGCGTCCCAGCTGTTCAGCCGCACGATGCGGCCGAGGAACACCCCGTACCCGTTCAGCCCGGAGACGACCGCCACGAACGCCCACCCCGCGACCGTTCCGAAACGCAGCGCCGCGAGACGATGGAACCGAAACGTCGATAAATAGCCCAGCAATATACCGGCCCAAGCGAACAAGAAGAACAGCACGAGATCGAACCAAACCAAATACCCGAACGCCCCGTCCGACACGTACCGGTTACGGCCGGCGATGAGATGAATGAAATCCGTCACCAAATACATACAGTTCGGCAGAAACAACAGCCACAGCGCGCCGAGACCGAGCACGGCCGCGCCGCTCAACGCGCCCCGCCCGGAGGACGCGCGAACGGCGAGCCCCGCGGCGACGGCCGCCGCGTACGGCAGCCAGGCTAAAAATAAATTCCACAGCATAAACAAGTACCGCGCCTCGCCGGCCAGCTCCCGCCGGAACGCCAGCAGCGCGACGCAGGCGGCCGACGTCGCGGCGAGCAGCAGCGCCGCGTTCGTCCGCACGAGCGGCGACACCGCGCGGCTCGGGTTTTCGGATCCCCGTTTCGAGCTTCGCATGGTTACGGCATCCTCCCCTCCGCGAAAAATCGTTCGACGTGCCGGAACAGCATCGGCGCGTCCGGCTCCAGACAAATCAGATGCCGCGAATGGGGGTAGACGGCCAGCGTCTTCCACCCCTTAACGCGGCGCGCGATATAGAAGGCGCTGCGGGGGTGGACCACCTCGTCCTGTTCGCCTTGCGCGATGAACGTCGGGACCGCGAGCCGACCGAATTCCGGCTTGAGCGTCCGCACCAGCTTCGCGAACTCGATGACCGCGCCGACCGGCGTTTCCTTCTTCAGCCGCAGCTTGCGCCGGTCTCCTTCGCGCAGCACGCGCAGCGCGTTGCGAACGAAGCGTACCGGGCTGACATAGTGAACGGCCGCGTTCAGCAGCGCCAGCCGGCGGATCGGATAACGGTTCGCCAGATGAGCCGCGATCAGGCCGCCCATGCTGAAGCCGACCAGATCGACGGCCCCGTACATCCGCGTCAGCGCGTCGACCGCCGCTTCGGCCGCTCGGATCCAGTCGCCGAACGGGATGCGGTGCAGCTCGCGCAGCGGCTTGTCGTGCCCCGGCAGCGTCGGCAGGGCGCACGTCCAGCCGTGGGTCGTCAAATGGTCGGCGAGCGGCTCGACTTCATAGGGGCCGCCGGTGAAGCCGTGCAGCAGCAGGCACGCGCGCGTCGCCGTCATCGGCCGAGCCGCGGCAGCGGCTTCTCGAGCGCGTACAGCTCGTCTTCGGCTGCCGCCATCCGTTCGGACAGCACCCGGCGGGCGTCCTGCACGCCTGCATTGTACGCATGCGGGCCGACGACCGAAAGCATAAAATCGACGAACGCTTCGGCCGCGATCGAGCCGATCGTTTCGCCGCGTTCCGTTTCGTAATATTGCTGCACCGCTTCGATCAGCGTTTCTTTCTGTTCTCTCGGCAGCTTGATCGTCATCATGGTGGTTTACCCCCTACCTCCGTCCGCTCCGAATAACGCAGGAGCCATTCTCATTTTATCATAGCCCGGCTCGTTCGATGCAAGGCGTCAAGGCGGCGCGACGGAAAAAGCCGTCCGCATCGGGCGCGGGGAACGCGCCGGATGCGGACGGCTTGGCGAGCGGGCGTCGAGCGGGCCGCTAGCGGCCGCCGCGGAACCGCTCGGTATACGCCTTCGCTTCCTCGGGCGTCGTAATACGGTTGCGCTGCCATTCCATCAAGATTCGGTCGATATATCGGAAATGCACCTTGCCGGCGAAGACGGCTTCCTTCAGCGCCGTCATGATGAGCGAGTCGGAGTACCGATCCTGATCGAGCCAGCCGACGATCGTCTCGTATTCCATCGGCGACAGCGGCCGCGCGAATTCGCTCTCGAACACCGTGAATAAATCCTTGCGCCGCGACGCCGCCGTCTCGCGGCCGGGCGCGTTCGCCGCGGTCGCGGCCGTCTGCCGCCGCGTCTCGGACGGTTCGGCGGCGTACGAATAACCGTCCGACGCATCGTCATCGTCAGCGAACGTTTCGTCCGACGCCCCGTCCTCCCAAGCCGCCGCCAGCTTATCGAACAGCGGAGTCAGATCGTAGCGCTCTCCGCGCACGCCGGTGGCGGCGTCGTTATCGTCCTCGATCGTCACGAAGCCTTCCCTCACGAATCGTTCGATCGCCGCGAGCACCCTGTCGGGCGTCGTCGACATGCGCGCGGCGAGCTGGTCCGGCGTCGGGAACAGCGTATATTCCCGTTCGGCGAAATACATCAGGTGGACAAGCAGCATCGCCTCGATCTCCGACAAGCCGAGCTTCGCGTACGTGCGCAGCAGCAATCCCGGCACGGCCACCGAGCCGAGCCGAAGCCCGGTTCGAAGCCCCGCGCGGTACGATTTCGTATCGGACATGGCGCGTCCCCCTCCGTTATTCATTTACGGGTACAAGCGGTATAGCAGGCGCGGGAACGGAATCGTCTCGCGGACGTGATCCAGTCCGCAAATCCAAGCGACCGTCCGCTCCAATCCAAGGCCGAAGCCCGAATGCGGCACGGAGCCGTACTTGCGAAGGTCCAGGTACCAGCGGTAGGTATCTTTCGACAAGCCGTGTTCCTCGAATCGAGCCTCCATGAGCGCCGGGTCGTCGATGCGCTGGGAGCCGCCGATAATTTCGCCGTAGCCTTCCGGCGCGATCAGATCGGCGCACAGAACGACTTCGGGCCGGTTCGGGTCCGGCTTCATGTAGAACGCCTTAAGCGAGGTCGGATAATGCGTGATGAATACCGGCTTCTCGTAGCTTTCGGCGATCGCGGTTTCATGCGGTGCGCCGAAATCCTCGCCCCAGACGAATTCCGGGAAGCCGTTCGCGTTCAAAAACTTGACCGCGTCGTCGTACGTAATGCGCGGGAACGGCGCGACCGCCTTCTCGAGCTTCGACGTATCGCGCTCGAGCGTCGCGAGCTCTTTCGCGTGATTCGCGAGCACGCTGCCGACGACATGCGCGACGAACTGCTCCTGCACGCGCAGGTTTTCCTCATGGTCGACGAACGCCATCTCCGGCTCGATCATCCAAAACTCGATCAAGTGGCGCCGCGTCTTGGATTTCTCGGCGCGGAACGTCGGACCGAACGAATACACCTTCCCGAGCGCCATCGCCGCCGCTTCCATATAGAGCTGCCCGCTCTGCGTGAGGAACGCGTCCTCGTCGAAATATTTCGTATGGAATAAATTCGTCGTGCCTTCGGCGGACGTCGGCGTCAAGATCGGCGCGTCGACCTGCGTAAAGCCGCGCGTGTCGAAAAACTCTTGAATCGCCCGCACGATCGTCGCGCGGATCGTCAGCACCGCATGCTGCTTCGGCGTGCGCAGCCACAGATGCCTATGGTCCATCAAGAAGTCGACGCCGTGCTCCTTCGGCGTAATCGGATAGTCCGAGGTCAGATGAATGATGTCGACCCCCGTCACCGACAGCTCGTAGCCGCTCGGACTGCGCGGCTCCTCCCGCACGACGCCCGTCACCCACAGCGACGACTCTTGGGTCAGCTTGTCCGCCGCCGCCCACGTCGCTTCGTCGACCTCGTTCTTCACCGTTACCCCTTGGATGAACCCCGTGCCGTCGCGCAGCTGCAGGAATTGAATTTTTCCGCTAGACCGTTTCCGATGCAGCCAGCAGCCGATTACGACCGCTTCGCCTACATGCTTCGATACGTCCCGAATCGTCGTCTTTATCGCTTCCGTTCCGCTCATGCCCATTACTCCCTACTTCGCTTATGTAGAATTCGACTTTCCTTCTCCCGCGATTAACGCGTACGTGTCGCGCGCAATGACGAGTTCCTCGTTCGTCGGCACGACGAGCACCTCGACCTTCGAGCCCGGGGTGGATATTCGCCGGGCCTCTTTGGAGCGGACCAGGTTCGCCTCCGGATCGATCTCGACGCCGAGATAGGAGAGGTTCAGGCAGGTCCGCGCTCGCAGCAGCCACGAATTTTCCCCGACGCCGGCCGTAAACACGATCGCATCGATGCCGTTCATCGCCGCCGCGTACGCCCCGATATATTTCCGTAGGCGATATTCGTACATCCCGAACGCCAGCTTCGCGGCCGCATTGCCTTCTTCCATAGCCTCCTGCACTTCCCGCATGTCGCTCATGCCGCAGATCGCCAGCAAGCCGCTGTGCTTATTGAGCATGGAGCTGACCTCGCCGATCGTCAAATCTTCCTTCCCCATGGCGAACGGCACGACGGCCGGGTCGAGGTCGCCGCTCCGCGTGCCCATCATCAGCCCTTCGAGCGGCGTCATGCCCATGGACGTATCGACGGACTTGCCGCCCTGCACCGCCGTCACGCTCGCCCCGTTGCCGATATGGCACGTCACGATTTTCAAGGCCTCGACGTCGCGGCCGAGGAAGGCGGCGGCTTGCCGGCTGACGTACATATGCGACGTGCCGTGGAACCCGTACTTCCGGATTTTATGCCGCCGGTACAGCGCCATCGGGATGGGGTACAAATAGGCGTTCTGGTCCATCGTCTGATGAAACGCCGTGTCGAAGACGACCGCTTGCGGCACGTCCGGCAAATTCGCCTCCACCGCCTGAATGCCCATCATATGCGCGGGATTGTGCAGCGGCGCCAGGTCGAACAACCGTTTGATCTCTTGCTTGACCTCCGGCGTCACGAGGGCCGATTCCCGGAACGACTCGCCGCCGTGCACGACGCGGTGGCCGACGGCGTCGATCTCTTCGATTCTCGACAGCACGCCGTGTTCTTTATGTACGAGAATCGCCAATACTTTGCGGATCGCGGTCGTATGATCGAGAATCTCGCTCACCTCGCGCACCTCGGCCTTGCGCTGCGGCTCGTGCGTGAGAATCGCGGAATCCATGCCGATGCGCTCGACGCGTCCCGCGGCGAGCACCGATTCGTCCGTCATGTCGTACAGCTGATACTTTAAGGACGAGCTGCCCGCATTGATGACCAACACTCTCATAGTTTATCACCATCCTCGTCATAACGAAAGAAGCCCGAGCCGGTCTTCGTGCCGAGCTGTCCGGCGCGCACCATCTTGCGCAGCAGCACCGCGGGCCGGTATTTCAAGTCGCCGTATTCCCGGAACATGCGCTCGAGCGCCGCCAAGACGGAGTCGAGGCCGAACCGGTCGCACATCTCGAGCGGCCCGTACTTGAAGCCGTACCCGAGCCGCATCGCGGAATCGATATCTTCGGCGGAGGCGACGCCTTCGGACAGCGTATGCAGCGCCTCGTTAATAAGCGTGCACATAAGCCGCGTCGTAACGAAGCCGGGGGATTCGTACACGAGAATGCCCTTCTTCGTAATGACGTCCTCGACGAACCCCCTCGTCCGCTCGAACGTGTCGTCGGACGTTTGCAGTCCCCGGATAATTTCCACCATGTCGATGTTCGATACGGGGTGGATGAAATGGAGCCCGATGACGCGAGCCGGAAAACGGGTCCCCCCGGCCAGCTCCGTGACCGACAGCGTAGACGTATTCGTCGCCAGCACGACGTTCGAACCGCAAAGCTCGCCGAGCGAGCGGAATACGTCCTTCTTCGCCTCCAGCTCCTCGCTGATCGTCTCGATCACGAGCTCGCATTCCGAGACGTTCGCCAAATCGCCGATCGGGTGGATGCGCGAGAGGACGACCTTTTTCTCCGATGCGGTCAACGCCCACTTCTCGATCTGTTTATCCAGACTCATCTCGATCGCTTTCAAGCCGTGCTCCAGCTTCGATTGCGTCTTCTCCGCCAAATATACGTCCAGGCCCTTGTGCGCGAGCATCTCGGCGATCGCTTGCCCCATCGTGCCGGCGCCGATCACGCCGATTTTTTTAAATTCCATCGTTTTCCACCCCAATTATGTATAAAGCTCCGCACGCGTCGGCAAATGCCGGCGCGCCCGGAGTATTCATAGACAAAGATTATGCGGTAGGCTTCAGGGAATCGCTGTGAAGAAGATCGCGGAATCGGTCGCCCGACAACGTCTCCTCCCGCTTCAAAATATCGAGCGACCGCTCGAACACGTCTCTGCGCCCCGCGAGCAGCTCGCGCGTCCGTTCGGTCAGCGACGCCAAGATGTCGCCGTTCGCCTTATTATACTCTTCTTTGGTCAGCATTTTCGAGTCGACGATGCCGAGCTCGGTCAGACCCGAATCGATCATCGTACGAACCAAGCCGAGCGCCTGCTCGAAGTCGTTCCGCGAGCCGGTGCTGCGCTCCCCGTAGAACATCTCCTCCGCGGCGGAGCCGGCGATCGCGATCATGATTTGCTCCTCGAGGTACTGCATCGTGTACAGGTATTTATCGGCCGGCGGATTATGCCGCACATACCCGAGCGCTTGCCCTCGAGGGCTGAGCGCCACTTGGGAGACGGACCCGGAACGCACCGTCTCCGCCACGATAGCATGCCCGAGTTCGTGGATCGCTACTCGTTCGCGCTCTTCGGCCGCCGCCTCGCGGTCGGTCTTCTCGCCCATCATCACCTTGTCGATCGCCATCAGCAGATGACGCTCTCGAATGGAATCGAGCTCTTCCCGCATGGCGTAGATCGCGCCTTCGTTCATAAGACTTTCCAGCTGCGCGCCGGAGAAGCCGAACGTCTGATCGGCGATCTTCTGCAGCGAGACGTCCGCGTCGAGCGGCTTATTGCGGGCGTGCAAATCGAGAATCGACAGACGGCCCTTCGCGTCAGGCAGATCGACGCCGATATGGCGGTCGAAACGGCCCGGGCGCAGCAAGGCGGAATCGAGCATATCCTTACGGTTCGTCGCGGCCATGACAAGAATGCGGGGCGTATCCGACGTGTGCAATCCGTCCATCTCGGTCAGGAGCTGGTTGAGCGTCTGGTCGTACTCTCGCTGTTGCCCGCCGTCGCGCTTGCCGCCGACGACGTCGATCTCGTCGATGAAGATGATCGCGTTCGCTTTGTTTTCTTTAATCGCCTTCTGACGGGCTTCCTTGAACATGTCGCGGACGCGCGAGGCGCCGACGCCGACGTACATCTCGACGAACTCGGAGCCGCTCGCCCCGACGAACACGCTGTCGGTATAATGCGCCGCCGCCTTCGCCATGAGCGTCTTGCCGGTGCCCGGAGGCCCCATCAGCAAGATGCCCTTCAGCGGACGAATGCCGAACTTCTGAATCTGCTCCGGCTTGACGAGGAAGTCGAGCGCCTCGATCAACTCCTTCTTGGCCCGCTCTTGCCCGCCGATATCCTCGAACGTCAGGAACGAAGGCAGCTTCGCCTTCGACTTGCTGCGCTCGCCGACGCCGAAGCCGCCGCCGCTGCGCATGCGCGTCATGAAATAAAGGGAGCCGCCGATCACGCCGATCAAGAGCACCGGAATCGGATTGACGCCGACAAACATCAGGAACGCAAGCAGCACCGGCAGGAAGCCGAGCGCGATTTCTTTGCCGTATTTACTCATTCGGCCACACCCCCATCGTCGCGGCCGTACGCGGCAGCACGACATATTTGCTGTTCGGGCCGTCCGTCAGTGCAATATATACGTTCGTCTCGTCCATTTCGGTTTTAACTTGAAGATTGCCTTGCGATGCGGCGAGCTCCTTCAGCCGCTCCGGAATGCGCGCGTACTGCTTCGTCTCCATCGCTTGCGCGACGTCGAACAACGCGCCGGACCACCATTCTTCGAGCGCCGGACTCGTACCGCCCTCGCCGACTACGTCTACGACGACGTTGCGCTTGCCAAGGGACGCGCGTCCCGCTTCGATGACGGCTTGATACGCTTCGCGCAACTTCGCCCCTTCGGCCAGCGTCACGTGCACGGTCGCTTGGTCGCGGCCAAGCTCTACCGCGGCGTCGGCGACGCCTACGATGGCCGCCGTTTCTTTCAGGAACGGATCTTCCATGGCATAAGACTGATACGCGAACCATCCGCCGAACAACACCGCGGAGGAAGCTAAAATCGTTACAACAACAGGTAAGAGACGCAGTTTCACGACTTCGTCCCCCTTTCTAGTATCTATCGCATTTGTATATACGAAAGTATATCACATCAGCTGCATGAAAGGGGAAGAAATGAGTGGAAGCCGGGAAGCGGGAACACGCAAAACGGGGCCGTCCGCTGCCGGACGACCCCGTTTCTCTTCGCTTATCTCCACACCAACGACGCGATCAACAAGACGCCGAACACGATCGTCAGCGTAAACCACAGCTTCGTCTTCCAAGACCACTTCATCGCGCGCGTTCCTCCGTTCCGCTCGCCTCGGGCGTTACTCCCGTTCGAGCGCCAATCGATACGTTTCGATCTTCTCCCCGTCGGCGAACCGATAATAATCGTAATATTTCCGCGTCCCGTTCGATTCCCGCACCGAGTAAAACACTTCCCAAACGTACGTCTCGCCGAGCTTGCCCGGCGCGATGCGCAAGAGCTGCATCTCCGGACGCTCCGCCAGCGCCGCGGCTTTCACGTCCGCGCGGGACACGCCGGCGTCCTGCCTTTCGATATGGACGCCGTCTTCGCCCCACAGCCAGACGAGGATCGGCGTCCCGGAGGCGTCGACGCCGGTTACGACCGAATACGGCCGGTCGCTCACGAACCGTTCGACGGCGTCGACGGATTGCAAATCGAGCCGCTCGATCGCTTCCGCTTCCGCCCGGTCCAGCGTATTCCAATAAGGGGCTTGCACGGTCTGGTAAAACCGGGCGCCGAACAACGCGACGACCGCGAGCAACGCGACGGTCGCGAGCAACGTTTTCCCAACCCATCGGCTTTTCGTCTCGCGTTCGTTCTTGATGCGCTCTACCATGCCCGCATTACCCTCTCAGACGTCTTAATGCCGCATTGGCTTCCGCGTAGACGCGCTCTTCGTCCAGCGTCAGACAAACCCGGCCGCGCACGAGCTGCTTCCCGTTCACCCAGACGTCCGAGACGTCCGCTCCGGAGCCGGCGTAGACGAGGTGGGACACCAGATCCGCCTCGGGTTGGTAATGCGGCCCCGTCACGTCGACGGCGATGACATCGGCTTTCATCCCGGCTTCCAGCGTCCCGACGTCGTTCAGCCACAGGGAGCGAGCCCCTTCGACCGTTCCCATACGCAGCGCTTCCGCCGCGGGCACGGCCGTCGGATCCCCGCTGACTCCCTTATGGATAAGCGCCGCCAGCCGAATTTCCCGGAAGATGTCCAAGTTGTTATTGCTCGCCGCGCTGTCGGTGCCGAGCGAGACGCGCACGCCCGCTTTCCGAAGCGCCGGCACCCGCGCCACGCCGCTGGCCAGCTTCAGGTTGCTGCCAGGATTGTGGGAGACGCCGACCCCGTGCGAAGCCAGGATGTCGATTTCTTCGTCGGTGAGATGCACGCCGTGCGCCACGAGACAAGGTCGGCTAAATACGCCGAGCCTCCGCAGATGCTCGACCGGGCGCACGCCGTAGGCCGCTGCGTTCTCCTCGACCTCGCGGGCCGTCTCCGACATATGCGTATGAATCGGCAGATCGAGCTCGTGCGCCGCCTCGACGAACTTGGCGATATACTCCGGCGGGCAAGTGTACGGCGCATGCGGCGCCATCGTCGTCGTAATGCGGCCGTCGGCCGCCCCGTTCCAAGCGCGCGCGAAGCGGATCGCCTCCTCCAGCTTCGCCCGCTGCACCTCCTCCGGGCACAGCCCGATCACGCCGCGGTTGAGGCAGGCCCGCATGCCCGACGCCTCGACGGCTTCGGCCACTTGATCCATATGGTCGTACATATCCATGAACGTCGTCGTGCCGCTCTTGAGCATCTCGACGATGGACAGCTCCGTACCGGCTCGCACGTCCGCCGCCGTGTATTTCGCTTCCGTCGGCCACATATATTCCTGCAGCCATACTTGCAGGTTCACGTCGTCCTTCAACCCTCGCAGCAGCGACATGGCCGCGTGCCCGTGCGTGTTGACGAGTCCGGGCATGTACAGCTTTCCTCTGCCGTCAACGATCTCGTCCTCAGGACGCGCTTCGACGTCGCCTGGTCCTATGTATTCGATGCGGTCGCCCGCCAGCACGAGGGTGCCCTCGCTTACGACGGCGCCCGCTTCGCCTTCCGCCATGGTAAGCAGCCGCCCGCCGCGGATAATCGTACGTGTCGTCATGCTTCGTCCTCCGTTTCGCCTCTGTTCAAGTAATAGGCCAAGCTTTGGAGCTCGATCGTAAAATCCGCGTAATGAACGCGGATGTGCCCCGGCACTTTAATAATGGAGGGCGCGAAGTTCAATATTCCTTCCACGCCCGCTTCCACGAACTGGTCCGCCACGCGCTGCGCTTCGGTCGCCGGCACCGTAATGATGCCGATGCGCACGTTCGCCGCGCGTACCGTCTCCACAAGCTCGCCCATCGGCTGCACGCTGAGCTGATTGATCCGTTCGCCGATGCGCTTCGGATTCGCGTCGAAGACGGCCACGATTCGCATGTTGTCCTTCAAATATACGTTATAATTGCACAACGCTTGCCCCAGATTGCCCGCGCCGACGAGCGCGACGCGAATTTCCTGGTCCAGCTTTAGAATGCCCCGGATTTTCTCCACCAAATAATTGACGTCGTACCCGATGCCCTTCTTGCCGAATTCGCCGAAATAAGCGAGATCCTTGCGAATTTGGGCGGGATTGAGGTCGAGCCGGCGCCCTAAATCTTGCGAGGATACCGTCTGCACGTCGCTCTTGGACAGCTCGTTCAGGTAACGAAGGTACATGGGCAACCGGCGTACGACCGCCTCCGAAATTTTGGGAAATTTCATGTCGCTTCCCCCTTTCCGCTGCTCCCCGACGCTTCCAGCCACTCGCGCATCCGGGACGGGATCGTCTCGCTCGGCAAGTGCTCGATCTTCGGTCCTGGCAATGAATATAGAAAATGCTTCCCGTACGACGTCTCGATGACGCGAGTATCGAAGACGAGCACGATGCCCCGATCCTTCGCCGTGCGCACGAGTCGTCCGAAGCCTTGCTTAAACCGGATAACCGCTTGCGGCACGGAGAGCTTCGTGAACGGATTTTCCCCTTGCGCGCGCAAATATTCGCTCTTCGCCTCGACCATCGGGTGGTTCGGCGGCTGGAACGGCAGCCGCACGATCGCGAGGCACGTCAGCGCCTCTCCCGGAATGTCGACCCCTTCCCAGAACGAGCTTGTGCCGAGCAGGACGGCGGCGCCGGCTTGCATGAACAAGCGGGTCAGCTTGCTCCGGTTCCCGCTGTCGACCCCTTGGCCGAGCACGTGGATGCCGTGCGGCTGCAAGGCGTCCCGCAGCGGGCCGTGCGTCTGTTTTAGCATCTTGTGCGAAGTAAACAGCACGAGCATCTTCCCGTGCGTCACGACGGCCGCATCCCGCAGCGACTCGACGAGCCGTTCCAAAAAGACAGGGTCGGCGTTGGCTCCCTTCAGTCCCGGGAAGTCCCTCGGAATGAGCACCAACGCTTGATCCCGGTACTTGAACGGGGACGGCAGCTGCAGCGTCTGCAGCTTCTCCTCGGCCTCGTCCAGATCGGACAAGCCGAGCTGCGCTTTGACGTATTGGAACGATTTCTCGACCGTCAACGTCGCGGACGTCATGACGACCGCGTCCTTGCGTTCCCAGAAATATTCCCGCATCAAGGCGGACACGTCGATCGGCGCCCCGTACAGCCGAAGGGACCGCGATTTAAACTGCGGCGTCGCCTCAAGCCAGTACACCATGTTCGGATCGTCCGCCTTCAGCAGGAGCCGCAGCGAATCCCGGGCGCGGTATACGTCCTTGACCGTGCCCGAGAGGTCGGTGAACAAGCTCTCCATGCCGAAGTCCTCGGCGTCCTCCTTGCCCTCCGTGACGAGACGGTCGAGCACCTTCAACACCTTGGTGATCGTCAGAAAGAAATTATCCTCCATCCCGACGAAGACGTTCCAATCGTGCGGAAGCTGGTCCGTCTTCAGCCGCACGGACACCGCGCCGCCCTCGGTTTGACCGGCGGCCGCTCGGGAGACGAACCGATCGTACAACGCGTCGAACAGCTCGTCCCACATTTCCTTCGCCTGGACGATGTCCGGAAACAGCTCGCCGATCTTGGCGCCCCAGCCCTCCGTCTTCGCGTTCGGATGCTGCTCCATCAGCGACTTCAACAACGGCAGTTGACCGGTGCGGCTGTCCTTCAGCAGCGTCGTGAGGGCGCCGACCATCGAAAAGTAAGAGAGTTCGACCCCGAGATGCTGACTGGCGACGTCTTCGAAATGATGCGCCTCGTCGACGACGAGCCGTCCGTAGGCCGGCAAAATGCGATGCTCCGCCTTCACGTCCGTAAATAAGAGCGAATGATTCGTGACGACGACGTCGGCCGCCGCGGCTTCGTTCCGCGCCCGATGGTAAAAACATTTCCGAAACCACGGACACGCCCGATTGAGGCACGAGTCGGCGTCCGAGGCCACATGGCCCCAAAACTCGCCGCCCTTCTGCCCCAGGTTGAGCTCTTCTTCGTCGCCGTGCTGCGTCTCCCCGAGCCAGACGACCATCTGCGCCGCGATCGCGCGGTCCTCCTTGGCGTTCGGGAAATCCTGCAGGTTCACCTTGCCCTCGAATTTGCGAAGGCATAAATAATGGCTGCGGCCCTTCAGCACCGCCGATTTGAACGGAATCGGCGACAGCTCGTGCAGCATCGGCAGCTCCTTCTGCCGGAGCTGCTCCTGCAGATTGATCGTATGCGTGCTGACGACAACCTTCTCGCCATGGCGGAGCGCGTAATGCACCGACGGGACGAGATACCCGAGCGACTTGCCGGTCCCGGTCCCCGCCTCGATCACGAGGTGGCGTTCCCCCTCGAGCGACGACGCGACCTCGTCCATCATGCGATCCTGCGCCGGCCGATCTTCGTAATCGGGCATGCGTTCCCGAATGCGGCGCCTTAACTCCTCCTTGTAGGCTTCGAACTCGAGCTCCACCGGCTCGCGGTCCGTCTCCTCATCGCCCGTCCAATCGTCCACCGCCAGCGCGAATTGGCGATGCGATTTCGAAGGCTCCGACTCCGCGCCGGGATCGCCCGCCCGCCACGCGACGATCTCCTCTAAGAACCATGCATTGTCCGGCGACGTCGCGTCCGGATGCGCAAATAAGAAGCCGAGGCGCTGCAGCGTCATGAGCGGCAGCGCGAACAGCTTCTGCAGGCAACGAATCCAAAGCTCCGCCGTCGCTTCGGCGTCGCTGTCCGCTTGATGCGGGCGGTCATGCGCGATGCCGAACGCCTGCGTCACGTAAGACAATTGGTAACTCGACAAGGTCGGGAAGAGCATTCGCAGCCAGTCCAGCGTATCCAGCACGCGTCCGTCGTAGCCCGGGTAGCCGGCGTCGGCGAGCGCGCGCCTCAGGAACGCAAGGTCGAAGGCCGCGTTATGCGCCACGAGCACCGCTCCGTCAAGGAGCGGCACGATGTCGTTCATCACGTCGTCGATTTCCGGCGCATCCGCGACCATCTCGTCCGTAATGCCGGTGAGCTGCCGGATGAACGCCGGGATTGGACCGTTCGGGCGAACGAAGGATGCGTACGTATGTTCGATTTGAAGGTCGTTCACGACCGTTAGGCCGACTTGGATGATGTCGTCCCGGCCCGGCTGCTCGCCGGTCGTCTCCAAGTCCAAAACCGCGAATTTCATTCCGTTTCCCTCTCCGCCTGCGTTTCGTTCCTTTAAGGATACCAAACCGCAAGGGGAAAAGGAAATAGAAAAAGAAGGCGTCAGCCGATCGCAACGCCGAGCTGAAGCACGCCTCCGTCGATTTGACACGCCTTCAAATTGTACACCGGGTCTTTAAATTCCGGATCGAGCGCATGCGACGTGCGGAAGCATTCGCACGCCATCTCGACGTTGCCCTTCACCGCCTGCACGCAGCCCAGGGCGTTATACGCGACGGCTTTCAACCGGCCGTCGTCCGCCAGAGAAATTAAAATTTGAAGATGGCTGTAGGCTTCCGCGACGTTTTCGCTCTGTAGGAAACATAAGGCCAGATATAATCTTGCTTGCAGAAATTCGGGATGCTCGCGCACGACCGAACCGAATTCGCGGGCCGCTTCGGCGAACATGTACAGCTTGAAGTACCCTTCGCCCCGCTGGTATTGCATCGACTGCGCGGGCGACTCGCCGAACGGGTCGTCGTCCAAGTCGAAGGAAGGCTTCGCCGCCGTCGTCTCGGGGAGGGACCCCGCGGCGTCCGGCTGCGGCCGATGGCCTGCCTTCGCCATTTTCTCCTCGAACAAAAGCCACTCCTCGATGATGCCGTCGCTGATGTCTCTAAGCTCCTGGAGTTGTTCGAGCAACGCCTGCTGCTTCGTGCCGTGCGACGCGGGCAGCGAGGCGAGGATGCCGTCCAGCTTCTCGTTCATCGATTGAAACAAGTACTTGAACATGGGCCTCCCACCTTTCGGTTGGATTCACGACGCGAGGTACCCTCATTTTTTGCGCCGGGGAGGCTTTTCATACTGCCAAATCCTTATCCGTCTTTACAGCACGGTCGCGTGGATCTCCTCGTCCGCGGTGCGAACGATCCGGTTGTGCCCGTCCATGATCGCCACCTTGGGCTTGTAGCTCCTTGCCTGCTCCTCCGTCATCATCGCGTACGAAATAATGATGACGACGTCGCCCGGCTGCACGAGCCGCGCCGCGGCGCCGTTCAGGCAGATCGTGCCCTCGCCCCGCGGCCCCGGAATAACGTACGTCTCGAGGCGTGCACCGTTCGTATTGTTGACGACCTGCACCTTCTCGTTCGGCAAGATGTCGGTCGCATCCATCAAGTCTTCGTCGATCGTAATGCTGCCCACGTAATTCAAGTTCGCTTCGGTGACGACCGCGCGATGGATCTTGGACTTCATCATGGTGCGGAACATGCGCGTTCCCTCCTCTCCTCTTATGGAAACAATCGATTATCGATCAACCGCGTATGGCCGAATTTGACGGCAAGCGCCGCGATCCAACGCCCGTCCCGGGCGGCCGCCGGACCGTCGAACGGCTCGAGCGTAGGATAGGCAAGCACTTGGGCGTAATCGAGGGTTGCGCCGGGCGTCTCGCGGATCGCATCCGCAAGGCGCGCCTCCAGCTCGCTCGACGTCAGCCCCGGCTCGCTCGCGAGCCATTCGTCGATGCGTTGCAGCGAACGGTACAGGACCGGCGCGCGCGCCCGCTGCTCCGCCGTCAAGTAGACGTTGCGGGAGCTCATGGCGAGGCCGTCGGATTCGCGCAGCGTCGGGCACGGCACGATCTCGATCGGGAAATTCAAGTCTGCGGCCATCGTCGCGATAACCGCGACCTGCTGCGCGTCCTTCAGCCCGAAATACGCCCGGTCCGGACGGATAATATGGAACAGCTTCGCGACGACCGTCGCGACCCCGTCGAAGTGCCCCGGCCGAAACGCGCCGCACAGCCGCTCGGTCACGCCAGCGACGGACACCGTCGTCTTCCCGGTCCCGCGCGGGTACATCTCTTCGACCGTCGGCAGGAACGCCGCATCGACGCCCGCCGCCTCCATCAGCTCGAGATCGCGCGCTTCGTTGCGCGGGTACCGGTCGAAATCCTCGTTCGGTCCGAATTGCAGCGGGTTCACGAAGACGCTCATCGCGACGACGTCGTTCTCCCGCTTCGCCCGCTCGACGAGCGACAGGTGTCCGGCGTGCAAATAGCCCATCGTCGGCACGAAACCGATCGTTCGGGTCGGCGTCTTCCTTACTTCCCGCAGGAACGCATGATATGCTTCGATCGTACGAAACGTCTTCATCGGTCAGGACTCCTCCCCCTCGCCGCCGGTCCGGACTCCGCCGTTCCCGCCGCCGTATACCGGCGGCAGCTCCGACTCCTCCATGTGGAACGTATGCCGCTCCTCCGGAAAGCTGCGCTGCTTGACGTCCCGGACGTATGCGGCGATCGCGTCCTTCACGACGGCGCCGACGTTCGCGTACGTCTTCACGAACTTCTTCGGCCACGGGTCGAGCCCGTATTGCAGGATGTCGTGAAACACCAGCACTTGCCCGTCGCAGCGAGGTCCGGAACCGATGCCGATGGTCGGGATCGACAGCCGCTCCGTGATGGCCGCCGCTAATTCGTCGGTTACCAGCTCCAGCACGAGCGCGAAGGCGCCGGCTTCCTCGAGCCGCAGCGCGTCGTCGAGCAGCTTGGCCGCGGCGGCCGACTGCTTGCCTTGCACCTTGTATCCGCCGATCGCATGCACCGATTGCGGCGTTAAGCCGAGGTGGCCCATCACCGGCACGCCGGCGCTTACGGCAGCCGTCACCGCCGGCAAAATTTCGCGTCCCCCTTCCAGCTTGACGCCCTTCGCTCCGCCTTCCCGAATAACGCGGGCGACGTTGGCGAGCGTCGCGTCGACGCCGCCGTGGTACGTGGCGAACGGTAAATCCGCGACGACGAACGCCGTCTTCGACGCGCGCGAGACGATCTCCGTATGATACACGATGTGGTCGAGCGTCACCGACAGCGTCGTCTCCCGCCCTTGCACCACGTTGCCGAGCGAATCGCCGACGAGCAGCACCTCGGCGCCCGCCGCCTCCGCCAGCTGCGCGGACGGATAGTCGTACGCGGTGACGACCGTGATCGGATCGCCTTTCGCCTTCATCGACCGAAGCTTCGTCGTCGTCATCGGCTTACGCCCGGCGGCGCCGGCGTTCGTCTCCGCCCTCGTTCCTTCCGGCATATCGTATCCCTCCTTAGGGTTCCTTAAAAAACGAAAAAGCCTCCCTGCGTCGAGCGCGGGAAGGCACCGGGTCAAAAAGAAATCGCGCGTTAGGCTCGCAACGTCGAAACCGCTGGGAATCGCCGATGATCGATCAGCATTGTCGGCCGCTGTCCGACGCCGCGGCTCGGCCGACGGCCGGCCGCTTAGGCGCCTTGTGGGCTGAACGGGGTTCGACTCGGGACGGCGCGAACCGTCCGGAACGCCATGTACGTCCGGTACGTCCGGTATGCCCGGTTTCGCCGAGTCGATCCCTATCATCATCGTAGTTCCATATCCGGTTTCCGTAGGTTGCGCTTCGCATGTGCGGATCTTTCCGTCTCGGTCCTTGCGGCTCAGAGCAGAAATAGGAATGAAGAAAATCGTTATGACTCCTGCGCATCGGCAGTACGGCTCCCCAGGATACCGTCCCCCTAGCGTTCTCCATAGTATAACAAATCATGTGAATTTGTATATAGCGCGTTCGCCCGCGGTTCGGGCCGGCCGTTACGTCGGCAGCGAGACCGCCGGAGCGGACAAATCGCCCGAATACATCGTATGCACGACCCCGGCATCGTCGCGGACGAGCAGCGCGCCCTCGGTCGTAATCCCTTCGGCGACGCCCTCCGCGACGCCCTGCGGCGTGTTCACGCGCACGCGCCCGTGCAGCGTCGAGGACAGCGCCTCCCACAGCGTCTTCACCGGTTCGAAGCCGTCGCTGCGGTACAACTCGTACAACGCTTCGAACTGCTCGAAAAATTCGCCGATCACCGCTTCCCGGGACACCCGGGCGCCGGCCGCTTCCATCAACGAGGTGGCGATCGGCCGCAGCGCCTCCGGAAACTCGTCCCGACCGACGTTGGCGCTCACGCCGATGCCCGCGATCATCGCTTTCACCGCGTCCGCTTCGAGAATCGTCTCGACGAGAATGCCGCACACTTTGCGGCCGCCGATCAAAATATCGTTCGGCCACTTGATCGTCGCGTCCGCGCCGATCGACCTCCGAATCGCGCGGCACATCGCTACGGACAGGAGCAGCGTCATCTGCGGCGCGCGGGCGAGCGGAACGTTCGGCTGCAATAGGAAGCTCATATAGATGCCCTTCCCCGGCGGCGAAAACCAATGGCGCCCCAAGCGGCCGCGCCCCGACGTTTGGGCGTCGGCGACGATCAGCGCGCCTTCCCCCGCCCCGTGCACGAGAGCTTCGTACGCGGCGTTTTGCGTAGATTCGAGCGAATCGTACAGCTTTACGGATGCGCCGAATCTTGTCCCCGCAAGCCGCGGCAGCAGCTCCTCCGGCCGAAGCCGGTCCGGGTATCCGATCAGCTTATAGCCTAAGCGCGGCACGGATTCGAAGCGATAGCCCGACTCCTCGAGCCGCCGAATTCGCTTCCACACCGCCGTTCGGCTGATGCCCAACTCGCGGCTTAGCTTTTCCCCCGAGACGTATTCGCCGGGGGCCGCCTGAAAGCATGCCAACAACGTATCGTTCAAAGCTTGCCCTCGCCTCCGTTTCCTCCCGCGTCCTCCGTTCGTTCGCCGGCGCTGCCGCCTTCAGGCTTCCCGCCATTCCCTCCCGCAGCGTCCCGGCCGTATCGCGGCAGCCGCTCTCGTACGCGCGAGAGCAGCGCCTGTCGTTCGTTCGGCAGCTCCCCGAGCGCCGCGTCGAGCAGCAGCCCGGCAAGCAAATCCGCCAGCCAAGGCCCGCCTCGCCTTTCGCCCGCCGCCTCGAGTGCGTCCGCGCCTCCGATCGCCAGGTCTTTCAACGTTTTCGCCGGCATCTCGTCCAGCCATCGCTCGCCGTTCGCCGCATACAGCGCCGTCCACGCGTACGCCGGCTCGCCGCATACCGCCTGCGCCAGCGAAAGCCAGCGGCGGCACGCGAGCTCGCCGAACCGAATCGCGCCCGACGCCCATGCGCGGCGGGCATGCTCCGGCGGCGCGCCTCGCAGCGCTCCGTGCAGCCCCAGCACGTCCCGCAGTTCCCGCTCGAAGACGTTCGACGTCCGGAGCGCGCGGCAGACGAGCGCGGCGTCGTCGGGCGACAGCGCCATCGCGTCGAACCAGAGCGCCCAACGGGCGAGCGGGTCCGACACGTGCCCTAACCGCCGCAGCGGATCGCCCGAAGCGCCAGCTGCCGAAGCGCCTTCTTCCGCCTCCGCGGGCGGCGACAGCAAACCGAGCGTTCGCGGCAGCCGAAGCCGCTCCTTCGTCCAGCGGAGCAGCTCGCTGTCGCGAAGCAGCCGAAGCGCGCGGTACGGATCCGCGCCTTCGATCATACGCGAGAGCTCCGCGTACACCCGCTCCATCGCGACCGCGGCGAGCCCGGATGCCCCGAGCCGCGCCTCCCGCCATGTCGGCTCGTCCGTGACGAAGCCGTATTCGGCCGCGAAGCGGACGAAGCGCAACATTCGCAGCGCATCCTCCGAGAAGCGCGCGGCGGGATCTCCGACCGCGCGAAGCCGTTTCGCCTCGAGATCGCGGCGCCCGCCGAACGGATCGACGAGGCGTCCCTCCGCGTCCGCCGCCATCGCGTTCACCGTGAAATCCCGTCGCTCCAAATCGCCCTCCACGTCGTCGAGAAACGTTACCTCATCCGGATGCCGGCCGTCGGAATACGCCGATTCCGCGCGGAACGTAGTCGTCTCGAAGGCGTAGCCCTCGAACGGGATCGTCACCGTTCCGTGCTGAAGCCCCGTCGGGATCGCATCGGGAAACAGCGCGAGCAGCTCCCCCGGCTTCGCGGACGTCGCGATGTCGTAATCCTTCACCGGACGGCCGAGCAGGGCGTCGCGCACGCAGCCCCCGACGAAATAGGCGGAGAAGCCGGCTCGCTCCAGCCGCCGCAGCAAGCGGACGCCGCTCGCGCCCATCGCGTCGTCGAATCCGATCATGACCGTCATTCCGTCGCGCACACCTGCTCCCGTTCGGACGTCTCCCGCGAACGGCCTAAAATTCTATAATAAATATCCTCGTACGTCTGCATCACGAGATCGTTGCAGAACACCGTCTGCGAGCGCTTCGTACAGGACGCGGACATCCGCGCGTACAACGTCGGATCCGTCAGCAGCCGAATGCAATGCTCGGCCATCGACTCCGTGTCGCCGACCGGCGACAGGAATCCCGTTTCCCCGTGGGTGACGACCTCCGGAATGCCGCCCGCGGTCGAGCCGACCGTCGGCACCCCGCACGCCATCGCTTCGAGCGCTACCAAGCCGAAGCTTTCCTTCTCCGACGGTAGCAGCATAATGTCGGCGACGGACAACAGCTCCGCGACCTCGTCCTGCTTGCCGAGGAATAGGACGCGCTCTTCCAAACCCAATTCCCGCACGCGCGCCATCGTCTTGCCGAGCTCCGGCCCTTCGCCGATAAAGACGAGCCGCGACGGCACTTCCTCGTTCACGCGGCGGAATACGTCGACGACGTCCGCAATGCGCTTTACCGGGCGGAAATTGGAAATATGCATTAAAATTTTCTCGCCGTTCGGCGCGAAGTCGCCGCGGTAGCGCGAGCAATCCCGCGGATAATACACGCGCTTATCGACGAAATTATAGGTCAGGTCGATCGGTCGCGTAATCCGAAGCAGCTCCTCGGTTTCCCGGATCAAGTCCTTGGAGACGGCCGTCACCGCGTCGCTGCCGTTGATGCCGAGTCGGATCAATTCCGCCATGCTGTCGTTCAGCCCGAGGATCGTTATGTCGGTCCCGTGCAGCGTCGTCACGACCTTCAGCGGACGCTCGACCATACCCTTGGCCAAATACGCGCATACCGCATGCGGAATCGCGTAATGCACGTGCAGCACGTCGAGCTTTTGGATGTTTGCCACATGCGCCATCTTCGCCGCGAGCGACAAGTCGTACGGGGGATATTTAAATACATGATAGTCGGAAACCTCGACTTCATGATAAAAGATATTTTTGTGGTATCCCGATAACCGGAACGGCATGCTGTGCGTAATGAAGTGCACCTGATGCCCCCGCTCCGCGAGCAGCTTGCCGAGCTCGGTCGCGACGACCCCGGAGCCTCCGAGCGACGGATAGCATGTAATGCCGATGTTTAGCTTATCTAGCTTGTTCCCCACCGTAGGTCACCTCCGACCGTCAGCTAATGTCACTTATAAGTATGCGTCTAATGATGCGCCGTATCGTTAAAATAACGAAAGCAGTTGAGGAAGTTTCGTGACGAAGCCCTCGGCGTACGAGACGCCGAGCGCATGGCCGAGCAACCCGTCCCGACGCTCCACCTTCCGCAAATAGCCTTGCGTAAGCGGCGTCGCCACGGCGTCGTCGGCCGTCGGCTCGAATTGGCTTCGATATGCCGACAGCGCCTGCGTCTTCGCCTCGTAATGCGCCGTCACGTCCACCGCGACGTCGGCCCGATCCGTATCGTTAATAAAATAAAAATACAACCGCTCCACCGTCCAAGCGGGCGCGTCAGGCAGCCACCGGCGCAGCTTCGCATTGAACGTCGCCGCCTCGATCAAGGCGCTGCACGCGACGTGGTCGGGGTGGCGATCTTTCCAATACGGAGCGAACACGTATCGCGGCCGCAGCCGCCGAATTTCCCGCACGACGCGCTCGAGCTGCGCCAAGTCGCCCGTCAGTCCGCGGTCGGGCAGCTCGAGATTCGAGCGATACGCGAGGCCGAGCGCCCGCGAGGCGCGCTCCGCCTCCTCCGCGCGAAGCTCGGGGGTGCCGTTGGACGACAGCTCCGCCCGGGTCAGGTCGCAGATGCCGACCCTCCGGCCTTCCGCGGCGTGCTTGGCGATCGTGCCGCCCATGCCGATCTCCGCGTCGTCCGGATGCGCCCCGAAGACGAGCAGGTCGAGCGCGCCACCGAACGGCTCAGTCATGGACGACCTCGCGCCAGCTCAGGTCGCCTCGCTCGAGCGCCTTCACGAGCACTTCCGCCGTGCCGAGATTCGTGGCCAGCGGAATGTTGTGCACGTCGCACAGACGCAGCAGCGCGATGATATCGGGCTCGTGAGGCTGGGCCATTAACGGATCCCGCAAGAAGATGATTAAATCCATCTCGTTCTGCGCGATCATGGCTCCGATCTGCTGATCCCCGCCGAGCGGACCGGACAGGAAACGATGCACCTTCAGCTTCGTGCTCTCCATAATGCGCTGTCCCGTCGTCCCGGTCGCGAACAGCCGATGCGACGCCAACACATGCTCGTAGGCGATCGCGAAATCCACCATCTCGTCCTTCTTTCGATCATGCGCGATGAGCGAAATATTCATGCCCGGTTCCTCCTCGTCAATCCATCATGTGTTCGAAACCGTATACCATACCGGTCGTATGCATCACCTTGCGCACCGCCGTCGCGACGCCCGCCATATAGCCGGCGCGATCGTACGAATCGTGGCGAATTTTCAATGTCTGGCCGAAGGCGCCGAAGACGACCTCCTGCTGGGCGAATACGCCGGGCAGCCGCACGCTGTGAATCCGAAAGCCGTCGTATTCCCCGCCGCGGGCGCCCGGGATCGTCTCATGCTCCTTCGGATTGCCTTGCTTCATGCGCTCCCTCGTCTGCGCGATCAGCTCCGCCGTCTTCACGGCGGTGCCCGACGGCGCGTCCAGCTTCTGGTCGCCGTGATATTCGATGATTTCCAAATGCGGAAAATACTTGGCCGCTTCCGCGGCGAATTTCATCATGAGAATCGCCCCGATCGAAAAATTCGGCGCGATGAGACCGCCGAGGCCGATCTCCTTGCACTGCTTGTCCAACAAAGCGATGTCCTCGGGCGTAAAACCGGTCGTCCCCATCACGGGGCGCACGCGATGCTCGATCGCAAGGCGGGCGTGGCGCAGCGCCAGCTGCGGCGTCGTAAAATCGACGAGCACGTCGGCCCGGACCCCCGTATCGAGGAACGTCTCGGCGAGATCGCTCCCGACGACGACGCCGCACGACGGCAAGCCGACGAGCTCGCCGGCGTCCCTGCCTTGCGCCGACGGCGATACCGCCGCCGCCAGCTCGAAATCGGGCTCCGACAGCACCGTCTTGACGACTTCCCGTCCCATCCGGCCGCCGGCCCCGGCGACCGCCACGCGTATGCTTCTGTTCATCGTGTATCCTCCAAATAATTTGCGAATGATTGCTGGTATTGGCCGAGCAAAGCGCGTGCCGTCCGGTGATCCGGATCGAGCTCGAGCAAGTCGCGCAGCGTCGCGATGGCGTCCTTGTATTCCTTCATGCGCGCGAACGTCGCCGCGAGGAGCACGTACGTCGCTTCCTCGAGCGGATCGAGCCGCACCGCATGCTGCAAGTACGAGGCTGCCAGCGCGTCGTGCTCCGCGCCGGAGGCGAGCAGCCGTTCCGCCTTCGAGCAAAGCTGCTTCGCCTCCAGCGTACGCACTTGAATGTCGTACGCCCCTTCGGCGGGCGCAAGCGCCTTCGCTTTGCGGGCATGGGCGAGCGCCTCGTCGATCTTCCCGCTGCGCGCGTACGTAATAGACAGCTTATAATGATAATCCGAGTTGCCCGGATCTTGTTCGATCGCCTTTTGAAACCATTCGACCGCCTGCTCGAAATGTTGCCCGAGTATCGATTCGTAGGCTTTTTGCAATTCCTTTTCGCCGCTCATCTTGATGACCACCCTCCTTTGCGAACGAACGATGCGCAAGGCATGATGGTATACCATATTCGCGACGCTATGCTTCTGTGTCCCGTTTCGTCCAACGATCTTTGTCCCGCGTATTGAATTTCTCGAGCACCCGCTCGTGCGCCGTCTGCAGATCGATGCCGAGCGAATTCGCGAAGCAGATGACGATAAACAAAATATCGCCGAGTTCGTACTCGATCGAGTTTTCCGCCTCGTCCCGCTTCTTCGGCTTCTCCCCGTACGTATGGTTGACTTCCCTGGCGAGCTCGCCCACCTCTTCGGTCATGCGGGCCAGCATCGACAACGGGCTGAAATAGCCTTCTTTAAATTGAGAGATATAGTCGTCCACTTCCTGCTGCATGCGGCGCATCGACTTGTCCGACACTGTTCGCTCCGCCCTTCCCGCTTCCGCTCAGGTTTATCCCTATGTTACTGCAAAGGCGACCGTTGTACAAGAATGGAAGCTTTTGAACAGTGGATGATTCGCGTGATACAATGGGCTCATCGAACCTTACCTAATCGTTCCGGAAAAAGGTGTGCTCCCTCGTATGAAACAAGCGATCCGACTCGGAAAACAATTGGCGCCCATTATGTTGGGCACCGCGATTTACGCCTTCGGCATTCATTTTTTCGTCGTGCCGAACCAGCTGATGGAGGGCGGCGTCACCGGCATTTCGATTTTACTCAATTACGCTTTCGGCTTCCCGCTGTCCGCGACGACGCTGCTGCTCAACGTGCCGCTGTTTTTCGTCGGCTGGCGGATGCTCGGCAAGCGCGGCATGTGGCTGACCGGCTTCGGCACGCTGTCGCTTACCGCGTTCCTGTATGGAATGGAACGGGTGCTGCACGCCGGCTACATCGTACCGTTCGCGACGGAGGACGATTTATTCCTTGCCGCTTTATATGCGGGCGTGACGCTCGGCGCCGGGCTCGGCATCGTCTTCCGCTTCGGAGGCACGACGGGCGGCGTCGACATCCTGGCGCGCATCGCCAACCGGGCGAGGGGCTGGAGCATCGGGCAATTTTTCTTGTATTTCGACGCGTTCGTCATCGGCGCGTCCTTGTTGTATATCTCAATGGAACAGGTGCTGTACACGCTCGTCGTCGTGTTCGTCGCGGCGAAGATGATCGACGTCATTCAGCAAGGGGAGTACGCGGCTCGCGCGTTCACGGTCATATCGGAGAAGACGGAGGACATTTCGAAGCAAATTATGCTGGAGCTGGACCGGGGCGTGACGCTCATTCCGGCCAAAGGCGCGTTCACGGGGCAACCGAAGGAGATGCTGTATTGCGTCGTATATCGGCACGAAACCCGCCGGCTCGAGCGTATCGTGCGGCGGGCGGATCCTCGCGCGTTCATTATCGTGGCGGAGGTGCAGGACGTGCTGGGCGAAGGCTTCAAGGGGGAGCCGGGCACGGAGTCGTAAACGGACGCCGTGCATATCGGACGCTCCCCCCAGCCTCGCGCTTACCCCCGCCCCTCGAAATCACGCTCCGATTTTACGCGCGCGACGCCCTGTTCGGCGGCGTATTTCCGCCACGCGACGTACGACAGCACCGACACGATGAACGCGCCGAGGCCGATCGACCAGAGAATCGGATGCGGAGGCTCCGCCGTCGGAAGGAGCGGACTGACCGTCTCCCGATCTTCGCCGGCGAACAGTTCTTCAAGCGCCGATCGGAGATTCGGCAGCGCGCTGGCGAGACCGCCCCAATCCGCCGTGCGGAGCCCCTCGGCCAGGAACGCCGTCATGGAGTCGAGTTTGACCGCGGACGCGGCGTCGCGCGAGACGACGATCGCCGGCTGCACCAGCTCCGCATGGGCTCGCCACGCGGCGAGCGCCGCGCTCGCCGACGGGTCGTCCTTCGACGCCACGGCCGCTCGCAGCCGATCGAGATCGCCCGTCATCGCGTCTCTCATCCCGAGCCACATCGGTTGATCCCGATGCGACAAGGCGTCGACGGCCAATCGCGCGCCGGCGACTTTCAGCGAGATCGCGCGGCCGTCCGGCGCCGACGCGTTCAGCGCATGCATCGCGTCCGCGATCGCCCCGGATACCGCTTCGATCCCTTCCACTGTCGTAAGCCCGTCGTACGACAGCTTCGTAGACAAGACGGAAAGCTGCGCGAGACGCGAGCGCGCTTCCTCCAGATCGCCTCGCTGCACGCTTTGGTAAGCGCCTTCCGCCGCTTCGTTCATGAGCCGCATCGTTTGGCGCTGCGCATCGGTCGCGACCTTCTCCGCCGGCGCCTCCTTCGGCCGCGGCTCGTCCGAACCGCAACCGACAGCGAACAGCAGCGTCGCCGCCCCGAGCCCCGCCAATACGTAACGGCGCACTCGCCGGAATTTTACCATAGGACATCCCTCCTATCCACATGATATGGGGGATGTCCTAGGTTTAGACGCGATTTTTTGCCGCCAGACGCACCCCGAGGAACGCGCAAGCGATGCCGACGGCCGACAGCGAAACCGTGAGCAGTTGAACGCTGCCGAGGTCGTCGTACAGCTGCTGCGGCAAATACGGGAACACGCCGAACGTATAATCGATCGCGTCGTTCAGGAGCGTCCAGACGGCGCCGACGGCGACGGCGAGCACCGTAAAACGATAGTAACGCATGTAAAGCAGCGCCTCGACCGCCATCGCGGAATGGGATCCGACCAACATCCATTCCTGCCAGACGATTCGATCTCCCTGCGAAGCGCCCCAGAAAATAATCGCGACCGCCCAGACGCCGTATTTCACCTGCGTGATGACGGCCAGCCCTTCAAAGACGCCGCGCCAAGTCAACAGCGGCCCTCCGCTCGGCGCGAGCGCCCCCGGCGGAGCGTTGCTCCGCTTAGCGTCACGGATGAGATAAAGCAGCGTTACGCTGAAAAATAAGCTCGCGGTCGGACTGTCCGGAACGAAGAGCACGAGCCATTCCCCGTATTCGTTCCAGGTGCGGACGAGCTGCCCCCGATACCATTCGTACCCGTACAGCGTGCCCAAGACGTTCGACCACAGCAGCGCGTGCAGCGCCCAAGGCGATAGCAACAGCGCGCGCCCCCAAAGCCAAGAAACCCGTTCGATCACTTGACGCTCTCCCCTTAACAGAAAGACCCGACCGCGATGTGCGCGGTCAGGTCTTTGCTCGTTCGATTCCGATATCCGCGCCGTGCGCGAAATTAATGCGCAGGCGCTTCCTTGCCTTCGTTCTCGGCTTTCTGCAGCGCGAGCCAGGCGATCAGCGAATCCATCTCTTCCTCGGTGAGGCCCTTCTCGAGGTTCGCGTCGTACTGCGGCGCCATGCCGCCGATGCCGTCGTGAACGATCTTAGCGAGCTCCTCTTCCGAGTATTTGTCGCCGATGCCGATCAAGCTCGGCAGACCGCCGCCGCCCCGCATGTCGGTGCCGTGGCACTGCACGCAAGTCGCGCGCTCGTACACGTCGGCTGCCGGATCGTCCGCGAAGACGACCGACGTCGCCGCCGGAGGCGGAGCTTCGCCGCTTTCGCGCGCTTTCTTCTCCTCCAGCATCTTCTCCTCGCGCTCGATATGCTCCGGCGTAATGCCGTTCACCTCGAGCTCGTGCTGGTAGTGCGTCCAGGACACGTTCGTCAAGTAGACGATCGCCGCGAGCGAGAGCAACATCATCGCCGAGGTGACCGGGCGGCGGTAGAAGCGCCGCTCCGGGCTTCGGTCGAGGAACGGAACCAGCATCAGCGCGCCGAACGCGAGACCCGGGAGGCCTACGGTGCCGAGCACGATGAACTGGTTGGACATGTACGGATACTTCAGCAGCTGGTACATGAACAGGAAGTACCAGTCCGGCATCGGGATGAAGCCCGTGTTCGTCGGGTCCGCCGGGTAGCCGAGCGGCGCCGGATGCGAGACGGTCAGCACGAGCACGCCGACCAAGAACACGCAGCCGACCATCCATTCCTTCAGCAGGAAGTTCGGGATGAACGCCTCGGACTTGCCGGGGAACGCCGAGTAATCCGGCGGAATGTGCACCTTCGTCGGCTTCGGAACCCGCGAGTCGCCGACGTATACGATCTTTTCGTTATTGTCGTTACCGTTATGATGCGAACCGGCCATAGCTAATGTTCCCCCCTAATCACAACGGTCCGGAGATGCCCTGCTTCCGAATAAGGAAGAAGTGGACGCCGAGCAGCGCCAGCAAGACAGCCGGTAAGAAGAATACGTGCAATGCGAAGAATCTCGCGATCGTCTGCGCGCCGACGATATCCCCGCCCTGCAGGAACACCTTGATCGACTCGCCGATGAACGGCACGGACGCCGCGATCTCGATGCCGACCTTCGTCGCGAAGTACGCTTTGTTATCCCACGGCAGCAAATAACCCGTGAAGCCGAGGAAGAGCATGACGCCGAAGATGAGCATGCCGACGACCCAGTTCATCTCCCGCGGGTGTTTATACGAACCCGTGAAGAAGACGCGGAGCGTATGCAGGAACATCATGACGATGACGAGGCTGGCGCCCCAGTGATGCATGCCGCGCACGATGACGCCGAACGCGACCTTGTGCTGCAAATAATCGACCGACGCATAAGCGTTCACGATGTCCGGAACGTAATACATCGTAAGGAACATGCCGGACAAAATTTGGATGACGGTGATAAAGAACGTCAATCCGCCGAAGCAATACACGAACGCGGAAAAGTGATGCGCCGGGTTGACGTGCTCCGGCACCTCGTGATCCGCGACGTCCCTCCAAATCGGCGTAATGTCGAGACGTTCGTCGATCCAGTTGTATACCGTTTTTAACATGCGACTTTACGCCTCCTCTTACACCCGTTCGTTCGGTTTGATCGGTCCTAAGTAAACAAAGCCTTCCTGCACCTGCACCTCGTACTCGTCGAGCGGCGCCGGCGCGACGGCCAACGCTTCGCCGTCCTGCGTGTAGTGCGCGCCGTGGCACGGGCAGAAATATTGATTCGGAAACTCCGGATTCGTATTCCAGTTCACCGCGCAGCCCAGATGCTTGCACACCGGCGACAGCGCGAAGATGTTGCCGTCCGCCCCCCTGGAAATCCACGCGACGAGCGTCGGATCGCTCTCGTACCAGCCGTCCACCTGGTGCACGGTGAAGCGCACTTCCGTCGGTTCGGACGTGATTTTCTCTTCCTCGATGACTTTCACGAGCGTGCCCGCGCCTTTCGCTTGCAGCACCGGATCGACGGCGAAGCGCAGCATCGGGATGACCACACCGGCCGCCATGAACGCGCTGGCGCCGCCAAGCGTATAGGAAAGAAACTGACGGCGGGACATCTCTCGCCGGCTGGTCGCTTTGTGTTCGGACTCGTGGTTTCCATGTTGTTGATGTTCGCTCATATTCGGTTACCCCCCTTTGCCGAAACCTGTCACATCTTCGTTCTATTTTGTACATGCAAAGTCATAATCCATAATAGCTTACGCCCTATAGGGCGTCAAGAAATCGACGTCGGGCAAACCGCGCCAGGGCGGCGCTCCGGCGGAAACTGTTGCGAAATTGTCACAACTCGGAGACGCCGCCCGACGCAGTCGCGGGCGTGCCTCGCCACAGCCGTTCGATCTCCCGCGTCGCCTTCGAGCGGTACAGCTCGCTCGGCGCGACCGGGCTCGGCGGCTCGGGGCCGAGCACCGCCGAAGCGTTCGGCACGGACAGCGTCAGGAGGCGCGGCGCGCCCGTCACGACGACGCAGTGGCGGAAGCCGCTCTCCCGCATGCGCGCGCACAGCTTGTCCGCCAGAACGGCCAGCGAAGCGTCGTCCTCGGCGTAATGGAGCGCCGGCATCGTGACGACGCGTCCGCGGTACGCGCTTTCCAGCGGCTCCAGCGCGTCGCGGAGCCGCTCGAGCGCCTCCGTCGCTTCATGGGGCGCTTCGCCGCCGGTCAAGCCGCTCAGCGGCAGCAGCGCCGTATCTAGATAAGGCTTCAGCTCGGGCCATCGATCCTTCTCGATCTCGCTGAATTTCATCGTCGTCCCCCGCTTCGATCATCCTCGGTAAACCTCCCTCAAGCCTACCATAAACCGAAAGTCGAATCCAAACGGACGCAAAAAAAGGCCTACGCCTCCCCGGGCATAGACCGATTCTCCGAATCGTTATGCGATGCCCTGCAACGATCGAAGCTCGTTCGTTAATAGAAGAAACGCCGCCTCGTCCCCTTGCGCCAGCGCCCTGTCGATCTCAAGGTACAGCTCCCGCTCCCTGTAGTCGCGTATGGCTTTGTCCAAAATCAACTCGGCCATGAGGAGGCGCATCGCTTCGTTCGTGGGAATCATCTTATCCATACGTCACCCACCCTCCTTCAATCGGTCGAACCTAATAAATCATATTCGGCGGCAGCCTCCCCGTCACGGGCGGCCGTCCCCGCCGCATTCGAATATACGCGCGCCCGCTCCCGCAAGCTACGTCGGCATGCCCGGGGCCGCGTCTTCGGGCAGCGCGATCTTTTCCTCTTCGGATACGTATACGCCTCGAACGATACTGCTGCCGAGCTTCGTCATTTCGATGACGGCGCCCTCCTCCGGATGCTCGCCGATTCGCAGCAGCCCCTGATGCATCAGCATCATGACGATGCGGTTCGTCAAGATCGACTCCGGGGTGTCGTAATAATACGGCTTAATCAGCGGCGTCAGCACCCGGGACAGCGTGTTCAGCGTGACCCAGCGGCCGGCGAGCCGGTCGATCCAGTGGACGAGCGTCTGTACGTTATGGATCGGATTTTTATACAGCTTCAGCCAAAACTGGTAGACGGCGCCGGGATCGGTCGTACGCCCCTCCGCGAGGAAGCTTTCGCCTTTATCCGACAAGACGAGCCGTCCTTCTCCCTCGTCGATGAGGCCGTTGTAATAGCAGTAGTCGTATATTAACGAGAATCGATTCGGATAATCTTTAATCTTGCGTCCGTACCCGAATCGCCAGCCGCCTTTGCCGACCGGCTCCTCCTTTACGTGGAACGTCTCGAACAGCATCTGCTGAGAGCGCTTATACATCGTGCCTTCCGCGTTCAGCTCCACCTCGTGCTGCCGTAAGAAGCGCAGGAACGCGCCGATGTCGTCCGCGAGCAGCCGCTGTTCGTCGCGGTAGGCGGCAGGCTCGTCGATGACGCGGAGCTGCCGCTGATACGCCCGGGCGAGCGAATCCCCGAAACGCCGCTTTAAGTCGGCCGGCACTTGGAACAAATATTTCGTATTGTGCGAGTAGCCGTTAAACAGCCAGCCCTGATGCGCGAATTTGACGATCATCTCCCGCGGGCTCCAACGCGGCTCTGCGGCTTCGGCCGTCGGTTTCGCCTTCTTCGCTTCGCGCTTCTTCGTCTCCTTCTTGGCCGGCTTCGCGTCCTGCTGGCCGCGAAGGTCGACCGTTACGGTCGTTAAAATCTCGCTCGCCGCTTCCGTCGGCCCTCCGCCCAGGAACGACGGCTTCGCCGCCTCGTACCGGCTGATTTGCGCTCTCGCGAGCAGCTCCTCCAGCGAGAAGGCGTCCCTCGGGTCGAACGCGAGCGAGTTCAAAAACCGGATGTCCTCCACCGACAACGTTTCGATGTACCGCTCAAACACGTCTTTGCGATTTAATGCGTTGAGGATCGACTGGATCAATTCTCGCTTGGAATTCGTGTTGCAATCGCATGCGTAATGATCGGCGATTCGGTTCAACTGGTGAATGTCCGCATAGCTCAGCATGTCAGCCAGATTCATCGTTTTGCTCGTCCCGCCTTTCGAATAGTGCGTTTGTTACCCAGTATTGGGCAATTTGCGAAAAGTATTCGCTCTTCCGCATCTTTTTCTCGAAATTGGGCACGCGGTTTCCCTTCCGCTATCGGACCGCCGGGAACGCAACAAAAAAGACGCCCTCGCAGGCGTCTTTCTTCGTAGCTTATTCGTCTATGCGCGGATGCGCGCGAGCCAGTTCATCGTGAGCAGCGCGCATATAAGGCCGAGCATCGACAGCACGAACAGGTAATCCGGGTAGGAATCTACGACAGATAATCCGAGCACGACCGGATCGCCGATCGACGCGACCGGCACCCCTTCGATGCCCGCGATCGAAAATTCGCTCGCTTCCCCGCCGCCGAGCGCGTTCACCGTCATGACCCCGGAGCTCGGCAGGACGGTCGCCGTCGCGCCGGGCGACAGCAGGCGGAACAGGAACGCGCAGCCGAACATCGCGAGGCAGCCGGCCACGAGCGACAGCAGCCGAATGCGCAGCCGATGGGGAATCCGGTATAACCGCTCGGCTACCGGCTTGCGCCAGCCTTCGTCCGCGTAAATCCGGTCCATGACGGAGGCGGACACCGCGCCCCGCTCCGGCAGCTCGGTCGCTTCTTCCCATGCGGCGGATTGAATCAGGCTCGCGCTCTCCCGCCACATTTCGAACTCTTCCGCGCAGGCCGGGCAACGCTTCACGTGCTCGTCGACGCGGACGCGGCTCCAATCGCCCTCCGGTTGATCCCAGTAATCGGGCAGCAGCTCCCGAATGTCATCGCACTTCATCGTTGTTTCATCCCTTCATATTCCTCTAGGATCGGTTCGCCCACGTAAGACTCCAATTGGGTCTTGACGCTAGCCCTGGCCCGGAACAACAACGACTTGACGGAGGATACGGTTTGCCCGAGAATATTCGCGATCTCTTGGTAATCCATTCCGTCGTACTCGCGCAAAATCAAGGCGGAACGCTGCTTTTCCGGCAAGCTGTTGATCGCTTCGCGCACCATGTTCACCTTCTCGGCGCGAAGCACGGTTTGCTCCGGCGTCGCGTCCGAGGACGTAATCGGCTCGAAGCCGCTGTCCTCGAGATACACGTTGCCGTTCCGGTTTTTCCGGAGTTCGCTGAGCACTGTATTCCGCGCGATGGTATAAAGCCATGTGGAGAACGACGCTTCGACCTCCCGGAACGAATGCAAGCTCCGATACGCCTTATAAAACGTCTCTTGGCACATATCCTCCGCCATGTGGTCCATGCGCGAATTTTTCAACATATGATAAATGAAAAGCAGGATCTTCCGCTCGTAGCGCGTGACCAGTTCCTTATAGAGCTGAACGTTGCCGTCCTTAATCTCCCGAATCAGCTGGGAATCGGTCATGGAACCCTCCTTGCTCGCTCCCTTGCTCGATTCCGTTCGGTTCTTACTTGTGTATACCATGCCCGAACGGAAAAGTTGCGGTATCTAATTATATAAATAAAATAGTTCGATCAACCTATTGCGGAATTGTCCAATGTACAAACATATTCGAGTTCGTTCGCTAAATTCCTGCCGGCTTCGACAATTCCCAACATTCTCCTCGTATCGCCCATCCTAGTGTACAACATGATCTTAGTATCTGACTATCCCTTTTTTGGAAAATGTTTGGTATCCGCTTGTCCGAAGGACGCCACGACCTTCCCGCGTGGGCTTCCCGCGCGGATTCGCTCGACGCCGTACCTAGCCGGAACCGAATTTCGGGCAAAAAAAAGACCGCCTCGCGGCGGCTGCACAGAGTGCCATATATCGGATAGGAGTGGAGAGAAACCATACTGTACTTTTAGTATATGTATCCGCTTACAGTTTGTCAATAGATTTTCTAAAAACGCTTTCAGTTTTTTTTAGAAACATTTCCTAGCCCGCAAAAAAGCCGCTCCTCTCGGAACGGCTGTCGGATTAATAATGTACTATATAGCCTTCTTCCTCTAATAACGCCTTAGCGCGGGAGCAATCCTCGTCGTTGCCGAACGAAAGCCGCAGCTGCCCCGGCCCGCCCGGCGCCGGCTCCAGGATGCCGATGTTCCGCAGGTTGATGCGGTTCGTCCCGAGCAGCGTCGTCAGCTTGCCGATCGTGCCCGGCTCGTCCGCCACCTGCACGTAAAACTCGTAATGCGTCGCCGCCGTTCCGACCCGCCGCTCCGGCAATGCGCCGCGGAACGCGGAGGCGGCGCGAAATTCGGCCGCCAGCTCGTCCGGCTCGCCCGAGCGCAGCACGTTCATGAACCGCTCCGTCTCCGACATCCATTCCCGAAGCAGGTCGAGCAGCACCTCGCGATTGCTGACGCAAATATCGCGCCAGATCGTCGGGTCGCTCGAGGCGATGCGCGTAATGTCGCGAAACCCGCCCGCGGCCAGCTTCTCGTACCCGTCGTCCGTCCGATTCAGCCTCGCCACCAAATTGACCAGCAACGCCGCCACGATATGCGGCAAGTGGCTGACCGCGCCGACGATTTCGTCGTGGGTCCGAGGATCGAGCCGCACGAGCTTCGCTTTCGTATGCGCGAGCAGCGAAACGAGAGCGTCGTACGCGGCCGAAGGCGTTTCTTTCGTAGGCGTCAACACATAATAAGCGTTCTCGAACAGCTTCGACGTCGCGGCTTCGACGCCGGAGCGCTCCTTGCCCGCCATCGGGTGGCCGCCGATGAAGACGGCCTCGCCGAACGAATGCCGAGCGGCCGCCTCGACCACCTCGCCCTTCGTGCTGCCGACGTCCGTAATGACGGCGCCCGGCTTCAATGGGCAGCGGGACAGCCGATCGAGATACTCCCCGAGCATGCCGACCGGCACGCACAGGAACAGAAAGTCCGCGTCTTCCGCCGCTTCCTCGAGCGACGTCGTCCCTTCGTCGACGACGCCGCGCTCCACGTATTTTCGAATCGATTCGAGCCTCGGCGAATGGCCGACGACGCGAACCCCGGGCAAGCCCTTAAAACAGAGCGCCAAGGACCCGCCGATCAGCCCTACGCCGAAGATGGCGATTTTCGTCATTCGGCCGCCACAGCCGTCTCTTGGAGCACCGCTTCGAGCGCCTCGACGAATTCCTTGTTTTGCTCGGCCGACCCGACCGTCACGCGAATCGCCGTCGGGAAGCCGATCGACGCCGTATGGCCGCCGCGAACGATGACGCCCTTCTTTAACAGCTCCTCGTATACCGTCTTCGCGTCGCGCGCGCAATCGACAAGAACGAAGTTGCCGTGCGCCGGAAAGCTCTTCAGCCCGAGGCGGTCGAACTGCTCCCTCAGGTAAACGATCCCGGCCGCATTCGCTTCGCGGCAGCTCGCGATGAATGCCTGGTCCTGCACCGCGGCGAGCGCGGCCGCCTGCGCGAAGCTCGTCGTGTTGAACGGCTCGCGCACCTGATTGATCGACCGGATCAATTCCGCCCGGCCGATGCCGTAGCCGATGCGCAGGCCCGCGAGGCCGTACGCCTTCGAAAACGTCCGCAGCGTGACGACGTTCGGGTAGCGCTTAATCAGCTCCAGCGCGTTCGGGAAGCGCGGATCGACGACGTACTCGACGTACGCTTCGTCCAGCACGACCATGACGGAGGAGGGGATCCGCTCGAGGAACGATTCGACCTCGTCGGCGGTGACGATCGTGCTCGTCGGATTGTTCGGGTTGCACACCCATACGATCTTCGTCCGGTCCGTCACCGCGGCGAGCATCGCCTCCAAATCGTGCGTCCCGTCCTTCAGCGGCACCTCGACGACCGTCGCGCCTTCGACCTCCGCGTTATGCCGGTATTGCGGGAACGTGCGGTCCGCCATAATCGTCTCGTCACCCGGCGACAAGAACGCGCGGGCGATCATTAGAATGACTTCGTCGGAGCCGGCGCCGAACACGATTTGTTCCGGGTCGACGCCGTACAGCGCCGCGACCGCGTCCTTCAACAGGACGCTGGCGCCGTCCGGATAGATGTTCGCCTGCTCCGCTATCGCGACGATCGCTTCCTTCGCCTTCGGCGAGCAGCCGAACGGATTTTCGTTCGAGGCGAGTTTCGTCACCTTCGTGAGGCCGAGCTCCCGCTTCACTTCGTCTACCGGTTTGCCGGGCTGGTATACCGGCAGGTGCGTAATACGCGCTTTCGGTTGCATGTCTCGTCCACTCCTATCAAATAAGTATAAAAACTAGCCTCGCAGCTCCCTCACGAAGTCGCCGACCGCGCGCGCGCCTTCCTCGCGCGTCGCCGCGTCGCGCAGCTTCGCCTCCTGCTCCTCGATCTTGCGCACGATCGCGCTGCCGACGATGACGCCGTCGCATCGCCCTTCGAAGCGGGCGACCTGCTCCCGGTTCGAGATGCCGAAGCCGACGGCGATCGGCACGCTCGCGGCGCCGCGTACCGTGTCCAGGAACGCGTCGAGGTCGGTCGCGAACGCCGACCGCTCTCCCGTCACCCCGAGCGACGAGACGCAATACACGAAGCCGCGCGCCTTGCGGGCGATCGACTCCACGCGCGTCCGCGACGTCGGCGCCACGAGCGGAATGAGATGCAGGCCGTGCGCTTCGGCGAGGCTGCGCAGCTCCTCGTCTTCTTCGATCGGCAAATCCGGCACGATCATGCCCGAGACGTTGTTCGCCTTGAGCAAATCGAAAAACCGGTCGAAGCCGAGCTGCAGGATCGGGTTATAATACGTGAACAAGATGAAGGGCAGCTTCACGCCCGCTTCCTTGGCGCGCTGTGCGACGCCGATGACGTCTACCATCGTCGTCAGCCGGCCCGACAAGGCGCGCTGAGAAGCGCGCTGGATGACCGGCCCGTCCGCCAGCGGATCGGAATACGGCACGCCGAGCTCGATCATGTCCGCGCCCGCCGTTTCCATCTCCCGAATGAGCGCGAGCGACGCGTCGAGATCCGGGTCTCCGATCGTCAGGAACGGGATCAGCGCCGTCCGTCCTTCCGCCTTCAGGCGGGCGAACGTCGCATCGATCGCATTGAATGTCGTCTCCGCGGTCATCGCGCGTCCCTCCCCATGTACTTCATGATCGACTCGACGTCTTTATCGCCGCGGCCGGACAAGTTGACGACGACGATCGCGTCCTTCGACATCGTCGGCGCCAGCTTGAGCGTGTACGCGATCGCGTGCGCCGATTCGAGCGCGGGAATGATGCCTTCCTTGCGAGAGAGCAGCTGCAGCGCCTCCAGCGCTTCGGCGTCGCTCGCAGGCACGTATTCCGCCCGCCCGATATCCTTCAAATACGAATGCTCCGGACCGATGCCCGGATAGTCGAGGCCCGCGGAAATCGAGTGCGCCTCCTGCACCTGCCCGTGCTCGTCCTGCAATAAATAGCTCATAGACCCTTGGAAGACGCCCGGCTTTCCGTGCGTCATCGTCGCCGCGTGGCGCTCGGTTTCGACGCCTTCGCCCGCCGCCTCGACGCCGATGAGCCGAACGTTCGTATCGTCCACGAACGGATAGAAAATGCCCATCGCGTTGCTGCCGCCGCCGACGCAGGCGACGATCGCGTCCGGCAGCCGCCCGTGCTGGTCCAGCATCTGCGACTTCGTCTCGTCGCCGATGATGCGCTGGAAGTCGCGGACCATCATCGGATACGGATGCGGCCCGACGACGGAGCCGAGAATGTAGAACGTATCGTCGACATGGCTGACCCAGTACCGGAGCGCCTCGTTGCCCGCGTCCTTGAGCGTACGCGTGCCGGACGTCACCGGCACGACCTCCGCGCCGAGCAGGTTCATCCGGAAGACGTTCAGCTGCTGACGCTGCGTATCGACCTCGCCCATGAATACCTTGCACTCGAGGCCGAGCAGCGCCGCGACCGTCGCGGAAGCGACGCCGTGCTGTCCCGCGCCGGTTTCCGCGATCACCTTCTTCTTGCCCATGCGCTTGGCCAGTACGCCCTGCCCGATCGTGTTGTTGATCTTATGCGCGCCGGTATGGAGCAAATCTTCGCGCTTGAGGTAAATCTTGGCGCCGCCGAAATGCTCCGTCAGGCGTTCGGCGTAAAAGAGCGGCGTCGGGCGTCCGGCGAAGTCACGCAGCAAA
>NZ_DASQMZ010000015.1:0-4043 GCF_035645235.1 Paenibacillus sp.
TTGGAAAAAAATAAGGGCGTTGACAATTGTACGTTTATCGGGATCCGGACCAGAGGCATCTACTTGGCCCGCCGGGTGTCCGAAAAAATCGCCGAAATCGAAGGGCAGGTCGTGCCGGTCGGCGAAATCGACATCACGAACTACCGCGACGACGTCGGCGCGGGGACGGCGAAGCCGGCCTCGGGGCAAGCGGTCGATCCGGCGCTCGTCGCGGGGCGAAAGATCGTCTTGTTCGACGACGTGTTGTACACCGGCCGCACGGTTCGCGCCGCGATGGACGCACTCATCATTTGCGGGCGTCCGCAAATGATTCAACTTGCGGTGCTCGTCGACCGAGGCCACCGGGAGCTGCCGATTCGACCCGATTACGTCGGCAAGAACGTGCCGACCTCCAAACTGGAGTCGATCGAGGTGAGTTTGTGCGAGGTGGACGACAAGGACGAGGTGACGATCTCGAGGCTCGAAGGGGATTGAGCTAGTCAAAAAAGAGAACCGATGCAACGAACGCGGCAGAAGTCGAAGCAACGGATGAAGGGAGTAACCGGTATGGGGACATGGATCGTTAACGGCAGGACGGCCGATGGAGAGGCCGTCGCGGTGCTGGCGGAGGGCGGCGTCATCGCCGACATCGCGCGAGGGGACGCGGCGAAGGCGGTCGCGACGGACGGGCACGAGGTCGTCGACGCGGGCGGCAGACTTGTAACGGCGGGCCTGATCGATATGCACGTGCATTTCCGCGAGCCGGGGTTCGAATATAAAGAGGATATTGAGACGGGCTCCAGAGCGGCGGCGAAGGGCGGCTTCACGACGGTCGCTTGCATGCCGAACACGCGGCCGGTGCTCGATAAGGCGGAGACGGTCGCGAAGGTCGTCGAGCGCGGGAGAAGCGTCGGCTTGACCCGGGTGCTGCCGTACGGCTGCATATCGCTCGGCGAGCTCGGCCGCGAGCTGGCGGACTACGAGGCGTTGAAAGCGGCCGGCGCGATCGGCTTCACCGACGACGGGGTAGGCGTCCAAAGCGCGGGCATGATGAAGGAAGCGATGCGGCGGGCGGCCGCGCTCGGCATGCCGATCATCGCGCACTGCGAGGACGACACGCTGCTTCCGGGCGGCGCGGCCTTCAGCGAAGGCGAGTTCGTTAAGAAGCACGGACTTCCAGGCATCCCGAACGAATCGGAGGCGATCCACGTCGGGCGGGACATCCTGCTCGCCGAGGCGACCGGCGTGCACTATCACGTCTGCCACGTCTCGACGGAGCAGTCGACGCGGCTGATCCGCCTCGGCAAGCAGGTCGGCATCAACGTCACCGCAGAAGTTTGCCCGCACCATCTGCTGCTGAGCGACGAGGATATTCCGAGCGCGGAGGACGCGAATTGGAAAATGAACCCGCCCCTTCGCACCCCGCGCGACGTCGAAGCGATGATCGCGGCGGTGGAGGACGGGACGATCGACATTTTCGTAACGGATCATGCGCCTCACAGCGAGGAAGAGAAGTCGCGAAGCGTCGATCGAGCGCCGTTCGGCATCGTCGGGCTCGAGACGGCGTTCCCGCTGCTGTACACGAAGTTCGTGGCGACGGGACGTTGGACGCTGCCTTTCGTGCTCGAACGCTTGACGAGCAAGCCGGCGCAGCTGTTCGGCCTGCCGACGGGGCGGCTCGAGGTCGGGGCGCCCGCCGACGTGACGATCATCGATCTCGAGGAAGAACGCAAAGTCGATCCGTCGACGTTCGCGAGCAAAGGCAAAAACACCCCGTTCGCGGGATGGAGTTTGAAAGGCTGGCCGAAGCTTACCATGCTTGGCGGCAACATCGTATGGTCAGAGCTGGAGAAGGGGAGTGGCGAGTTTGTTAGCTAAATTGTACTTGGAAGACGGCACGCTGTTCGAAGGCACCTCGTTCGGAGGAGAAGGCGAGCAGGTCGGCGAGGTCGTATTCAATACGGGCATCACGGGATACCAGGAAGTGCTCAGCGACCCGTCCTACTGCGGTCAAATCGTGACGATGACGTTTCCGCTCATCGGCAATTACGGCATCACGCGCGACGATTTCGAAGCGGTGCGCCCGTTCGTGCACGGCTTCGTCGTGCGGCGCCACGAGGAGGTGCCGAGCAACTGGCGCGCCCAATACTCGCTCGGCAACATGCTGAAGGAGTACGGCATCGTCGGCATCAGCGACATCGACACGCGCATGCTGACGCGGAAAATTCGCAGCCACGGCACGATGAAGGGCATTATCGCGACGGGCGACGTGCGCGTGGAGGAGCTGAGCGAGCGGCTCGGCGCGTCGGAGCTGATCCGCGACCAAGTATCCCGCGTCTCCACGAAGAGCGTCTACAACTCGCCCGGCAAGGATCAGCGCGTCGTGCTGATGGATTTCGGCTCGAAGAGCGGCATCCTGCGCGACCTGACGCGACGTGACTGCGACGTCGTCGTCGTGCCGCATGACGCCACGGCGGAGCAAATTCTTCGCCTGCGTCCGGACGGCATCTTGCTCTCGAACGGCCCCGGCGACCCGAAGGACGTGCCGCACGCGGTCGAGACGGTGAAACAGCTGCTCGGCACGCTTCCGATCTTCGGCATCTGCCTCGGCCACCAGCTGTTTGCGCTCGCCTGCGGCGCCGACACGGAGAAGCTGAAGTTCGGCCACCGCGGCGGCAACCACCCGGTGAAGGATCTCGAATCCGGCCGATGCTACATTACATCGCAAAACCACGGTTATACCGTGAAAGAATCGTCGCTCGCAGGCACCGGCCTCGTCACGACGCATATCAATAACAACGATGGCACGATCGAAGGGCTGAAGCATGCGACGCTGCCGGCCTTCTCGGTGCAATACCATCCGGAGGCGTCGCCGGGTCCGTTCGATTCGAGCTACCTGTTCGACGACTTCCTGACGATGGTTCGCAAATTCCATGAGGAGCGGCCGAAGACGGCGCGCCAAACCGAGCTCGAATTGCTCGCGAGAAAGGGTTGAGATCAGATGCCTAAAAACGAGAAGCTCAAGAAAATCCTGGTCATCGGCTCCGGCCCGATCGTCATCGGCCAAGCGGCCGAGTTCGACTACGCCGGCACGCAGGCGTGCCAAGCGCTGAAAGAAGAAGGCTACGAAGTCGTTCTCATCAACAGCAATCCGGCGACGATCATGACGGATACGAACATGGCGGATCGCGTCTACATCGAGCCGATTACGCTCGAATTCGTCTCGAGCATTATCCGCAAGGAGCGCCCGGACGGGCTCCTGCCTACGCTCGGCGGACAGACGGGCCTCAATATGGCGGTAGAGCTCGCGAGAGCGGGCGTATTGGAAAAGGAGAACGTCAAGCTGCTCGGCACGCAGCTGACGGCGATCGAGAAGGCGGAAGACCGCGACCTGTTCCGCGATCTGATGCGCGAGCTCGAGCAGCCGGTGCCGGAGAGCGTGATCGTCACGACGGTGCCGCAGGCGGTCGACTTCGCGAGCGAAATCGGCTACCCGATCATCGTGCGTCCGGCGTACACGCTCGGCGGCACAGGCGGCGGCATCTGCCACACGGAAGAAGAGCTCGTCGAGATCGTCTCCTCGGGCCTGCGGTACTCGCCGATCGGGCAATGTCTCGTCGAGAAGAGCATCGCCGGCATGAAGGAAGTCGAATACGAGGTCATGCGCGATGCGAACGATAACTGCATCGTCGTTTGCAACATGGAAAACTTCGATCCGGTCGGCGTCCATACGGGCGACAGCATCGTCGTCGCGCCGAGCCAGACGCTGTCCGACCGCGAATACCAGATGCTGCGCACCGCGTCGCTGAAAATCATCCGCGCGCTTAACATCGAGGGCGGCTGCAACGTGCAATTCGCGCTGGATCCGCATTCGTACCAATATTATGTCATCGAGGTCAACCCGCGCGTCAGCCGCTCCTCGGCGCTCGCGTCGAAAGCGACGGGCTACCCGATCGCCAAGATGGCGGCGAAGATCGCCGTCGGCTACACGCTCGACGAGCTGCAAAACCCGGTCACGAAGCAGACGTACGCTTGCTTCGAGCCGACGCTCGACTATATCGTAT